>NZ_JAKUFV010000002.1:0-348168 GCF_022663595.1 Bacillus cereus group sp. BfR-BA-01360
GACATGGTATGTTTGCATGAGGAAAAATACCTAAAAACCATCTATATGTAGCGTTTTGTTTGACTTGTTTACATGTGAAACGGACAGAGCGGAACCCTTCAACATATTGAATCAACAAAATTTTTACGATAATGAGTGGATCTACAGAAGGACGCCCCACAGGAGATTGATAAAAAGGTTTTACTAATGTATAAACAATATTCCAATTCATTTCTTTTTCAATACGAACCAAATGATGATCTTGATCATACATAGCTTCATAAAATTTACGGTTTTGTGTAATCTCAAGATTTTTTTGATTATAAAACATGAAAACGCCTCCTTTCTTTTTATTATTCTAGAAAAGGAGACATTTTTAAAGGTTTTTTTAAAAATCGTATTGACAGCGTTGTTTTTCAACACTCTGAATAGAAAAGCCTCAATAAGGAGGCTTTTCTATTTTTTTAGAACTACTTTTCCATAAAATAAGGGCATGTAAACTTAGACTATCAAATTAAGGGAGCTGCATATTTGTGGTCTTAAAATAGAAATTTTAAATATAGAAAACATTAATGAATAATAGTATCTTCCATCTCAATAATAGGAGACGTTAGACTGACTAGTTCAACAGATACACAAAAGGAAAGTACCTATAAGTGATCAGTTTTTTGAAGAAAACTTAGAGTTTAAAGAACACTTTAATAAAACTGGTTAATGTTCACTTTAAGGTTCTTAGTAAGTTGACTAAGGGCCTTAAAGTGTAAAAAACATAATAGTAGAAGGGGTGATGAAAATTATGGAGTATAGTATTTTCAGCTAACAGAAAAAGATTGGCTTCAGGTAAGCGATATATTTAAGGGGTATATGAACTAAAACGGCTACTATTGAGACGGAATGTTCTGATTGGAACAAATGGAAAATGAATCGTGATCTAAAGACATGTATAGTAGCTAAAATACATTAAACTATCATTGGATGGGCTTCTGTTAGTAAAAAGTATCATCAAGATGTGCATATGTAGGTGTGGGAGAAACTAGGGTAGGTAAATGGAATTTGGAAGGATAACGTTTTGATGGAGAGATGAAGTTGTAAGATAGGTTGTTAAATAAATGAAATAAGGTGATTATATGATTATTAATAATGGAAGCCAACTTAGTATGGAATACTTTAAGTCCTATTTTAAACTTGTTATGAATTTCCAGAAGTGTACTCTTATTGATGCCAAGGAGATCATACTGCATATGGAAATTATACATTTCAAAACTTTGAGCAAGTATATAAAGAATTAAATCAGATGGATGAATTGGTTACAAAATAAGAAAAATCGTATACTTTGTTTTAAGATGTTGCTCAACTAAAACATTTGCAATGAATACTCAGAAGTAATAATTTTTTCTGAAAATGAGTTATATGGCTTGAAACATATAAGTAATTAGTTATATACTTATATGGAATTCAGTCAGGGTTTAATATTTATTTTGAACAACTGCATAAGAATCTATTTTTTTACTCAACATATAAGTGTATGCTTATATAATTATTTGAAAGGAGGGATTGCGATGCAAAAAACAGTTGTAGAGTTAACGCAAGTATCCGGTGTTTTGAAGCTACTTGGGGATAAAACAAGACTTACAACCATTGCAATTTTAAATGAACGTAAATGTTGTGTATGTGAACTTCAAGTAGTCTTTGATATGAGCCAACCATCTATAAGTCAACATCTTCGAAAATTAAAAGATATTGGCTTATTAAAAGAAGAAAGACAGGGACAATGGATTTACTATTCTTTAAATGAAGAAAGTAGCTTTTATCCAATTATCAAAGATATTTTGCAACATGTTCCTGATCAGAAAGAAAATATTCAACAAATTGAAAAGTGTAATTCAACCCTTCGATGTAAATGTTAGTTTAACAATAGGAAAGGGAAGTGAGAAGAATGAGCAACACGGGGAAAAAGCGACTGTCATTCCTAGATAGGTATTTAACTCTTTGGATTTTCCTTGCGATGGTTATTGGAATTGGTGTTGGATATCTATCCCCTGGTTTTGTAGAGGGAATGAATAGCTTACAGGTAGGAACTACTTCTATTCCGCTTGCCATTGGATTAATTTTAATGATGTATCCTCCACTCGCGAAAGTTCGTTACGAAGAGATGGGGCGCGTTTTTAAAGATGTAAAAGTATTAGTATTATCACTGGTACAAAACTGGATTATTGGTCCAGTTTTAATGTTTGCTTTAGCCATTATATTTTTACCAGATAAACCAGAATATATGGTTGGATTAATCATGATTGGCCTAGCACGTTGTATTGCGATGGTTATCGTTTGGAATGACTTAGCAAAAGGAGATACAGAATATGCGGCAGGATTAGTAGCATTTAACTCTGTATTCCAAATGTTATTTTTCTCAGTATATGCTTATGTGTTTGTAACAGTTATTCCAGAATGGTTAGGAATTGAAGGTGCTGTTGTAGATATAACAATGGCAGAGGTTGCAAAATCAGTGTTTATATATTTAGGAATTCCATTCATCGCAGGAATGCTAACACGCTTGATTTTTGTAAAAACGAAAGGACGAGAATGGTATGAAAAAGTATTCATTCCAAAGATTGGTCCAATTACTTTAATCGCATTACTATTTACTATCATTGTGATGTTCTCTCTAAAAGGAGAAGTGATTGTTAGCGTACCATTTGATGTTGTACGTATTGCAATTCCGTTACTCATTTATTTTGTAATCATGTTCTTTGTCTCTTTCTTTATGGGCAAAAAAATCGGTGCAAGTTATGGGGTATCAACAACATTAGCCTTTACAGCAGGAAGTAATAACTTTGAATTAGCGATTGCTGTAGCTGTAGGTGTATTTGGAATTCAGTCAGGTGCAGCGTTTGCAGCAGTTATCGGACCTTTAGTCGAGGTTCCAGTTATGATCGCACTTGTAAATGTCGCACTTTGGTTCCAGCGTAAATACTTTCAAACACAACCCAAATAAATATTCATAATAAAGGTGGAATTATCATGGAAAACAAGAAAATAATTTACTTTTTATGCACAGGAAATTCTTGTCGTAGCCAAATGGCAGAAGCTTGGGGCAAAGAATATTTAGGTGACAAATGGAATGTACTTTCTGCTGGTATTGAGGCGCATGGAGTAAATCCGAATGCGGTTAAAGCAATGAAAGAAGTAGATATTGATATTACGGATCAAACATCAGATATCATTGATTGTGACATTTTAGATAAAGCGGATCTTGTTGTAACACTTTGTGGTCATGCAAATGATGTGTGTCCAACCACACCGCCTCATGTAAAACGAGTTCACTGGGGATTTGATGATCCAGCTGGTCAAGAATGGTCTGTATTCCAAAGAGTTCGTGATGAAATTGGCGCACGCATTAAAAAATTCGCTGAAACAGGAGAATAATTGAAAACAAAATAAGCCGAGAATTTTTTCTCGGCTTATTTTATAAAGAAAGGGAGAAATCAGAGATGAAAAAGGTTGAAATTTTTGATTCTGCAGCACATGTTAATTATGTCATGCATGGAGAACTAGGAAATATTACGATAAGCCGAATGGATCCAAAAGTAGAAGTTGAAAACGATCGTAAGGAAGTCATAGAGCAAGCAAAAGATTCAGTTGATGAGGAGGGGGTAGCGTATCAGAGGTATTTGACTTACGTGCTGGAGGAGAAGAACCAGAAGGATTTCCAGCTGAAGCTAAGCGACATGCTTACCCAGTTATAGAAGAAGATGATGACTCTGTTAAAAATGCAATTGGGGCAGTTAAGGAAGCTGTAGAACAAGGAAAAAATATTTTTACCATTGCTCCGGTGGACGAAATCGTACAGGGACGGTTGCAACTGGGTTATTAGTAGAGTTAGGGCATGCATCTAACGTAGAAGAAGCGGAACAAAGAGCAAAAGAAATCCGTTCAAGTATTGCATAGTTTATATCAAAACAAAGAAGTAAAAAGGGCTGTCCCATAACTCGGTGAAACCGACTTATGGGATAGCCCTTTTTATTTTTAGTCTAGAACTTTCTTGTAATAAGACACAAACAACTGCAGGCCTCCCGTATTTCATTGCTTTCCCATTTTTCTTTCTTAAAGGATGAAACAATATATAAAATGAGTAGAATGATAGCAATCAAAAATAAAATTGCACCGATATTAATCCCAAAAACATGTTTTTACCTCCATTTGTAAAATATGATTTATTTAATTGTATAGCAATATATTAAGGGTATGTAGTTTTTAATAGGTTTTTAGATTATTTTTTCTCTATATCATAAAAAATAGATATAAATACTATTACTTTTTTGAGGTTCATTCATAGAGTATAGTATCTCGTCTGAAAGGAGGGAAATGAAATGAACTTACAATTAGTAGTGCTTTGTGTTTTGGAAGAAAATGGTGAGTTCTTCTTGGTTACAAAAGTGGATGATTTGATTACGTTAAAAGTGCCAATTCTTGAAAGTTTTGCGGAGTTCTTGCTAGCGATAGGTGCATCAAGATGTTCTTAATGTGAAGTAGTATAGTAGGAAGGTGTGAGAGAACTCCACCTCCCTACTAATACATAATATTTTTATGTTAACTAAATGTGTATCATAGTAAAATGGTTTTTATGTGAAATGAAAAGAGAAAAAAGTGCAGGTTTTTATTTTTATATTTGCGATTTATATATCGCTTGTATTTCTTCATTCTGATTTACTGCTATTTGGAAAGGTGGAACAGTTTCGTGCGGACATGCATATAGTATAGTGCTATA
Organism: Bacillus cereus group sp. BfR-BA-01360; assembly: GCF_022663595.1. Lineage (NCBI taxonomy): Bacteria > Bacillati > Bacillota > Bacilli > Caryophanales > Bacillaceae > Bacillus > Bacillus cereus group sp. BfR-BA-01360. The sequence continues at coordinate 4,745 of NZ_JAKUFV010000002.1, forward strand.
AAGCATATGAAAGTAATCAAATAGTATAGAAATGAATCAGAAATCCTTTCTGGAAAATAGATGAGGTGATAAATGAGATGAAAAAAATAACATACAACCTGCCGGTAGAATTGCGAAGAGAATGGTTTTTAATAGAATTGGCCTACTTAACGAAAAAATATGGAATTGAAATCGGGACAACTAGGGATGAAAGTTCTTTATTCTTACAAGATCAAGTTACAAGGCAAAAAATAGGTAGTGGCCTACACTATGATAAATATGACGATGAATATATAGTGGAGGGATTCCATATTAGTAAGTAGGTAATGATATATAAAGGTTTTTGATACAAGATAAAAAAGATAAGCAAGTTATCAGTATATACCTTTTTATGAGAGTGGTGAAAGTATGGAAGAAATTAATCACCTAAAGTCCAAAATGGAAGACTTAAAGTTAAATCAAAAGGAAATTATGCGAGATATTCGTAATTTGGAAACTCGTACAACGATTAACGAAAAAGATATTTCTACCATAAATAAACAATTAGAAAAAATAAGCTTGAATACAACTTGGATTTTACGGATTATTATCAGTTCAATTGTTTTAGCAATTTTAGGATTAATTATGAAAGGGACTATGTGAAGCAATATTCTATGTTTTTATTTGATGAATGGTATTTAAGAAAGCAGATTCTAACAAAATGAATCTTCTTTTTTATTGTATACAAGTGATAAAGTAGGAGGGGCTACTTTATTTACAGATTCGGGATTGAAAATGTTCTGCTGTTTTTTCTAGAATTGAACCTTATTTACGCACCTCTCAAGTGAAGGTTCTGTCTTACTTTTATTCTGTTTCTAATGAAATAAGTAACAAATTGGAAAGAGCGTTATCACAATATAATTGGATGAATCAACTGTTTGTAGGAGATAGAAAAACAGGAAGGACCGTTTCAATTTTAAATAATACAACAAAAATCTCCTGTTGATAGAAGATTTTTGTTGTATTACATGATAGTTTAGAATAAAAAAATTGATTATACTTTTTTGCTTTCATAAGTTAATAACTTGTTAAAAATACTTTCCCTTTCGTTTTTTTAAAGGATTCGACTGCATCGATAGCTTTTATTACATCTGTTAAATCATGAGTAGAATCAGCTGTCATGAAGCGTAATTTTTTATCCTCTATTAAATGAATCAAATGATGGAATGTTTCTTGCCATTTATATACTGAGACATTTTTATTCCAATTTCGTAAATGAAACATATTAGCATTTACTCTCGCCCTATTTACAATATCTCCCCAATTTACTTGTATCCCTGATAGAAGCCCTATGGTTAAAAAATTCCCATTAGGGTGTAAACAAAAAGCCAATTCATTTCCATCTGAGCCTCCAATGGAATCAATAGCAGCATCTGCCCCGATTCCATTTGTTAATTCCATCACTGCTTCATAGAGTGAAACGGTAGAAGTATCTATTACATAAGAAGCACCAAGGTGAAGTAAAGCCTCTGTATATTTCTTGTTTCTTGTAACTGCAATTAATCGAAAACCTAAAATCTGCGATAGTTGAGCGAAAAGGTGCCCAATGGAAGAACCACAAGCGTTAACCAATAAAACATCGTTTGGTTTTAATTTTAGAATTTCCGTACAAGTCACCCATGCTGTAATTGGATTAATATACATTTGTGCTGCTGTAAAGTCATTAATTGAATCAGGTATAGGAATAGCAAAGTCTGCTGATGTCTTAACAAATTCTTGCCAAGTACCTTCTCCACGTAAAGGTAAGACACGTTTGCCAATAAGGTCTTTAGAAACTAAGGAGCCTATATCTTCTACAATACCAACTCCTTCATAACCAGGTATGTTAGGTAAAGAAATCCGATGTGCATATGCTCCTCTTATTGGAATTAAGTCAGATGGATTTATAGGTCGCGCTAACATTCGAACTATAATCTCTTTGTTTTTTGGTGGTTCTATATTTTTATATTCAATTTTTAACACATTTTTAGGACTACCGAATTCGTAAAATTTAATGCATTTTCCGTACAAAACAATGCCCCCCTTAAGATAATCAGATTTATTATATCATCTTCAATTAAACTGTCTCTTTAATTTATAAAAAAAGAGGCTAAACGAGATTGAGAACATTGCCATATTTTTTTACGGCGTGATTTTACTCAAAGCTACAGTGAAAAATTTATTAAGTGTGCAGAGGTTAGCGAGCCAATCAAAAAAAAGAGAATCATAATATGTAAGAATATCGTAGCATTTTAGGCATTTGCTCTGACCGTAAGACAAGTTCTGAATATGATAATAGAAAAGGAGATGATTTATAGTGCCAATTGCGGCAATTTCAGCAGGTCATAATAGCATCGTTCCTGGGGCAAACAGTTCTTACGGCAGAGAAGAATTAGTTGCTCGGGATTTTGTGCAGCGAGTTGGACATTATTTTAGACAAGCGGGTTGGAGTGTGGTAGATTGTACGGATAACGTCGGCACAACACAGACGGCCGTTTGGACCAATTGTGCAAATAATCATTTACGCGTGAAAAGTGCTTTTGATGCCACTTTTCATTTGAATTCCTTCAACGGTTCTGCAAGTGGAACTGAAGTGTTATATCATCCGAGTTATGGAAATTTAGCGAAGTGTGAACAACTTGGGGAAGTTGTTGCTAATGCATTTGGGACAAACTGGCGCGGGGTAAAATCTCGTCCTGATTTAGGGTGGTTAAATAAAACAAAAACAGATTATTATTTTGAACTATTGTTTATAGATAATGAAAGTGACATGAAGAAATATAATCAAAATGCGGACAAGGCGGCGCGTGCACTTGTGTCAACTGTTACAGGAGTAGATCTAGTACCCGTAAGTAAATATGTTGTCACAGGCGGATTAGGTGTGAATGCTATTTCGGAAGTTTCAAAGTATTTTTTAGATCATAATTGGTGGGCAAAGATTGAGTTTCCAGGGGAAGGAAACAATCCATTTGCTGTCACAGGTGGTTTAAGCGAAGAATCGCTTGCAAAGTTTGAAGCATGGTTAAAAGCGCGCGGATGGTATTATGAAGTAAGACAATAATTATAAAGTGAAACTTTAATCAGTGGGGTTTTTCCTCATCCCCCACTGATTATGAGCCCCCACCAATCGGGCTGCCCCTAAAATAGCGGGATAAATAAAAAATCCCCTAAGTGCTTGTATTTCAAACATTTAGGGGGTTCTTTGTTGGAAATGTAAAATGCTTCTAAAACTGCTCATTCTTCTCCCAAGATTCTACAATATAATGCGCAATCGTTGGATTGAATCCTTTTCCAACTAAAAACATAATTGCAGCAATTTCGGTCATTGCGTGTTCGTGGGATGTATGCTTTGCTTCATTCATACCGTATTGAACCCAAGGTTTTACGAAATCAAGGACAGGTTTTTTTAAAGAGAGAAACTGTGTGCCGACAACTTGTTGAATTTGTTCTTGTGTCGGTTCAGTTGGAATTGGTGTCGCAGGGCCTGGTGGTAAGATTTGTGGTTGTATCGGGTTTAATGTTGGTGCTGGTGGCGAAACGCGAACGTTTGGATATGGTTGATACATTTGAGGTTGCTGATAGGTAGCTTGCTCTGATAAGTATGGATTTTGTTGATTTGTATTTGGAAGATACTGCGTTTCTTCTGAGTGTTGTGGCGTATAGGAATTCTGCCTATATTGAGGTTCTTGATGTTGTTGAGTGAGATATGGATTTTGTGAGATTTGGTTTTCTTGAAAGTTTTTTACAAAGTCTGACTGGCTTGAATACTGAGGTTGTGATGTTACGTGAAGCTCTTGGTCTGTGATTGCAGCATGTTGTTCTGCGTTTTGAGGGTAGTACGGTTGCCCCGGGTAAGGCTGTTGATTATGATAGAACATTTGATTTCCTCCTTCATCATCATACATACAAAATAGTCTATGGGCAGACAAGAAAATATGTGATGAAAAAATAAGGGCGTGTTACAATAAGAAACTGGGTGAAGATAAATGATAAAACAGGAACAAATTCAAAAAACAGTGACGTTTGTTAAAAATATTTTAGAAAAAGACGCAAGCGGGCATGATTGGTATCATATTGAGCGTGTACATAAATTAGCGACTTCTTTAGCCAAGCAAGAAGGTGGGGATCTTTTTGTTATTGAGATGGCAGCTTTGCTTCATGATGTTGCGGATGAGAAACTGAATGAAAGTGAAGAAGCTGGAATGAAAAAGGTTTCTGACTGGCTAGAGAAGTTAGGGGTAGAACAGGAAATAAGGAAACATATTCTACATATTATTGCAAATATGTCTTATAAAGGTGGACATGGCGGCAAGGTAGAATCGCTAGAAGGAAAAATCGTTCAGGATGCGGATCGTTTAGATGCTCTTGGCGCTATTGGCATTGCTCGTACATTTGCATATGGAGGAGCAAAGGGAAGATTAATGTATGATCCCAATATTCCGCCGCGTGAATCGATGACGAAAGAAGAGTATAGAAAAAATAATGATCCATCTTTCAATCATTTTTACGAAAAGCTGTTAAAGTTAAAAGACTTAATGAATACAGATGCAGCGAAGCGAGAGGCGGAAAGTCGTCATCTTTATATGGAAGAATTTATTGAACAATTTATGAAAGAGTGGAATGGGCAAATATGAAAATGTTAACAGTCGAAAATGTATCAAAATCATATGGAGATAAGCCGTTATTTCATGGATTATCATTTAGCATAGCGGAAGGACAACGTGCTGGAATTATTGGGGTAAATGGTACAGGGAAGTCAACATTGTTAAAAATTATCGCTGGTGTAGAAATTCCAGATACAGGCGATATGACACATACGCGCGGGTATACAATTAGTTATTTACCACAGCAGCCAGACTTTAAGGAAGATTTAACTGTTCTTGAACAAGTCTTTCATGGAGATACACCTCTTATTCGGCTTCTTCGTGAATATGAACAATCGCTATTGCAGATTGAACAAAATCCAAATAGTGAAAAAGTACAAGAGCAATTATTTGCGATGCAGCAACGTATGGATGCAATGAATGCATGGGAAGCAAATGCGAATGCGAAGTCTCTTTTAACGAAATTAGGGATCACAGACTTTACTGCAAGAGTTGGAAATTTATCTGGAGGACAAAAGAAACGTATTGCGATGGCACAATGTTTTATTGAAACACCAGATTTACTCATACTAGATGAACCAACGAACCATTTAGATCATGAAACAGTAGAGTGGTTGGAAGAGTATTTATCAAGGTATACAGGAGCTGTTTTACTTGTTACACATGATCGGTATTTCTTAGACCGCGTAACAAACCGCATTTTTGAATTAGATAAAGGAAAATTATATAGCTACGAAGGGAATTACAGTACATTTCTAGAAGCAAAAGCATTTCGTGAAGAACAAGAACTAGCGCAAGAAGCAAAACGACAAAATTTATATCGCCGAGAATTAGCTTGGATTCGCCGCGGAGCAAAAGCACGTTCAACGAAGCAAAAAGCTCGTATTCAACGTTTCGAAGATTTAAAGAATCAAGAAGGACCTGCTGCGAAGCAGGCTGTTGATATTGCACTTAGCGGTAGCAGACTAGGAAAGAAAGTGATTGAATTAAAAGATGTAACGAAAAAGTTTGGGGATAAGACGTTGCTTCATAAGTTTAGTCATATTGTAAAACCAGGTGACCGCATTGGGATTATTGGAGCAAATGGTAGCGGGAAATCATCATTATTAAACATGCTTGCAGGTAAATTATCTCCGGATAGTGGTGAAATTGAAGTAGGACAAACTGTAAAAATTGCGTATTATACACAAGAAAACGAAGAAATGAATTTAAATCAACGTATGATTGAATATATTAAAGAGGTTGCAGAGGTTATTCATACGACAGATGACAAAGTCATTAGTGCTTCACAAATGCTAGAGCGTTTCTTGTTCGAGCCGCATTCACATGGAACGCCACTTGGGAAATTATCTGGTGGTGAGCGAAGACGATTATATTTATTGCGCATTTTAATGGGAGAACCGAATGTATTGTTATTGGACGAACCAACAAACGATTTAGATACACAAACATTAACAGTATTAGAAGATTATTTAGAAGATTTTCCAGGCGTAGTGTTAACCGTATCGCATGATCGTTATTTTCTAGATAAAGTCGTAGACGAATTATTTATTTTTACTGGAAATGGTGAAGTTCGTGAATTTTTAGGAAGTTATAGTGACTATTTAGAAATAGAAAAAACAAAAGAACGACTTGAAAAAGCTGAAGTACGAAAAGAAAAGAAAGTAGAAGAAGTACCGAAACAACAACGGAAACGCAAACTATCTTATCACGAACAACGCGAGTGGGACACAATTGAGGATAAGATAGCAGAACTGGAAGAAAAATTGGAAGCGGTTGAAGAAGAACTTGCAAATGTAGGTTCTGACTTTACGAAGGCGCAAGAACTTGCTGAAGCACAGGAACAACTTGAAGAACAACTAGAGAAAGCGATGGAACGATGGAGTGAGCTTTCAGATATTGTTGAAGGATTAAAATAAAAACAAGCTGCATATATTGAAATATAAAGAGAAAAACTTTACACTATTGGTAGAACCTATTATAGGAGGGGAAAAATGAGAACATCTAATCCAATGTTGAAAAAAGAGGCATTTCGTAAAGAAGGAGCAAGTGCGTCTGCCATGACAATTAGCGGAGCGATAGGCAAAACTTTTATTATGCTGATCTTGCTTCTTGCAACGTCTGTCTATTCATACATACAGATGATGAATGGTGTAATGAAAATGCCAGTATTTATTGGTGCGTTAATTGTTGCTGCTATTATCGCATTTGCATCAATCTTTATTCCGCGTATTTCACCGATTGGTGCGCCAATTTATGCAGCGGTAGAAGGTGTTGTGTTAGGAAGTGTTTCAGCTATATACACAATGCGTTTTGGAGATTCTATCGTTTTAAATGCGGTACTACTAACTGTTTCCATTTTATTTGCAATGTTAGTGTTATATGCGACTCGCGTAGTAAAAGTAACGGATAAATTCCGCACAGGTATTATGGCTGCAACCGTTGGAATTGCGATTATGTACTTAATTGTTTTCGCATTAAATATCTTTGGTGTAACAGTTCCATATATTCACCAAGGTGGAACAATCGGTATAATCATTAGTGCGGTTGTTATTGTCGTTGCTGCATTAAATCTATTACTAGATTTCGATTTAATCGAAAATGGTGCACGCAGCGGCGCTCCAAAATATATGGAGTGGTATAGCGCAATGGGTCTAATGATGACGCTAGTATGGTTATACTTAGAAATTCTTCGCTTCGTTTCTTACTTTGCAAAGAATGATTAGTAGAAAAACCTGTACGTTTGCAAACGTACAGGTTTTTTGCTTTTCTCTTTCTAAAGCTAATGAAAGTTTGTTATGATCTAACATAGATAATCAATGGGGGAGAACTATAAATTAAAGTTTTTCGAATTAGATGTACTTTAGTATCGATCCTCTGAAATCATTTATACAGCTGTTGAGAAGTATGCTAAAGAATCTCAAGAACAGCTAGAATTTGTAAGTAAAGTGAATTCGCTTACTTTTATCGTGCTGATATACGAATGACTCGTGGAGGGTATTCTATCTTTTACCGAGAAGCATAAATATTTCAAGAAATTCTGCATGATTGCATCATATACAATTTCTTTTTTTATTTTATTAGATTTAAAGTTATGATTTCTGAACGGAAATATATCATTTTTCATTTTTTACCTATTTTCTCTTTTTTTCTACAATGGAGAAAAAATGTGAGGTGATATATATGATGAATCGAGTTGTATTAGTTGGAAGATTAACAAAAGATCCAGAATTATACTATACAAAGCAAGGAATTCCTTATGCACGTATTTGTATTGCTGTAAATAGAGGATTTCGAAATAGTTTAGGGGAACAACAAGCAGATTATATTTATTGTGTTGTTTGGAGAAAGTCAGCTGAGAATGTATTAGAGTACTGCCGGAAAGGTTCTCTCGTTGGCATTACGGGCCGTATTCATACGAGCAATTACGAGAATGATCAAGGAAAGAGAATATATAGAACAGAAGTTGTAATTGAAAGAATTACGTTTTTAGAAAGGAAAAGAGAGATTTCAAATGGATGAAAAACAAAATGCATATGATAGAAGTGCTTGCACGATTGTATTTGATTGATCCACAGTATAAGAAGAGTTCGTAAAAATAAGCATCCTAGTAGGAGTATAGGAATAGGACATGTTACAATACAGCTAAGAACAAGCAATAAAGGAGAGTATATTTACGTGAAGATTAAAGCAATTGAACCGACGCCAAGTCCAAATACAATGAAAGTTATTTTGAATGAGGTATTACCAGCAGGAGCACGTAATAATTATACGAAAGAAAATGTAGATCAAGCTCCTGAGCAAGTACAGCATATTTTGAAAATCGAAGGTATTAAAGGTGTATACCATGTTGCTGACTTTTTAGCTGTTGAGCGAAATGCGAAGTATGATTGGAAAGTTCTTTTACAACAAGTTCGCACTGTATTTGGAGAAGAGGTAGTAGAAGACGATGAGAAAGAGCAGCTTTCTCATTTTGGAGAAGTGAAAGTATTTATTCAAATGTTTTTTTCCATTCCCATGCAGGTGAAATTAACAGATGGAACAACAGAAGAGCGAGTTGGTTTACCAGACCGATTCAAAGAAGCTATTATGAAAGTCCAAATGTCTGCTCCAAATGTTGTGAAAGAGCGAAAATGGGTAGAACAAAGTACACGCTATGGCAATTTTGAAGAAATCGGAACAGAAGTTGTCGAAGAAATTGTTGCGGCATATCCTGAAGAGCGCATAAATGAAACAGTGAAAGAGTTGTTAGATCAAGCCGGTGCAGTAGAAGTAACAATTCAAAAGCGCACGCCATATAAAGTAACGGAAGAAATGATGTCAGATCCAGATTGGAAAAAACGGTATGCTGCATTGGAACAGATGGATCCTACTGAAGACGATATCCCTGTCTTGAAGAAAGCGCTAGAAGATGAAAAAGTATCGATTCGTCGTTTAGCAACAGCCTATTTAGGAATGATTAAAGGAGAAGAGGTACTACCATTACTATATAAAGCGATGTTAGATCGTTCTGTCAGTGTACGGCGTACGGCAGGAGATTGCTTATCAGATGTAGGAGATCCAGCAGCGATGTTTGTGATGATTAAGGCATTGAAAGATCCAAGTAAGTTAGTACGTTGGCGTGCAGCGATGTTTTTATTTGAGCTTGGTGATGAAAGTGCAATACCAGCCTTGCGCGCCGCACAGGATGACCCAGAATTTGAAGTAGCGATGCAAGCGCGTCTAGCACTAGAACGCATTGAGGGTGGAGAAGAAGCGAAAGGATCTGTTTGGAAGCAAATGACGGAAGCGCGTAAAGGAGAATAATATGATAGTTTTCTATGATAGCTGGTGTCCGATGTGTACTGCGATTACAGAGCGTACAAAGAAACTTGATAGAAAGGGACGTATAACGTTTCTTTCTTTTCGTGAGAAAGAAGTAGTGAAGAAATATCAGTTATCAGAAACATTGCAACATAAGATGGAACAAAGGCTTTATGTGTGGAAAGCCGATCAGTGGTACGATGGAATCCATAGCATTTATGTAATAGCAAAGGTAGTACCATCTTATTGGCCTATTGTTCCATTCATTAAGTTATCCGTGTTGCTGAAGTTTGGAAATAAAGTATATGATTATATTGCAAATAATAGAAAGCTAGTACCGGTTGGACATTGCCGGGAAGGGATTTGTGAAATTCCTGCAAAAAAATGATAGGATTACTATCTTTCTTTTGCACCTATTATTAGACCGTGATATGATGAATTTGGAATGAAAGTTGAAGGAGAGAGAAGAAAGATGTCAAATGCATACGAAGAGTACATGCGTCAAATGGTAATTCCGATGCGTCAAGAATTAGTGCGTGCTGGATTTGAAGAATTAACAACAGAAGAAGCTGTAACAGAATATATGGAACAAGCAACAGGTACAACATTAGTTGTTGTAAACTCTGTTTGTGGCTGTGCAGCAGGTTTAGCGCGTCCATCAGCTGGTCAAGCAGTTGTGCGTTCAGAAAAACGACCTGATCATCTTGTAACTGTATTTGCAGGGCAAGATAAAGAAGCAACTGCAAAAATGCGCGAGTATTTTGGAGAGATTCCACCATCTTCACCATCTATGGCTTTATTAAAAGGAAAAGAAGTTGTTCACTTCATTCATCGCCATGAAATTGAAGGTGCAACGATGGAAGAAATTATTCATAACTTAGAACGAGCTTTTGAAAAGCATTGTTAAGGAACGGGGGAGAAGGAATTCTCCCTTTTTTCTTTATATATGAGGTGAAAAGAAATGATTGTAACAACAGCAGGACGAACAAATAGAGAAATGACAGTGTATGCAAAAGAAGTAGCAAAAGAATTACAATGCCCTTTTGCTATGCGAGATGAGCTTTCGGTGCATCAATTACATAAGCAGTTTGAAGATGATGTGCTTGTCGTAGGGAAGAATCGATTAGCTATTTATCCAAACGGAACGGATGAATCATTCTTTTTTCATCCTAATTCAGCTATGTTTCGTGTGAAAAGGTTGATGAGAGGAGAGCAGGATTCATTTGTACAGGCTGCTAAGTTAGAAAAAGGAATGACAGTGTTAGACTGCACGCTTGGTATGGCATCAGATAGTATTGTCGCAAGTTATATTGTTGGAAAAGAAGGTGCTGTAACTGGAATTGAAGGGAATCGCTACATGGCCTATATTATGGATAAAGGATTAAAACAATGGTGTTCGGGTATTCCAGAAATGGATGAAGCGATGCGCCAAATTATCGTGAAGGAAAGTGAACATTTTAATTTCTTAAAGCACTGTGAAGACAATCGCTATGATGTAGTATATTTAGATCCAATGTTTGAAGAAACCATTGTGGAATCAGATGGAATCCGCGGTCTGAAACATTTTGCGTTATATCATGATATTACAGATGAAACGATTCAAGAAGCGAAGCGTGTTGCAAAGAAACGAGTTGTTTTAAAAGATCATTTTCGTAGTGAAAGATTTGAACGACATCATTTTTTTGTATATAAGCGAAAAAGTGCAAAATTTCATTTTGGTGTTATTGAAACTTGCTAATTATTTGAAAAGATGTATAATAGGCAATAATCAATTATATAGGATGTCGTAGATGAAGAGAGTAGTCCTTCTTCAGAAGGGAAGCGAGCTAGGGATGGTGTGAGCCTAGTACGGAGAAGAGGATGAAGCGCACTTCGGAGACGCTGCTTGAAGCGAATAGTAGAGTAAGCCGGGGTTCCCTGTCCTCGTTATAAACGGGAAAGTGGTTCAAATTGAACAACAAGGGTGGTACCACGGGTGATAACTCGTCTCTTTTTTAGAGGCGAGTTTTTTGTGGTTTTAATAAAAGGAGGGGTAATGTATGGAATACAAAAAACAATTTGCAAAAGCACTAGTAAACAGTTTACATGCCGGATTGTCATTAGAAGAAATTATGGCTTTAATCGAAACGCCAAAGCAAGATGAATTTGGGGATGCAGCATTTCCATGTTTTACGCTCGCAAAACAATATAAAAAAGCACCAGCACAAATTGCTAAGGAAATTGCTTCAGAATTAAAAGGGTCATTTTTCAAAAAAGTAGAGGCGGTGGGACCGTATGTAAATATATTTTATAATCGTTCTGTCGTAAGTAATCATATATTGAAAACCATTTTAGCTGAAAAAGAAAAATATGGGCAACATCATTTTGGACAGGAAAAGACAGTTGTAATTGATTATTCTTCTCCAAATATCGCAAAACCATTTTCTATGGGACATTTACGTTCAACAATGATTGGAAATGCTTTAAAACATATTGCTGAAAAATGTGGTTATGAAGTTGTCGGTATTAACTATATTGGTGATTGGGGAACGCAATTTGGAAAGCTTATTACCGCATATAAAAAGTGGGGAAATAAGGATCTTGTCAAAGAAGATCCAATTCGTGAATTATTTCAGTTATACGTTCAATTTCATGAGGAAGTAAAAGAAAACCCAGAGTTAGAAGAGGAGGGACGTATTTGGTTTAAAAAGTTAGAAGATAATGATGAAGAAGCAGTCTTTTTATGGAACTGGTTTCGCCATGAATCATTAAAAGAATTTTCTCGCATTTATGAACTTCTTGGAGTAGAATTTGAAAATTTTCAAGGAGAGGCTTTTTACAACGATAAGATGGATGAATTTGTTGAAATGCTAGAGGAGAAAGGGATATTAGAGGAATCAGATGGAGCGCAAGTTGTGAATTTAGATGAAGAGAATATGCCGCCATGTTTAATTAGAAAATCTGACGGGGCGACTCTTTATGCTACACGTGATTTAACAGCAGCTTTATATCGTCAAAATACATACGGATTTGATAAGGCGCTTTATGTAGTAGGGGCGGAACAAAGCTTACATTTCGCACAATTTTTTACCGTATTAAAACAATTAGGCTACACATGGGTTGAGGGGATGCAGCATGTGCCGTTTGGTCTTATTTTAAAAGACGGTAAGAAAATGTCTACACGTAAGGGGAAAGTAGTATTACTAGAAGAAGTACTAGAAGAAGCAATCGCACTTGCTCAGCAACATATTGAGGAGAAAAATCCAAGTTTAAAGCAGAAAGCAGAAGTTGCGAAACAAGTTGGTGTAGGGGCAATCATTTTCCATGATTTGAAAAACGAACGTATGCACAATATTGAATTTTCATTAGAGAAAATGTTGAAGTTCGAAGGGGAAACAGGTCCATATGTTCAATATACACATGCACGTGCTTGCTCGATTTTAAGAAAAGAACATGTAGAATTTGAAACAGCAACATTTGCATTAAATGACGATTACAGTTGGAACACATTGAAATTATTAAATCAATTCCCACAAGTGATTGAAACAGCTTTCACAAAAAATGAACCCTCTCATATTACAAAGTATATATTAGATGTAGCACAGGCGTTTAATAAATACTATGGAAATGTACGTATTTTAGAAGATGATCATGAGAAAGAAAGCAGACTTGCACTTGTGTATGCGGTAACGATTGTATTAAAAGAGGGCTTGCGTTTACTTGGAATTGGTGCGCCAGAAGAGATGTGAAAGGAGATAAGGGGTTCAGATAAAATATATAGAATGAGGATATAAATGAATAGGAGAAGAAGTTGCGAATTCAGTTGCATTCAGCTAGTTAAATCGCATAATGAGTGGAAGGTTCCATATTTATTGTTGCTTCTTTAGAATAGGGTAAAATGTAAGAAAGGTTGAAACCATAGTCAAATTCGTGTATTTTGGCTATGGTTTTTTGCGTTAATATTTGATTGGGCAGATTCATTGAGTCTTTAGTTTCTTATTTCACGAAAAAATATTGAGAAAATATTACTTTTTCTTTTTATAATATCATTATAAAGGTAATGGAATTACTTTTATAGAATTACTCGTACATTCTGATTTTATTAGGGAGAGTGATTCTATTGATGAATAAGAAAGTGATAGCGCTCGCGGCGGTTATACCTCTTGTGTTAGGGACGGTATCTACAGCTTCGGCAGTGGAGAAAGAACAAGTAAGCCTAGAAAAGTATTCCCCTAAAGAAAAGGCAATAGAATATTTGAAAGAAAATGCAGCGCATTATGCGTTGAAGGAAGATCTATCAGATTTACGATATATTTCAACAACTGAAACGCCAGTAGCCTCATATGTGAGATTTCAACAAGTCGTAAATGATGCTCCTGTATTTTCACGACAAATAACGGTGACAATAAATAGGACAGGACAAAGTGTATTAGTAGTTTCTGATTACCAGCCTGTTCAAAGGGTGAAAGAAATAAAGAAAAAGATGAGTGAGCAAGAAGCTGAACAAAAGTCAAAATCATATGTATCTGGTGCTGAAAATGAAAGTAATTTATGGGCACCAACGACGAAAGAATTTGGATATATCATTGAAGAGGGAGTTGCTATACCGGTATATAAAGTTGTTGTCCATTCTAATAAACCATTTGGTGCTTGGGAAACATTGATTGATGCTGGAAGTGGAAAGCTATTAAAAAAGGTGGATATAAACCGTAAAGTAGAGGGAACGGGTAAAGTATTTTTGCCAAATCCAGTCGTATCAAATGGTAGCTTAACAGGCTTGAAAGATAACAATGATAAAGATTCAGTAGAATTAAATAATCAATTGAAAACGGTTATTTTAAAAGGTTTAGATGGAACGGGTTTTTTAATTGGTGATTATGTAACAATTTCTTCTAAGGCAAAAACAAAATCTACAAATTTTCAATTCAATTACACACGTTCTCATGATAGTTTTGAAGATGTCATGGCATATTATCATATTGATACTTTGCAACGTTATATTCAAGGGTTGGGCTTTCAAAATATTAACAATCGCTCCATTAAAGTGAATGTAAATGGAACAACGGCTGATAACTCTTTTTATTCTCCCTCAACGAAAGCTTTAACATTTGGAACAGGTGGAGTAGATGATGCAGAGGATGCCGGAATTATTGCACATGAATATGGACACTCTATCCAAGATAATCAAGTTCCAGGGTTCGGAAGTTCCTTAGAAGGCGGAGCAATGGGGGAAGGGTTTGGTGATTTCTTAGGTGCGACGTATGAAGATGCTGTATCGACGACAGAATATGGGAAAGCTTGTGTTGGAGAATGGGATGCAACAGCTTATTCGAGCTCTGATCCAACATGTCTTCGTCGGTTAGATAATAATAAAGTATATCCAAAAGATATGCAAAATGAAGTACATGCAGACGGAGAAATTTGGGCGCAAGGAGAGTATGAAATGGCGCAAGCCTTTGGGCGTGATGTAGCGACAAAAATCATTTTACAATCCCATTGGTCTTTGACACCAAATGCGACATTTCATGATGGAGCACGAGCAATTAAACAAGCGGATGCGCTTCTTTATGGGGGACAACATGCTGCAGAAATTGATCGAATTTGGACAGCAAGAGGAATTCGTACAAATTAAGAATAAAAAAGAGTGGTAATCTAGTTCCATTTCTGCCTTTTTTATGAAGAGATATGAAGTATTGTTAGGAAAGAGCGATATAAAAGATTTTAGAAGTAGATGGAACTTTACGTACAGCGTGCATATTTGAAAACATTTTTTTCGACAAAAAATATATAAATCTTATTGACAGTTTGAAATATAATCGATATAATTTGTATTAATTTAAAAAAAGAAATTATATTCAGAATATTGAAGTGCGTTGAATAGGAGTAGTAAGGTCAAGTATTTGTGCAGAGAGCTATGGGTTGGTGTGACATAGTCAAATAACATCCTGAACTCGCCTAGGAGCAATAAGGTGGAACGGAAATCTAATTCTTAGTAAATCTTAACGGTTAACCTTCGATAACAGGTTTGTAATCATACGATTGCTACTAAGGTGGATTCATAATGGAATCAAAAAGAGTGGTACCGCGTTAAGTAAATGGCTTAGCGTCTCTTGATAAAAAGAGATGTTAGGCCATTTTTTATTATAGAGAAGAAAATGGAGGTTGCTTTTAGATTGGTCAATGAAATTTGGTTATTAATATAAAGTGATTTGGGAGGGGAAAGAAGATGAAACAGACGGAGCAATGGACGTCAAAGTTAGGATTTATAATGGCAGCAGCAGGTTCTGCTATTGGGTTAGGAGCGATATGGAAGTTTCCTTATATAGCTGGAAAGAGCGGAGGGGGTGCATTCTTTTTAATTTTTATATTATTCACGGTATTGATTGGGCTCCCTTTATTAGTAGCGGAATTTATGATTGGTCGTAGTACGCAAAAACAGGCAATTGGTGCATTTCAAAGCATTGCACCAAACACGGGATGGCACTGGATTGGTCGCCTTGGTGTTGGTACTTGTTTTATTCTACTTTCTTTTTACAGTGTTGTTGGTGGGTGGGTATTAATCTATTTATTTAGAGGGGTGACGGGACAACTTATTACTTCGCAACAAAATTATAGTTCGCTATTTACAGAAACAATTGGGAACCCTGCTTGGGCCATTGCTGGTCATTTTGTTTTTATGTTTATTACGATTTGGGTTGTATCAAAAGGGGTACAAAATGGGATTGAAAAAGCAAGTAAGTATATGTTACCAGCGCTTTTTATTTTATTTATTGCTTTAATTATTCGATCTTTAACACTTGATGATGCAATGAAAGGAGTTACATTCTTTCTACAGCCTGATTTTTCAAAAGTTACATCCGAAAGTATTTTGTTTGCGATGGGACAATCATTTTTTGCGATTAGTATTGGTATTTCTATTATGATTACGTATAGCTCCTATTTAAATAAAAAAGAAAGCTTGCCAAAATCGGCGATAACAATTGTTGGGTTAAACTTATTTGTTTCTCTTTTTGCTGGGCTTGCTATTTTTCCTGCTGTATTTTCACTAGGAATGGAACCAGCTGAAGGACCAGGGTTACTATTTATCGTATTGCCATCTGTGTTTAGTCAAATTCCATTTGGAAGTTTTTTCTTAACAGTATTTCTTGCATTATTTACATTTGCAACGTTAACTTCGGCGTTCTCTTTACTAGAAACAGTTGTTTCAGCTGTAGCGAATGGTAAGCAAGAAAAAAGAAAGAAATTATCTTGGATGATTGGAGGGGCTATTTTCCTAGTCGGTATACCGTCAGCACTGTCGTTTGGAGTATGGAGCGATATCACAATTGGTAATAAGAATATTTTTGATGCAGTAGATTTTTTATCTAGTAACATTTTAATGCCGCTAGGTGCATTATTAATTAGTATTTTTGTATCATTTAAAATGGAGAAAAAGGTGCTGGAAGCCGAGTTCTTTGTTGGTGGGAATTATACGAAAGGATTATTTACTTGTTGGATATTTTTACTTCGATTTGTTGCACCAGTTGCAATTGTCATTGTCTTTTTGAATGTAATTGGAATTATTTAACTTGGTGTGTTTAAAAATTCAGTTAATAATGCGATTTAATGCTTTCTCTAAATGTAAAAAGGGGGAATGCAAGGTGAAACATAAACATCCTTTCTTTCCAAAAGGGAAGCAAATGAATATTAGAGGGAAATTATTATATGTTGAAATATACGGTTCTTCTGAGAATAGGCCCATTTTATATTTACATGGAGGGCCTGGAGAGATGTGTTTTGATTTTACGTATCATCAAGCGCATAGACTACAAGATTCGTTTCAACTGATTGCGATTGATCAACGCGGGGCAGGACGTTCAGCGAAAATTGAAAAACAAGAACAATTTGGCTTACAAGATATCATTGAGGATTGTGAAGAATTGAGGGAAATGTTGCAGATTGAGAAATGGTCTGTTATTGGACATTCATTTGGCGGCTTTCTAGCATTGTTATACGCAACGTTATACCCGCAATCTATTCAAAAAATTATTTTTGAAGGACCTACTTTTGATTTTTCTTTAACAAGTAGAGCTTTATTAAAAAAGACGGGTGCTCTGTTAATCAAGTACGGCAAGGAAAAGATAGGGAAAGAATGTATAGCTATTTCGGAAAGTGATATAAATTCAGCTGAATTATTAGAAGCGTATGTAAAGTTAAGCAATGAATTAGGAGAGAAAAGAATGGAAATATATGATTATGGGGAGGATGAAACAGACTATAGTCTGTATAGTGAAGTAGAATGGGAGCAGTTTTATAAGCGCTCTGAGATTCATTTTGCCAGATTGAAAGAAGAAGGTGCATTTCATACATCATTGCTATCAAAATTAAAAACTGTAAAAAATCCTATGTTACTTATGGTAGGAAAGTATGATGTAGTAACTTGTGAAAAGCAAGTGCAAGCATTTCATCAGAATGCACAAAATGGACAAGTCATTGTTTTGGAAGAATGTGGTCATACACCGCATTATGAAAAGGCAGATTTATTTGCGGCGGCTGTTACTAACTTTTTAAAGTAAGAAACGGTGCTTCTTATATTTGGAAGCACCTTTTTGTGTGTGCTCAGCATGCGTCTATTCTCTAGGGTTCTGGTGCAAAAACTTTAAAATATCTGGAAGTAATCTCCCAAACTTTTACATACTGATACTAGTATTCTAAAAAAAAAGACGTGATGATCAGTATGGAAAAGTAAAATCTATTCAAGTGGAAACGATATCAACCTGATATTATCTTATTAATGGTAAGATGGTATCTACGGTACAACTTAAGTTTTCGTAGTTAAGAAGATTACTTCTAAAAACAAAAAGAAGAAGACCATCCGTAAGCCGCCTTTCGAGTACTAATATTTACTTCAATCTGTCACGAATTGTTTTTTAAAGCGCATTGATATTATAATCTGGGCTATTGCGAACAGTGTGCTTCTTAGTTCCGATTTCTAGGTAAAGGATACCTGTATTCATAGGAGATACGCCGAATGGATTTTGAATGATATCAAAGTCTACACTTTTAATACCCTTGTATTTGGTATGTATTACTTGATTGCGAGATACTATCACCCAGAGCATGGTATATTTATTTCAGTAGACTTCTGATCTGGGTGATGAGGATAATCCAGTCACACAAAATGGTTATACGTATACAGAAACTAATCCAGTAATGAATGTAGATCCGGATACCATGGTGGCTTGTTGCAGTTGGTTTCGGTAAGTATTTATATAAAAATTGAAATAAGGGATATACATGGAAAGGTGCCCTAAAAGCAACCGCAATAGGAGTTGGAAAAGGGTTAGCGTGGGCAGGACTCGGGTGAACATTAGGTTTTATATCTAAAAAACTATAGACAAGCTCGATTTTCATCGAGTTTGTCTACAGTCTGAGAGCAATTAAGAAAATGAATCTTTTTTAGTATATCAGTTGCTAATAAAAATTCTGATTTTCTCAATATTATCACAAATTATATTTAAGAATATTGAGAAAATTCAGTTAAGTGTTGCGGTTTAATAATCTGAATAGTATACTCAATTGTGCAAGGATAACTTGTACTACATAATGAAGGTGGTGGGAATAATGAAAAAGATGAACATTAAAAAAGTAGCTGTAATCAAATCTGTAACTTTACCACGATAATTTTGCAAGCAAGATGAGGGTGTCCCGGAAGTTATGGGACACCCTTTTTGGATACTATATATACGTGAGCGGTATTATAAATAAACTTATATATGGTATTTTGTTTGGTGGAAAGTATCCTTTTGGAACAACTTCATTTTGTTTAATAATAATTTGAAATACTATATTAATAAAAGGAGGAATAAAAATGTTACAAAATACTAGTAAACCTAGAATCAAATTGATTCATCAAGTTCTTTATTTAAATGGTCGTGTACGGATTGGTGGTGGCTCTCAACATGCTATTGAAATTGAAGATCCCAATCAATATTTTAAACCATTAATTAAATTGTTAAATGGAAGTTATACAATAGAAGAAATTTCTCATCAGTTGAGTGAAACTTTTTCATATGAAGAAATTATAGATAGTATCAATCTTCTTGCAGAAAATGGTTACATAGAAGATATGAATATATCTCCAAATGAATCTCTTTCTGAAAATGATTTAGAACGATATTCAGTTAATATTAATTTTTTTAATACTCTATCTCATTCGAAAGGAATGAATGGGTATGACTATCAAGCAGTTTTAAAAGATAGCAAAGTTTTAGTTTTCGGCTTAGGCGGAATAGGTTCAAATATTTGTATGGCACTTACTGAATTGGGAGTGGGACATATTACAGCAGTTGATTTTGATCAAATCGCACTAAGTAATTTGAATAGACAAGTTTTATATTCTACATCTACTGTTGGAGAATTAAAAACAAAGATGGCAAAGAAACGTATTATGGATTTTAATCCAGATATTAAGTTTGATGTTATAGATTGTAAAGTTTCTTCATTAAATAATGTAGAGGACATAATTCATCAAGTAAATCCTGATTTTGTATTTTGTTTAGCTGATAAACCAAATGGTTATATTGACTTTTGGATAAATGAAGTTTGTGTAAAAAAAGAAATTCCAATGGTGGGAGCAAGTATTGGATGTTCAATTGGAACGGCTTATTCAGTCACACCTAATTGTTCTTGTTATCAATGTAGAATTAATCATGATCTTATAAATTCTCCAGAACTTGTAGAAGAATTAGAGTATATAAGAAACAATGAAGTAAATTCACCAAATGGAGCTCTAGGTCCTTCGTGTATGTTCTTTGCATATTATTTATCATATGAATATTTACGTTATACGCTAAAGTTGGGTTCATTGCTTACGGAAAATAAATTGTTTGAAATTAATTTCACTACATTTGAACAAAAATATCATGATATGCCTAAACTTTCTGATTGTTCGATATGTAATCTCAAACCATTAACGTTGAAATAGAAAAGGAGCAAACAAAAGTGAAAAATGATAGCAGCTTCACCAAATCTTTGTTTTTGAATCGCTCATTTATTGCAATATTTTTTAGTCAAGCTTGTGTTTACTTGGGAGATCAATTTTTAATTGTTGCATTAAGCTGGACAGTTGCACAAGAAATGGGCGGTTTTTCATTAGGATTAGTATTAGCGGCTTGGTCAATTCCGAGAGGAATTCTTCTATTTATTGGTGGAGTATTCGCTGATCGATATGAGCGTAAGAAAATGGGAATGATTATTGCTGGATCTGTAAGTTTAGTAGCTTTATTGATAGCATGCTTAATCATTAATGAATGGTTTTACTTACCTTTATGGATAGGGACAGCGATAATTTTAGGAACGCTAGATGCACTTAGGTTACCTCTTGGTGCTAGCCTAGTACCATTAGTTTTACCAAAAGCTGAAATTATAAATGCTAACCGTTGGATTCAGTTGTTAGAGTACGGTTCTTTAAGTGCAGGAGCTGCAATTGCTGGAATTGTTGTAGCTTCTGTAGGATCAATGGGAGCCTTCATCATTATAGGATGCTTATTTATTGTAAGTATTATCTTCTTTTCACTTTTACCTACCCTTCCACCAAACAGAGAAACCCAGGAAAATATGGTACAAGATTTAAAAGAGGGATTTAAATGGGTTATTAGTGAAAGACGTTTAAGAGTATTACTACCAACATTTGCATTAGCTAATTTATTTGTATTAGGCATATACTCTGTAGGAATTGTACTTTTTGCTAAAAATATTGCAGGAAATGGAGCGCAAAATTTAGGATTTATGTCTAGTAGTTTCGGTATAGGGTTAGTAGTAGGAATTTTAATATTACCAGTAGTTCCAAAGAAAGTAGCAAATTCTCTTGCGGGCTTATTCATGTTGTTCTTGTTAAGTGATATTTCTTTAGCTTTAATTGGATTGGGTGGAAATCTGCTTGCAGCTTGTGGCTTTTACTTTCTAAGTGGATTATTTGCTGGTCCTGCATCAACATTATACAGAAGTTCTCTTCAACTCTTTACTCCAGATCACTTACTTGGTCGGGTGAATAGCATTGCTCGTGGAATTTCTTTTGGATTGGAGCCAGTTTCTACATCTATTATTGGAGCCTTATCTTCTATCTTATCTGCAGGAACACTTATTATTGTTGGTGGGTTCGCAGCAGCAACAGTGGATACTCTGGGAGTTTTAACTGGCAGATTAGTTGAAAAGAAAGATAATGCAAAAGAGGAGTTTTCCGAAACAATCAATTAAATAGGGGAGGAAAGGAGCAGACGGGAGTTTTTCCCGTCTAATTTATATTATGAATAGAGATGAAAAGCTTAAAGATATATCTGTTATGAAAGGATAGAGACAACCTAAAGTATTAAATCACTTTAAGGATAAAATTGTAGATGAATGGTATTGGTTAAGAGAGAAGGATAATCCTAATGTTATGTCAATTCTAAGAAGAGAAAATTATATTTTTCAAAGCTTTATAAAAGAGAATGGACTTTATAATGCAGTATATGAAAAGATTTCTAGTCATAATCAAAATCATAATTCAAATATTGGACTTCAGAAGAAGACGCATGTCATACATCATTGCTATCAAAATTAAAAACTGTAAAAAATCCTATGTTACTTATGGTAGGAAAGTATGATGTAGTAACTTGTGAAAAGCAAGTGCAAGCATTTCATCAGAATGTATAAAACGGAAAAGTCATTGTTTTGGAAGAATGTGGTCATACACCGCATTATGAAAAGGCAGATTTATTTGCGGCGGCTGTTACTTACTTTTTAAAGTAAGAAAAAGGTGCTTCCAAATATGAGAAGCACCTTTTTGTTTAATGCATGAATTCAATAATCCATAATATCCAATATGCTCCCGGTACGAATAAAAGCTGTGCTAACAATGTACCAAGCAGTCGAGAAATCATAAGCCAACCATACATTTTACTCATCATCTCTGCACCATTTTCTGATTGAAGGGCGCGTTCTGTTAAAAGAGCGATACGTGGGTCTAATAGTACGGTTAATAAAATAGTAGCAAATCCATTCACAAGGCCAGAAGCTGTACTAGCATTTGTTGCATACGTTGGATTTAAAAAAGATGCATATAAAGCAGACAGAACACCAGCTGTATAAATGGCGGTTGCAAACATATTAATGAGCATAATGCGTTTTGGAATTCCCCCAATACGCATACGGTGAATCATTTCAAATTTTGGAAAACGAACATACTTTTTTGTGTATTTTAGCTTTTGTATATTATTTGTTTTCATCATTCGTATAAATGAGCCATCCGCTTCGAAGTTTTGAATCACATATCCAAATAATTTCGTTAATGTTGGATATAAAATGATAGCAAGTAATGTCCCAAAAGAAGCGGATAATAGAACGAGGCGAATCACCTTTTCTAAATCAATTGAAGAATCAAGTTTAGCCTGATCTACAATTCCGCCTATTAAAAAAGCTTGCAGTAAGTTAGAAGTTCGAGAGATGAGCAAAACCATACCCACTACAGATAATGCAACAGCGATTTTCTTTAAACGAACACCAGCAAGTCGAATGCTGTATGAGCTTGTTTCAACTGCATGAATAATAATTGTAAAAATGATTATAAAAATGAGCGTAATTGACATCTATTTCACCATTTTTTCTGTTAAATTAATACCATCATATAGGAATGTCTATACTTTAAAAGTAAGGATAGATGATGGCTCAGTATTTAAAAAGTGAGAGGAAGAGAACTTTTATTTTATCATATAACATATTTGTAGTGTTTGTATATTTCCTATATATAAAATAGTATAAAAGATGTCGAAGAATTGCAGGTGCTATGTATAAAGGGAAATATATGATGCAAATTCGTTTAAAGGGATTTTTCTATATAGAATCGAATACTAATTAGTATATTTTTCTATTAGGAACATTTTGTAGCAAAGTAGGAAGGGAGTGTGATTTAATAAAAATTCATTAATAAAAGATTGAATTTTCAGTTAAATATAAAGGTATAGTAGGAGTTAGTTATTTTAATTATGTTTGTTCTTTATCCTGGTTATTCTGTTAGGTCATTTGCACTGATTTTCGCCTTATTTGCTATCTTTTCCGCAATAACATTTTATCCTTTAACAAGAATCTACTAATATATAAATCAAGATTGTTTAGTAAGAGGAAATATAGGGTTCGAAAAATTTCACATCATAAATGATGAATCAATGAAAAAGAGGTGAGACATTTGCAAGAAGTAGCGGAATTTCGGATGCCAAAGATTGTTTTATACGGAAGAAATTCGCTTGAAAAATTAGGGGGACAAGCTAGTAAATTAGGAAGGAAGGCTTTTATTATTAGCGATTTTATTATGGGAAAACTCGGCTATATAGATGTATGTATAGAGCAGCTAAAAGCAAATAAGATAGAAGTCGTTACGTATAATAATGTAAATGCTGAACCGACAAATGTGCATGTGTCAGAAGCATTAAGGATTTGTAGAGAGGAAAAATGTGACGTTATTATTGGGCTTGGCGGCGGGAGTTGTATTGATGCAGCAAAAGCTGTAGCTGTTTTAGCCACAAATGGAGGTAAGATTGAAGATTACGTACAAAATTATGTAAGTATAAAACGTGAATCGTTGCCACTTATTGCGATTCCAACAACATCTGGCACTGGTTCTGAAGTAACAAGTGTTACTGTTATTACAAATAAAAAAACAGATGTGAAGATGATGATTAAGCATCCAAACTTTATACCACAAGTAGCGATTATTGATCCGGAATTAACACGCTCTGTACCATCTCATATTACGGCAGCAACAGGAATAGATGCGTTATGTCATGCAATGGAAGCTTATATTTCTCGATTTTCACAACCGCTTACAGATGTGCTTGCACTTTCAGCGATGAAAAGTATTATGAAATATTTGCGCATTGTTTATGAAGATGGCAATCATATGGAAGCTAGAGAAGCGATGATGATTGCATCATTACAAGCTGGGATTGCCTTTTCAAATGCTTCAGTTACATTAGTTCATGGAATGTCCCGTCCGCTTGGAGCATTGTTTCATGTGCCTCATGGGATATCGAATGCAATGTTATTACCGGCTGTTTTAGATTTCACAAAAGTTTGTGCTATTAAGCGTTTTGCAGACATCGGGCGACATATAAATGCAGAGTTACGTTCGTATTCTGATGAAGAAGCTGCAAATCATATCATTTTGGAAATAAAGAAACTTTGCTTTGATCTTCATATTCCTAATTTAAGAGGGTATGGGATTGATCAAGCTGAATTTATGAATGCCCTTTCAAAAATGGCAAAAGATGCATTAGCTAGCGGAAGTCCGAGTAATCACCCACGTATTCCATCCTACGATGAAGTGAAGAAATTATATCAAATCTCTTTTGATTACCAATATGACCCACTGGTTAGTAGTTCTTGAAAAATCTGAAAATTTTTAAAATATTTCCGTGGAAATGAAAAAGGAGGGAGAAGATGGAATTAGTTATTATTTTATTAGCACTCGGTATGCTTATGTTTGTTGCTTATCGTGGGTTTTCAGTTATATTATTTGCACCAATTTGTGCATTATTTGCCGTATTATTAACCGAACCGAGCCATGTACTTCCTTTTTTCTCTAATGTTTTTATGGAGAAAATGGTTGGCTTTATTAAGTTATATTTTCCAGTTTTTTTGCTTGGAGCAATTTTTGGAAAAGTAGTAGAAATGTCTGGTATTGCTGAATCTATTGCAAAGACAATTATTCAATTTGTTGGTGTGAAACGTTCCATGCTTGCCATTGTTCTTATGGGAGCAATCTTGACATATAGTGGGGTTAGCGTATTTGTAGTTGCATTTGCAGTCTATCCATTTGCAGCGAATTTATTTCGTGAAGCAAACATACCAAAACGATTAATACCAGGAACAATTGCTCTTGGAGCTATTACGTTTACAATGGATGCTCTTCCAGGAACACCACAAATTCAAAATGTGATTCCAACTACATTTTTTAAAACAGATATTTATGCTGCACCCGTTCTTGGGACAATCGGAGCAATTTTTGTTTTTGTGGTCGGTATGCTTTACTTGGAAAGACGGCGCAAACAAGCTGCTAAAAATGGAGAAGGATATGATGGATTGGGAGATGGAGCTCCAGAAATGGCAGCTAGTTTAGAACCTAAACAAAATATAAAAACAGCCATTCAAGTTTCTGAAATTACGCCTCTTCGACAAGTGCTTGCATTTGTTCCACTTATATTAGTAGGAGTCATGAATAAATTTTTTACAGCATGGATCCCGATATGGTATCCAAAAGGTTTTGATTTTACAATGATAGGATTAAAAGATTTTGGTAAAGTAGAACTTTCGGCTGTATTAGGAGTCTGGTCTGTGGAATTAGCTTTATTAATTGGAATTGTTACAACGATTATTTTAAATTGGAAACGTTTAGTTACAGGATTCCAAGCTGGTTTAAACGCAAGTATTGGCGGTGCATTACTTGCAGCTATGAACACAGGTGCCGAATACGGATTTGGCGGCGTGATTGCAGCTCTTCCAGGGTTTGGAATGATTAGGGATGGAATTTCGACAACATTTACGAATCCACTTGTGAATGGAGCTGTTACGACAAATGTTCTTGCTGGAATTACTGGATCAGCATCAGGGGGAATGGGAATTGCATTAAGTGCGATGGCAGAAAAGTACATGGCAGCAGCTGAGCAATATCATATTCCTTTTGAAGTTATGCATAGAGTCATCTCAATGGCAGCAGGAGGTATGGATACATTACCTCATAATGGAGCAGTTATTACATTATTGGCAGTAACGGGATTGACGCATAAACAATCTTATCGCGATATTTTTGCTATCACGATTATTAAAACATTAGCTGTTTTTGTAGTGATTGGTATTTATCGTTTAACTGGAATTGTATAAATAAAAAGGATTTATTTATTATTCTTGAAATGTTATTTATTATATTAAAATTACACAATAAAAATAAAATATAATAATTTAAATGTGTGTAATAAAAATAGTCTCTCAAGAGGGGGGGAATGGAAATATAGTTTTATGTAATGGAAATTCGATAATAATGTTATGTAAACTATATAATTATATATATGGAAAACATTCAGAAAATACTTTATAATGTAAGGGGTTACAAAAAGGGGAGATATAAATGTTTTCACTTCGGCCTATCGCTTTTGTACAAAATGAAAGAAAGATGATAAAGGATGACGATTGGGGAAAAACAAAATCTACCATTATATTAACAGACTTCTTTTCTGAAGAAAGTATACAGGGGATTGAGAGTTTTTCACATATTGAGATTATCTTCTATTTTCATAAAGTAAAGGATGACCAAATTCAATATGCAGCAAGGCATCCACGTAATAATAAGAAGTATCCAAAAGTAGGTATTTTTGCACAACGCGGGAAAAATCGACCGAATCGATTAGGGACTACAATTGTCAAATTCGTAAGAAAAGAAGGAAAAATAGTAGTAGTTGAGGGCCTAGATGCGATTGATGGGACTCCTATATTGGATATAAAGCCTGTTATGCAGGAATTTATCCCGCATGAAAAAATCATTCAGCCTAAGTGGGCGACGGATATTATGAAAGAATATTGGAAAGGAAGCGGAGAAAAATGAAAATATATGAAGCGACAATTGCAGATTTAGACGGGGTAGCAGAACTCTTTAATAATTATCGTATGTTTTATGGACAAGAATCCAATGTGGAGGAAGCAAAATCTTTTTTACGAAATCGGATGAAAGGAAAAGAATCTGTCATTTTTGTCGCAGTTGAAAACGGAGAATATCTTGCCTTTACACAGTTATATCCTTCTTTTTCATCCATTTCAATGAAGCGACTATGGATTTTAAATGATTTATTTGTCCAAGCTCATAAACGCGGAGCAGGTATTGGCAAAAAACTATTAGATGAAGCG
The DNA here is from genome assembly GCF_022663595.1 of Bacillus cereus group sp. BfR-BA-01360. NCBI lineage: Bacteria > Bacillati > Bacillota > Bacilli > Caryophanales > Bacillaceae > Bacillus > Bacillus cereus group sp. BfR-BA-01360. Next base: position 32,038 of record NZ_JAKUFV010000002.1, read on the forward strand.
AGAAAATTCGCGTTAGAACATGGCGCAAAAGGTTTAAAATTACAGACAGAAATGAATAATTTCTCGGCGCAACGATTATATGCGGAAAATGGATATTTACGAGATAATCGTTATTTTCATTATGAATTAACATTTTAAAATTGTATATATAGTTAAGAAGCTCAGCGTACAAAAAATTGTAAGTTGAGCTTTATTTATTGAAATAAGTATATATTTATGATTGGTTGAGAATCCACGTTACAGCGTCTTCAAAATTGATCGCAATGTAATTTGGTGTAATATGTGCCCACTTCTCACGATATGTGTGCAAAGCATCATATCCAGCTCCAGTTTGTACTAAAATCGTTTTCGCGTGAACATTTGCACCTGCGACGATATCTGTCCAACGATCACCAATCACGATACATTTTGTTAAGTCTAAATTATGTTTTTTGGCTGCTTGTAGAAGCATGCCAGTACTTGGTTTACGGCATGTGCATCCATCATTATGTCTATGGGGACAAAGATAAATATCATCAAAACCAAATGCGGTGAGTTCTTGAATGAAATCTTCAGTAGTTGCTTTTCCTTCAGCGATGCCTGGTTGGTTTGTAAAAGAAAATAATTTAATATTTTGATTTTTAAGTGCGTGTAAACATTTTTGTGCAAATGGAAATAAAGTAAAAGCACCAGGGTAGCGTACTGTATGATCGCCACCAATTGTTCCATCACGATCGATAAAGATAGCTTGAATATGTTTCATCATGATTATTCCTTTCGAATCGTAATTTAAAAATGTTTCACAAAGCGATATCCATTTATCTCATATCCTAATTTTTTATAAAATGGATGAGCATTTGTTCTTTGAGTACCACTGACAAGCCAGGTTCCAATACAGTTATGCTCTTTGGCTAATTGCTCAGCATACGCCATTAAAATTTGTCCGATTCCTTTTCTTCGTGATGTGGAATCAACACTAATAATGGAAATTTCTCCATAGCGTGTGACATCCTCCAAATTCTCTCGTATGCGAAACCCGAAGAAACCGTGTATTTTATCATCTTCTTCATACACATATAGGAAATCAAATGGACTGAACTTAACAAATTCTAATCTAGTTTGCATATCTTTGTGAGAAATAGTTGAGCCTTTTAGCTCTTTTGTTAGTGAACATAGTGATGGAATATCATTTATGTTTGCTTCTCGAATTTGAAATGCCATACAATCAACTCCTTGATTTATAACTATAAACTCCATATATTCTATTAAATAATGATTTTTCCTTCTTGTAGAACAATAATGATTAAAATAGATGTATAAAGTGATGTTTTAATAGAGAATGTGTTATGATTTTCTTAAGTTTATTGAAGTGAGAAAGAAGGGGAAATATTTGTTACAAGTTAATATTCGTTCAGCTGGATATGAAACAGATGAAAAAATAATCCGTAATATAGCTTTTTCGATGAAACAAGGTGAGTTAGTTGCACTGATTGGTGCAAATGGAGCTGGGAAAAGTACAACGATAAAATCGATTCTAGGTTTGCTTACCAATATGGAGGGTGAAATATCATTTGGAAAAAAGAATAATCCATATGCATATGTACCAGAACAGCCAACCTATTATGATTATTTAACACTTTGGGAACATATTGAACTATTAATGGCTGCACGTGGCTGTGAAGTCGGAAGCTGGGAAGAGAAGGCAAACGAATTACTACATACGTTTCGGATGGAAGAACGCAAGCATGAATATTTATCTAAGTTTTCAAAGGGGATGAAGCAAAAATCAATGCTTATTCTTGCGTTTTTAACAGAGCCAGACTTTTATATCATTGATGAACCGTTTATCGGTTTAGATCCAGTCGCAACAAAAGAGTTTTTAAACTTTTTATATAAAGAAAAAGAGCGCGGCGTTGGAATTTTACTCTGTACACACGTACTAGATACAGCAGAAAGAATTTGTGAAAGATTTCTTCTTATTTCACAAGGTACTTTAGTAGCAGATGGTCATTTAGAAGCAATTCAAGCATTAGCAGAAATGCCAGGAAGTCCACTATTAGATTGTTTTGATGCGATTGTAAGGCGGGAACAACATGATAAAAGAACAATTTAAGAAACGATTATATAGCGAATTGCATAGAAAATGGAAATCGATACGCTCTGTGACAGATTGGACAGTTGCATTATATTTAATTATTCCAGCATTTATATTTTGTGGAATCTATTATCGGTCGCTATGGACAAGAGAAATAGCAATGGAAGAGACTACTTATTTTCTGCTTGGTGTATTTATGTTTTATTGCATTATCTATTCGAGAGGAGTACGATCGTTTTTGGAACGGGCGGATTGTTTATTTTTTATTCAATATCCAGTACATATGCAAAAATTAATGCGATATGGCATGTTATATACGTTTGTTCGGATTAGTATAACAAATGTTATCTTAATCATATTTATGTTACCGCTATGTATGAAAAATATAGGAGCATCACCTTTACAAATTGTATTAGTATGGGGATTTTGTACTGTTTTTCGATTTATGTTGTCATTATTAGTACGGTATATAAATGTATGTATTGGGAAACGATGGGTCTTATGGATGGTTAGTAGTTTGCTATTTTTTATTTGTTTCATTTATCTTGGATGCGGCATATTTTTTATTTTAAAAAGCGCTGTTTATTCCATTATATTTATTATAGTACCAGTTTTGATTAGCGTAGCATGCATAAAACAAAAAGCGAATTATAAGAAGTACTTTTTTAAAGAAATTGAGAAAGAAAAGGAAGAAAGTATGCGCTGGACGAGGGGAATTATGCAAGTTGGCGGGCATGTGACAAATCCGAGCAGTTCGAGCAAAAAGCCGTGGTTGTTTCCTCGTTCTAAAAAATTTTTAGGAAAAGAATCTGATGCACGTATTGTAGAATCTTTTTTAAAAGAATTTTTTCGTACCGGAAGTTCTTTGAGGTTTTATGGGCAGATTGTTTTTATAAGTACAATTAGTATAATGAGAACACCGTGGTGGATTACAATCATCATTCTTATCTTTGCATTGTTTGCTATTTTGCATTACTCACATGATTATTGGCATGAGTTTACGAAGAAAATGTTTCTTCATTTATACTGTGAAGAGGGCAAAGTATTATTGCTAAAATGGAGAGCGACGCAGTATTTATTGCTTCCAGCAATTTTGATTTATGCAACAGTGGTTCTTGCTCAATTTTATCTATTACCAGCAATTGTTGTAGGAATTTTAATTGCCGTCATCGTAGGTTGGATTCTATTTTTGCCATAGAAAAAGAGCCGAAAACGGCTCTTTTAGTCTGTAATGGACTGATAGATAAAATATAGTAGAATGACAATACTAATGCCGGAGTATATGACGTCTAGAGTCATTACATCCCCTCCTAGTTGTTGTTATATATAGTGTATGAAATCTTACAATTCCATATTCAATTGAAGCTTATAGAGATGCCAATAAATTTATAAAGTGCAAAAATTAAAATCATTTTGTATAATGGAAGAAATAATCGTTATATAAATGGTAATGAGTAAAAGGGGAGGGAATGAAGATGCCAAATTGGGTTAGAAAAACGTTAGTCGTATTAATCACTGTATTTACATTTGGTTTAGTGACGCCTCCTTCCATTTTGCTTGACAATACAAAAGCAGCGGACAAGCCTACTAGGCAACAAAATTTGGAGCAAACGTCCTATACATATAAAGAAAATGATGAACGGCTAACACCAGAATCTTTTATTACTTATGCGATGAAAGAAGCTGAAAAACAATCTATGCAAAAGTTTGGTTCTAAAATTGGACCTGTAATTGAAGATGAGTTTAAAGAGATTATTTTACCTAAAATAGAGGAAGCGATTGCTAACCTTGCACACGATGTACCGGAAGAGTCATTGCAATCGTTAGCAATTTCACAAAAACCAGCTGGTGGAAATAACGAAAAGATTTTTCATGTGTATGATACGAAAACAGGAACTGACTTATTACGATTCCATGTAAGACGTGATCATCCACCGCAAGATGGATATTATTTCAACTTCCATTATCATCGTTTTGATGATGGGTATATAGCGCATCATGAGTTAGGGGATATTTATTGGAATACAAATATGCCGCCCAAATGGCTATCATAAGAAAGAGTGAGGGAAACCACCCTTGCTCTTTTTTGTGTTTACATATATGAAAATAACAGGGAAACATATAGTAGCGGCGAATACCTTTATCGTTAGACTGATTTAAGGAGAAAATAAGGGGGAGAGAAGGAGATGACACAGTTTGAACCCGGTATTCATCATATTGAATTTTGGGTAGCAAATTTAGAGGAGTCTATGCTGTTTTATAGTAAATTGTTCGCTATCATTGGGTGGCGACAGTTAAACAAATATGCATTTAGTACGGGACGTACTGAAATATATTTTAAGGAAGTAGATGAAAGGATTGTAAGGACATTAGGACCAAGACATATTTGTTATCAGGCTATTAGTAGGAACGTAGTTGATGAAGTGGCAAAATTTGTTAGAAGTGCAGAAGTAGTGGTAATTCGTGGACCGATTGAAATGAATCATTATGCAGAGGGATACTATACGATAGATTTTTATGATCCAAATGGATTTATAGTAGAGGTTGCTTATACACTTAATGTAGAAATATAAGATACGATTTTGATTATAAAATCATAGAGGGAAACAAGGATTCCCTCTATGATTTAGGTCATTCACGTTCTTTTTGTAAATGTAAGAGGCTCAGTACTTAACATTTGTGGTAAGTGTAATTGCAAAGTAGGAAACTCACCGTGTATATTGATGTCATAGGCGAATAATATATTCATTTTTGTTTGGAACAAGGTAACTGTAGTAACGAATATGTCGTAATGATAATGTTGCAGTTGCATTTCTATATCCATAAATTGTACATATAACGAGTCACCTTGTTTGTATACAGTTAACAGGCCATATGCAGGATGCTTAAATGTTCCAGTATAGTCATCTAATTTGTGAGAAGGTACCGTCCCTTTTACTTGCTCAGGCAGCGATTCAATTGGCTCTTTCATCATTTCTTTCATTTTTTCACTATCTTCTACTGCACGTTTATGCCAATCTATGTTTTCTAAACCGAGTAGTTTATCGTAAATATAGTTTGTAAGATAAATAGGAAGTAATGTATTTCCAGAGTTTGTTAATACGATCATTCCTATATTTTCGTTTGGCATAAAGGATATAAGCGACGTAAATCCATCAATATTGCCGCCATGGTGAATCAGTTTATAACCACGATAGGCGCTAATAAACCAACCAAGTCCATAGCCGTTCAATGGAGATTCAGGAGTGGATAAAATGGGGTGATCTGGAATTGGCGTGTGCGGTATATACATATCTTGTAAGTATTCATTAGAGAGTAATTGCTGTTCTCCGATTTTTCCATGATTTAAGTGAAGAAGCACCCAATTTGCCATATCTTCAATTGTAGAATTTATACATCCTGCGGCGCCTACCGTATCGATATTGCGGAACGGAATTTCTTTTATTTCGCCCTCATTTTCAATATAAGGTAATGCATAATTATCTGTATTTGGTAAGTCTGTGACAGAAAAGTTTGTTTGCTGCATATTGAGAGGTTCTAAAATATGTTCTGTAACGTATTGTTCCCATGACCGACTTGTGATTTTTTCCACAAGATAACTAATGGTTACATACATTAAATTGTTATATAAAAATGTCGTGCGAAATGGTGCATCAAGGGATAAATACTTTATTTGTTCCACGATATCTTGTCGAGTTACAGAAGAATTGTACCAAAGCGTATCATGACGATTTACTCCTGTTCGGTGAGAAGCTAAATCACGTCCTGTAACTTGAGATGTAGCAAAAACATCCGATAAAGAGAAGGTTGGGATGTAAGATTGAACAGGAGCGTCCCATGAAAATTTGTTTTGTTGCGCTAGTAAGCTTAATGAAAAGGTGCCAAATGCTTTCGTTGCGGAACCAATTGCGAAGCGTGTTTTCGGTGTAACAGCTTCTCCTTTTTCTACATTTCGATAACCAAATCCCTCCGAAATCATAACCTCGCCATCTTTTATTACTGCTATAGCAGCGCCGGGGACGTGTAAATCGTTCATCATCATTTTAACTTTCGTTTGTAAGTTTCCTATAACAGGGGTTTCAATTTTCGCCATCGCTTTAACCTCCAAATATATTTTTTCTTCCCATGCTAGTATTTCTATCATTGAGAGTGAAAGCCTTTTGGATGTGGAAAAATTAAGAAATTTTTAACGATCAATAAAGTTATTATTTAGAAAAATTCGATATTTAAACTAATTTAAAATATAAATATTTTGGGTGAGAACTTTGTAAATGTATGCATGATTGTTTTTAATATGATAAACTCCATATAGATATAGATGCGAAAGAGGGTTTTTCTTATATATGAAACATGCTGAATATGAATATTTAAATTTATGCCGCCATGTCATGGAGCATGGTACAAAGAAAGAAGATCGTACAGGAACAGGGACGGTATCTGTATTTGGATATCAAATGCGCTTTGATCTTAGTAAAGGGTTTCCCTTATTAACGACAAAGCGAGTGCCATTTCGTCTTGTTGCAAGTGAGTTACTTTGGTTTATGAAAGGTGATACCAATATTCGTTATTTATTGCAACATAATAATAATATTTGGAATGAATGGGCGTTTAAAAACTGGGTAGAAAGTGATGAATATAAAGGGCCGGACATGACGAATTTCGGACTGCGCTCACAAGAAGATGAAGCATTTAAAACACAATACGATGAGCAAATGGAAATCTTTAAAAAGAATGTATTAGAAGATGATGAATTTGCGCGGAAGTATGGTTATTTAGGAGATGTATATGGCAAGCAGTGGCGCGCTTGGAAAACGGCTGCAGGTGAAACGATTGATCAATTAAAAGATGTAATTGAAATGATTAAGAAAACACCGGATTCTCGCCGCTTAATTGTTTCGGCATGGAATCCTGAAGATGTACCAAATATGGCACTTCCTCCATGCCATACATTATTCCAATTTTATGTAGCAGATGGAAAGCTTTCTTGTCAATTATATCAACGAAGTGGAGATATTTTCTTAGGTATTCCATTTAATATTGCAAGCTATTCGCTGTTAACGCATTTAATTGCTCATGAGTGTGGCCTTGAAGTAGGAGAGTTTGTTCATACAATTGGCGATGCACATATTTACACAAATCATTTTGAACAAGTGAAGAAGCAATTAGCACGTGAACCACGTCCATTTCCAACATTAAAATTAAATTCAGATGTGAAATCTGTTTTTGATTTTGAAATGGGAGATTTAACAATAGAAGGATATGACCCGCATCCAGCAATTAAAGCACCAGTTGCAGTCTGATTGTAAGAGGAGATGAAAAGATGATTATTTCATTTATGGTTGCAATGGATGAAAATCGAGTAATTGGTAAAGATAATAAGTTGCCTTGGCATTTACCAAGCGAGTTACAATACGTGAAAAAAACAACAATGGGACACCCTCTCATTATGGGAAGAAAAAATTATGAAGCCATTGGAAGACCGCTTCCTGGAAGACGAAATATTATTGTTACACGCAATACGGATTATTACGTGGAAGGTTGTGAGATTGCTCATTCTGTGGAGGAAGTGTTTGAACTTTGTAAAAATGAAGAGGAAATCTTTGTTTTTGGTGGAGCGCAAATTTACGAGCTATTCTTACCGTATGTGGATAAGTTATATATAACGAAGATTCATCATGCCTTTGAAGGTGATACATTCTTTCCAGAAATCGATATGAAAGAGTGGAAAGAAGTGTTTGTAGAGAAAGGTGTAACGGACGAGAAGAACCCGTACACATATTACTATCATATATATGAAAAGAAACAATAATAAAAAGGATTGATGTGAATATGTTTATTTGCATCAATCTTTTTATTTACATGGTTAGATGAAAGTTTCTGAAATTGCTTTGAAGATGCTATAATGAGAACGAGCATGTGCCTTTTACTATATATTATTATGAAAGAGAGTGTGTATTTCGTTGCTTACTAGGAGGAGGAGAATAGTTTGAAAAAAATATGGGGGGCTCTTTTTCTTTGTTTCATGTTGGTCTTAGTTGGCTGTGGCAAAGAAGAAACGCCAGTAGAGGCATTTCATACATATGCCAAAGCGTGGAATAAGCAAAAGTTCGCTGAGATGTATGATCAACTATCAGAAAATGCAAAAAAGAAAATTTCTAAAAAAGAATTTACTGAGAAATACGAGAAAATTTATGCGGGTATTGAGGTGAAAAACTTAAAGGTAGAAACAGGTGAGGGAAATAAGGAACAAGAAGGCAAAGGACCTGTACATTTTAAAGTAAGTATGGATACTGTTGGTGGAAATATTTCATTTTCACACGAAGCGAAAATGGTAAAAGAAAAAAGTGGGGATAAAGAAGTTTGGAAAATAGACTGGACTCCTGATTTTATCTTTCCAGGGATGACAAAAGATAGCAAAATCCGTATGCAAACATTCCAAGCAAAACGCGGTGAAATTTATGATCGCAACGGGAAAGGGCTTGCCATAAATGGAAAAGCATCTCAAGTAAGCATTGTTCCTGGTAAATTAGAGTATAATGCAGCACAGACAAAAGAAGCGATTGCGAAACTATTAAATATGTCTGTGGAAGAAATCGATCAAAAATTAAATGCAAAATGGGTAAAATCAGATTACCTTGTGCCAATTGGCATTTTACAAGAGGGAGCTACTCAAAATGATTTTATTGACTTACCGGGTGTTGTAACTCGTCCTGTAGATGTTCGTACATATCCATTAGGAGAAGCGGCAGCACATTTAACTGGTTATATTGGAAAAGTAAATGCTGATGATTTAAAGAAACTTGCGAAAAAGGGCTATCAAGCGGATGATCCAGTTGGAAAAGCTGGTTTAGAGCAAGTGTTTGAAGAAAAGCTACGTGGTAAAAAAGGTGGGCGTGTCTTTATGGAAGATGCGCAAGGAAAAGAAATCAAAACATTGGTGAAAACGGAAGCGGTAGATGGTGAAAATATCAATTTAACAATTGATAGTACGATTCAAGAAAAAATTTATAATGAAATGAAAGGAGAAGCAGGCTCAAGTGCGGCCATTAATCCGAAAAGTGGTGAGACAATCGCACTTGTTAGTAGCCCAGCTTATAATCCGAATATCATTGTAAGAGGAGTTTCAAAAGCGCAACGTGAAGCTTGGGCTAATGACCTGAAAAAGCCGATGACGAACCGATTTACACAGTTAGCTGTACCAGGTTCTGTATTTAAGCCTATTACAGGTGCAATTGGTCTTGAAACAAAAACAATTGATCCGAAGGAAGAATTAAAAATTGAAGGATTGAAATGGACGAAAGATTCCTCATGGGGTAACTATTATGTAACACGTGTAAAAGATGCAAGTCCAATTGATTTTGACAAAGCGATGAAGTATTCTGATAACATTTATTTTGCACAGCAAGCATTAAAAATTGGGAAAGATAAATTTATAAATGAAGCAAAAAAATTCGGATTTGATGAGAAATTACCAATTGAGTACGGGTTCCCAGTTTCAAAAATTGTGAATGATGGAATGAAAAATGATATTCAAATGGCGGATACAGGGTATGGACAAGGTCAAGTATTAATGACGCCTCTTCATTTAGCTTTCACATATGCGCCAATTGTAAATGATGGAACGATACCTTCACCGCACCTTATCAAGACAGAGAAACTACCAAAGGCTTGGAAAGAGAATGTCATTTCTAAAGAAAACCAAGATATATTAAAAACAGCATTAACAAAAGTTATTAATGACCCAGATGGTACAGGGAAAATTGCTAAAATTGATGGCATGACTCTTGCTGGAAAAACAGGAACGGCTGAGTTAAAGGCAGCAAAAGATGCAGAAGGTAAAGAACTTGGATGGTTCGCTGCTTTTGATTTAAATGCACCTGACATGATTGTTACAATGATGATTGAAGATGTAAAAGGGCGGGGTGGAAGCAATATTCCAGCTGAGAAAGTAAAGCATGTTTTTCAAAAGTGATAGATAACGAGAGGAGCTATCTCTATTTAAAGTAGAGATAGCTTTTTTAAGGGTAATATTATAAAGTTGTTATAATGGGATATAGTAAAACTAAACAACTTATTAACTTACGAAAAAAAAGCTACTATTTTTTGTTGACAAAGGAGAAACCTTTTTGTATTATACTTACATAAGGTAAGTAATTTACTTTTAAAAAACAAATCTCAAATTAAAGATAAATGTATAAAGGGAGAGAATATAATGACAAAAGTTCTATTTATTACAGCAAATCCAAATTCAGCAGAAACATCTTTCGGTATGGCAGTAGGAGAAGCTTTTATCGAAGCATATAAAAATGAAAACCCACAACATGAAGTTATAACAATCGATTTATTTCACACAACAGTACCAGTCATTGATGCAGATGTATTTGCAGCTTGGGGCAAATTTGCAGCAGGTGAAGGTTTTGAAGCATTAACTGAAAATCAACAACAAAAAATTGCAGCAATGAACACAAACTTAGAAATATTTATGAATGCAGATCGTTATGTATTTGTAACACCAATGTGGAACTTCGGTTACCCACCAGTAATGAAAGCATACTTAGATAATATTGCTATTGCAGGTAAAACGTTTAAATATACTGAAAATGGTCCAGTAGGATTATTAGAAGGTAAAAAAGCACTTCATATCCAAGCTACAGGTGGCATTTACTCTGAAGGTGACTATGCAGCAGTAGACTTTGGTCGTCAACACTTAAATACCGTATTAGGATTTATCGGTGTATCTGACACAGAATATCTTGCAGTCGAAGGGATGAATGCAAATCCTGAAAAAGCACAAGAAATTAAAGAAGCAGCAATTGCTAAAGCACGTGAATTAGCAAAACGTTTCTAATATAGAAAACTCAAAAATGTCCAAACGCTTGTCGTTTGGACATTTTTTCTTCTTTTTCCCTCGTTTGTCTAGTATAATGAAGGACGGAATGATAATAGGTGGGGGTTTTGTATGATTCAAACGTTTTTTAAAGCTTTATATTTAATTGTAATTGTAATCGGTATTACACCGAGATTGTGGCGCATTCAAAAGAAAGTAAATACACTATCGCCACAAGAGAAAGATCGCCTTGTATATAAAACAACAAATTGGTTTGGAAAAAAGATGGTTGGTGCAGCTGGAGCTGGATCGACTGTAGAAGTAAAAGGTCTTGAAAATGTACCGAAAGATCAACCGGTACTTGTTGTAAGTAATCATCAAAGTAATATGGATATCCCTGTTTTACTAGGATATTTAAATAAGCCGATTGGATTTGTTTCAAAGGCAGAAATAAAAAAAATTCCGATTGTACCAGCTTGGATGGAATTAATGAATTGTGTGTTTATGGATCGCAGTAATCGCCGTCAATCTCTTCAAGCGATTAAAGAGGGGATTGAACGATTAAAAAAGGGTCACTCTCTCGTAATTTTTCCAGAAGGAACACGCAGTAAAGGCGGCGAAATAGGTGAGTTTAAAGCAGGGAGTTTTCACCTTGCAATCAAATCGGGAGTAGCTATTTTACCAGTCACGATAGAGGGGACATATAAGATGTTTGAAGCGAATGGAAATAGGCTGAAACCAGCACATGTAACGCTTACTATTTCAAAACCAATTACACCTGAGCAATATGGAAGTATGGATGTTAAAGAATTAACGCAGTATACAAAGGATATGATTGTTGCTCAATTACATAAGTAATAAAAAAACTCTCAGCTTGAAAAAGCTGAGAGTTTTTTTATGCGACAGGTAAAACGTAAAATAATACGCAGAAGAACATCATTGTACTACCGCCTAATACGAATAGATGCCATATTGCATGATTGAACGGTAGTTTTTCCCACAGGAAGAAAATAGCACCGACTGAATAGAGAATCCCCCCAATTAAAAGGAGAGAAAATCCATGTCCAGTTAAGTTTTCATACAGGGGTTTAATAGCTACTATAATAAGCCATCCCATAATAATGTAGCAAAGTGTTGACATTTTAATAAAGCGGCGTACAAAGAAAATCTTAAAGATAATCCCCCCGATTGCTAATGTCCAAATAATGGCAAGAAGTGTCCAGCCAAGAGGGCCTCGTAGCGTAATGAGTAAAAAAGGTGTATATGTTCCGGCTATTAATAAGTAAATAGCAGAGTGATCTAAAATGGTAAAGAGTTTTTCAACTTTTGGATGGTGAATGCTATGTAATAATGTTGAAAATAAATATAGTAGAAACATGCTTACGCCATAGACTGTAAAAGCGATAACGGCAGAAGCTGTACCGTGCTTTGAAGCATGGATAATTAATATGATTAATGCGGGTATACTTAAAATAGCACCAATTCCGTGAGTAATCGCATTCGCAATTTCTTCTTTTACGAACTGTGTCATTTTAGTTATCTTTTGTGTCATAATTAATCCCTTCCATCGATAAAATCAATTACTATCTCTTTAAACATATCATATGCAATAAAAATAGGAAATGAAATTTGTATAATTGATTATATTTTTTAATTTTTTTGACAAAATATAATAGATTCGTTGACGTTTACGAAATTTTTTGACAAAATGAGGTTGTGGGATAGTAGAAGGGAAAAATCGAGTGAAAAGGGGATGAGGAAATGTTATCAAATATTGGTTTTCCGGGATTAATTTTAATTTTAGTAGCCATACTTATATTATTTGGTCCGAAAAAATTACCAGAAATTGGACGGTCTTTAGGTGAAACATTAAAAGAATTTAAAAAATCGACGCGAGAGTTAACGGATGATGCATTTCAGGAGAAAGAGAAAAAATAAATCATAGTAAAACGTGATATGAAATATTTCTTAGATAGGAAGAACGTCTATGCATAGAAAAGGAGAGTGCTTTTTAGAAATGCTTTTCTTGTTTTTATAGTCAAGGAGTATGATCGATATATGAAAGTCGATTTCAACGAGAGAGTGTAGTAGAATTTTTGCTAGATTGGGTGAGAGAAGTGTGGTGAACGAGATGGAAGATCGAGAGATGAGTATAGTAGAACATATCGTAGAACTTCGAAAACGTCTAATAATTACTGTTTTATCATTTATCGTATTTTTAATAGTCGGTTTTGTTTTTACGAAAGATATTTATTTTTGGTTAGTAAAAGATTTACCGATGAAGCTGACAGTTCTCGGTCCGAGTGACGTATTATGGATCTTTTTCTCGATTGCTACTGTATTCGCCATTGTTTGTACAATTCCAATTGCAACAATGCAAATTTGGTTGTTTGTAAAACCGGGATTACATCCGCGTGAGCAGAAAATGACATTAATGTATATTCCTGTATTATTTGTATTATTTATAGCGGGTTTATGTTTTGGATATTTTATTGTAATGCCATTTTTATTTCATTTTTTAACAACAATTGGAAATGAAATGTTTTATACGATGTTTACGACAGAAAAATATTTTCATTTTGTATTAAATTTAACAATTCCATTTGCGGTTATATTTGAATTACCAGTCATTGTTATGTTTTTAACAAGCATAGGTTTATTAACAGCGGAATTTCTGCAAAAAGTCAGAAGATATGCTTACGTTATATTAATCATTCTTGCTGCTTGTATATCGCCACCTGATTTTTTATCACATAGCTTAGTGGCTGTACCTCTTATTTGTATTTATGAAATAAGTATTGCTATATCTAAATTTACAAGTAGAAGGAAGCAAAGAAGAGAAGAAATACACTCAAAAAGTGCCTCATTATAAAGGCACTTTTTGAGTGTATTTGTTATACTATGTTTATAATCGCATACAATATAAAAAAGAAAAAAATTATAGAATCTCCGAAATTTAGACAAACTTTTCACCTTTGTAAGTTTATACTGAAGTTACAAATCCAATAAAAAAGAGGATTGATATTGTGATTATGAAAAGTTTTTACTTTACTCATTCAACAGGAAATTGTATTAAAATATTCGAAATACCGGTTCTACAAGCACATCATCCATTAGCGTTTCTGATTCAGTCGCGCCTCCAATTATTTATCACAAAAATTCAAAAACAAAAACACCCGAGGGTCTCATACTCTTTCCGAGAATATTTACAAAGTTGTTTAAAGTGGAATGATTACGCAAATGTATATCGAACAAATACACTTGAAAAAAATGCATGATGGAACTATTGGCAGAGCAAATGAGCTCTGCCGTTTTCTTTTTGGGCATAAAAGAGAAGATTTTTTACAGAAAAATGCTTTCAAATGGTTGAAAGCATTAGGAATACTAGTATAATAACAAGGAGAGCGTATTGGAAAGGGAAGAAGCAAAATATGCAAAAAATTAAAATTGTAACAGATTCAACGGCAGATTTATCACAAGATGTGATTGAGAGATATGATATTCATGTAATCCCATTATCTATTTCTGTAAATGGACAAACATATTTAGATAGAATAGATATACAACCAGATGAATTTATTGAAGAAATGCTGAAGTCAGAGGAATTACCAAAAACATCACAACCTGCTATGGGATCATTTGTTGAAATGTATGAAAAATTAGGAGAAGATGGTAGCCAAGTTCTTTCCATTCATATGACGGGTGGGATGAGCGGTACAGTTGCAACCGCAAATAGCGCAGCATCCATGACAGACACAAAAGTAACAGTTGTCGATTCTCAATTTATTTCTCATGGTTTAGCGTATCAAGTTCTTGAGGCAGCCAAGATGGTACAAGCAGGTCGTTCATTAGAAGAAATTTTAAATCGTCTTGATGAAGTAAGAAAAAACACTCGTTTATATGTTGTTGTAGATACGCTAGAAAATTTAGTGAAAGGTGGACGCATCGGAAAGGGGAAAGCCTTCATTGGTTCATTATTAAATATTAAACCAATTGCTAGCCTTGAAGATGGAGTTTATAATCCTGTTACGAAAGTACGTAGCCAAGGACAAATTGTAAAAACATTAGCGAAATTGTTTGAACAAGATATAGCTGGAAAGACTGTGAAGGCAGTAGCAATTCCACATGCAAAAGCACTTTCGCTTGCAGAAAGTGTAAAAGCTGCTGTTGAGAAAGTAAGCGGATTTGCACAGGCAGAGATTCTCTATACAACACCAATTATCAGTACGCATACAGGACCAGGAGCAATCGGTTTTATGTATTTAGCTGAGTAGAAAAAAGCTACTTGAAATTTTTATTCAAGTAGCTTTTTTTAATTGTATAAAAAATAAGAAATAAGCAGAGCTATACAAGCACTTCCACTAATGATAAATCGTGTTTGTAAGTATTCTTTCATCTAAGCACCTTCCGCTTTTTTCTATATAATATATTTTCAAGAAAAAAGGCTATGCTTGGAAAGGTTCTAAAATTTTTTTAGTTTCTGCCTGTTTTGGTACGGAAGAATATAGAAATGTTTGCCCAAGAAATAGCACATGTAAGTGTTCCCAAGGTAACATACGCAAATTCCAATTATTGCGAAGGCGTGTGATAGCTTCCCTCGGCGTTTCATCTGCAAGCGCAAATGCTCCATAATGCATAGGGATGAAGTGAGTTGCATTCACATCTAAATAGGCTTGTACGGCTTCCTCAGGTGAGACATGAGAGACTTTCATAAACCACTCTGGTTCATAGGCACCTATAGGCATGAGTGCGACATCGATTGAGAAGCGTTTTCCAATTTCCTTAAATCCTCGAAAATAGCCACTATCTCCACAGAAATAAATGGTTTCGTCCGCTGTTTCATTGTGAATTATCCAACCTCCCCAGTGAGAAGTATTCATATCAAACAATGATCGTCTCGCCCAGTGTTGAGATGGAACAAAATGGAATGAGACTTCATCAATTGTTGTAGATTCCCACCAGTTATATTCTTCTACACGCGTGAACTTCTTTCGTAAAAATAATTTTTTAAGTCCCGCAGGTACTAAATATAGAACATCATTGTCTAGTTGGCGGAGTGTTGAAAAGTCTAAATGGTCGTAATGACCATGTGAGATAAGCACAATGTCGATATTAGGTAGTTCTTGTAGTGAGAGTCCGGGCTCTGTAAGTCGCGGTATAAACTTTAATTTCTTTGTCCAGACAGGATCCGTTAAAATATTTAATCCGTTTGTTTGAATGAAGAAAGTGGAATGTCCGATCCATGTAATAGTCGTTTGTTCATTGTTCTTTCGTAAAAATTCAACTTGCTTTACAGGTGATTGTTCCACGAGAAATGAAAAATCTTTTTTACTTAAATTACGTTCTCTTCGCCACTTTAAAAACGAACGAATCGATTTTTTTGTACTAACGGTATCCATGTTTTCGTAGCGTTTCGCCATGAACATCACCTCATTTAAAATCTTTTTAGTTGTATTGTACCGAAATCTTGTAAAGGAAAACAGTGGAAAGCATTGATGAATCATTTAAAACTTGTAAAGAATGGTTTGAACTTCTTTACAAAATAAGCATGTATTTGTTGGAAGTATGCAATGTGAAGATATTGTAAAGGAATAATATTAGTAAATAATGAAATGTTTGTCCAGTTATTTACTTGCAAATGAAACGAATCTCTATAAATTCGTACGATTTCGTGAACAAATAGGATAAACAATTTTCTCATAGTGTTTACTTTTGTTATGATAAACTTAAAATACATATTAAGGAAAGAGAAGAGAGGTTTGAAAATGAAGCGTTATCAAAAGCTGATTGGTCTCATAGTTGTTTTTTGCTTCTTTATACTTGCAGGATGCGGCTCAGGATCAAAACTCCGTAAACCATTAAATTGGGATTTAGAAACTTTTCAATATATAAATCAAGATGGAAAACAATTTGGAACAAAAGATTTAAAGGGAAAAGTATGGGTAGCTGACTTTATGTTTACGAATTGCCAAACAGTTTGTCCACCGATGACTGCCAATATGGCGAAATTGCAAAAAATGGCAAAAGAACAAAAATTAGATGTTCAATTTGTTTCGTTTAGCGTAGACCCTGAAGTAGATAAGCCGGAGAATTTAAAAACATTTATACAAAAATTTACAGATGATACAAGTAATTGGAACTTATTAACAGGATATTCGTTAGAAGATATAAAAAAATTCTCAAAAGAAAATTTTCAAGCATTTGTTGAAAAGCCAGAAAATGGGCAGGTTGTTCATGTAACATCATTTTATCTAATTGATCAAAATGGGAAAGTAATGAAAAAGTATAGTGGAATTAGTAATACTCCATATGAAGATATATTGCGTGATATGAAACGGCTATTGGATTAAAAGAAGGATGCTCAGCATCCTTCTTTTTAAAATACATTCACTTGTAAATTAATCGATGGATAAAATATCATGTTGCTGCGGAAGCTTTAGGACACGAATTTCTAATACACCATTTTGATAAGTAGCTTTTGCGGTCTTTTTATTTATTAAATAGGGTAATTTAATCATACGAGAAGATTCTGAAACAGAGCGTTCACGACGATAATAATTATGCGAAGCTTTGTCTTCTGTTTCTTCAAGAATATCTTCAGTTACAGAAATCTTTAAGTATTCACTTTGCATTTCAATTTGTATTTGTTCTTTTTGGACACCTGGAAGTTCAGCTGTAACAACAAGTTCTTCACCAGCTTCATATAAATCAACGGGGAATGTTAATAAACGATTTCCCTTTTGGAAAAAATGATTCAAATCAGCAATTACGTTACGAAGAGGTGTCTGCTCGAAAAAATCATCAATTTGTTTCAAGTAATTTCGGGCTGGTGGACGTGAAGACGACTCTTTTTGCTCTTCGCTCATGACGATCCCTCCTAGAAATCAATTTGCAATATCATATGACAAAAGTGGAGAAATGTGAGTGCCTATTTTTCAGGTTTATATAAAAAAATGCTAAAAATGCGAAACGGAGTGATTTTTTTATAGTTTTTGTCGCCATATTAAGTTGATTATGCTAGTATAAATAGGGTTGATATAGTAGTATAGAAACAGAATGAAAACTGAAAGAGGGTAAGAAGTATGTGTGGTTTTGTAGGATGTTTATGTGAAAACCCTAGAGAGTTTTCAGAAACAGAAAAACATCAATTTGAAAATATGAACACGATTATTTTCCATCGTGGTCCAGATGACGAAGGGTATTTTCGTGATGAGCATGTACAATTTGGCTTCCGCCGTTTAAGTATCATTGACTTAGAGGCAGGACATCAGCCGCTAACTTATGAAAATGATCGATATGTAATTATTTTTAATGGTGAAATTTACAACTATGTAGAATTGCGAGAAATGTTACTAGAGAAAGGGGCAACATTCGCAACGCAATCTGACACTGAAGTAATTATTGCGTTATATGCACATATGAAAGAAAAGTGTGTGGATTACCTTCGCGGTATGTTTGCCTTTATGATTTGGGATCGTGAAGAGAAAAAACTTTTCGGAGCGCGTGATCATTTCGGCATCAAACCTCTTTACATCGCAACAGAAGGGGATACAACATTCTTTGCATCTGAAAAGAAAAGTATTATGCATGTTATGCAAGATAAAGGTGTAAATCCAACTTCGCTACAACATTACTTTACGTACCAATATGGTCCAGAACCAGAAACATTGACAACAGATATCAATAAAATTGAACCTGGCCATTATTTTGTAAAAGAAATTGGTAAAGAAATGGAGATTCATCGTTACTGGAAGCCATATTTCAAGGCTTCAAACGCAACGAAAGAAGAGCATATTCAAGCGATTCGCGATGTACTATATGATTCAGTAAAAGTGCATATGCGCAGTGATGTACCAGTAGGTTCATTCTTATCTGGTGGTATTGATTCATCTATTATTGCTTCTATTGCAAAAGAAATGAATCCAAATCTTCTAACGTTCTCTGTTGGTTTTGAACGTCGCGGCTTTAGTGAAGTAGACGTAGCGAGGGAAACTGCTGAGAAGTTAGGTGTGAAAAACTATAGTGTATTTGTAACACCACAAGAGTTTATGAATGAATTCCCGAAAATTATGTGGCATATGGATGATCCATTAGCGGATCCAGCAGCAGTACCATTGTACTTCGTTGCAAAAGAAGCGCGTAAACATGTAACAGTTGTTCTTTCTGGTGAAGGTTCAGACGAACTGTTTGGTGGATATAATATTTATCGTGAGCCCAATTCTTTAAAAATGTTCTCTTACATTCCTACTCCAGGAAAAGCTGTTTTAAAAGCTTTGAGCGGAGCACTGAAAGAAGGATTTAAAGGAAAAAGCTTCCTAGAGCGTGGATGTACACCAATTGAAGAGCGTTACTATGGCAATGCGAAAATCTTCCGTGAAGAAGAAAAAGCAGTATTCATGAAGCACTACAATGAAAGTATTAACTATATGGATGTCACGAAACCATTGTATAATGAAATTAAAGATTATGATGATGTAAGTAAAATGCAATATATTGACATGTACACATGGTTACGTGGAGACATTTTATTAAAAGCGGATAAAATGACAATGGCAAATTCATTAGAGCTTCGTGTACCATTTTTAGATAAAGAAGTATTTGACGTTGCTTCAAAAATTCCGACAGAATTAAAAATCGCTAACGGAACAACAAAAGCAATTTTACGTGAAGCGGTACGTGGAATTGTTCCAGATCATGTGTTAGATCGTAAGAAACTAGGATTCCCGGTGCCAATTCGTCACTGGTTAAAAGATGAAATGCACGACTGGGCTGTTAATATCATTAAAGAAAGCAAAACAGAGCATTTAATCGATAAGCAATATGTATTAAACTTACTAGAAGCGCATTGTGCGGATCAAGGCGATTATAGCCGTAAAATTTGGACAGTATTAGCATTTATGGTATGGCATCAAATCTTTGTTGAACATAAATATGATACAAATGAATTCCATGAAGAAACAAAGCGTGCATATAGCTTAGTTTAATTTTAAAAAACCTTAAGGTCACGTTTGATCTTAAGGTTTTTTTCATAAATACACACTATACTTGATACAATAAGAATAAAAGGATGGACAATGTATGATTACATTTGAAAAAGTGAATGCAGGTACAAAAGAAGTAGTTAAGGAAATGTTTGCTTCCCACGGCTTAGAGACAGAAGACGTGCAATATTGTATAAAAGCTGATGATACATATATTGGCGTAATTGGTTATGTCGTTCAAGATAAAAGTGCACAATTATCTCATTTTGTCATTCATTTTGATTATCAAGGTTATGGATATGGTACGAATGCTTATTTTACATTTGAGGAGATGATAAAACATAGACAAATAAAAGAGATAAAAGTAGCAATCCAAAATGTAAATGATAAAGCAAGAGCTTTTCTTGAAGGAGTAGGCTTTACGTTAGACGAAAATAGATACATAAAACGTTTTTAACACTTAAATAAATGTAAGGCAGGTGGGGGAATGTCGATAACAACCGGTCTTGTATTAATAGGGAGTTGCTTTTTTATTGCAGAAATGTGCCAACTTTTTATGCGAAGAAATATGCGAATAAAACGCAAGCCGTGCGAATGGCAATATACTCCGTTTTTTTTCGTTTTACTGATTACTTTATTTTTGGTGCGAAATATCATTCATTTTCCACCGCTGTTAAGTATTATTTTGAAATTTGGCTTATTATATAGCGGAATTGGGCTTCTCATTTTATTTTGTCTATTTTGTATACGCCATACTCATTATCAGTCTTACATATTTATTTTAAATTGGTTAAACAGAGATGATAACAACCGCCATATATAAGGCGGTTTTCGTATATACATGAAAGTGTATGGATTCCTAGTATAGATAGAAGAAAGGAAGAGAGCGGGGATATTGAAGGGAAGGATAGAGACCGCAATCCATTTTCAGTATGTGTTTTATAGATTGAAATATCAGAAAATTGTTTTTATTAAAGGGGAGTAGGTGTACAATAGAAGTAATATGCTGTAAAGAGGTGAAGGAATTGACAGGTGTTTATAAAGAATGGATTTTGTTTAATGGAAGAATTGTAAATACAAAGCAAGAAAGGCCGACGATAGAGTTAGAAGAGCGAGGATTGCAGTTTGGAGATGGAATTTACGAAGTGTTTCGATTGTATAACGGAAAGCCACATTTACTAGAGTTACATTTGGAAAGATTTTTTACATCTATGAAAGAAATTCATTTGATTCCCCCTTTTACAAAAGAAGAACTTATCGAGCAACTTCAACAATTGATTGAGAAAAATCAATGTAAGGAAGATGGGAATGTATATCTTCAAATTTCACGAGGTGTTCAGCCTCGAGATCATGTATACGACTCGAATTTACAAGCTACGTATTTTGCAAACATTGTTCCATATCCAAGACCTACTCAGACAATGGAAGAAGGAATAAAAGTTACGGTAGAAGAAGATATTCGCTGGAAGTTGTGCCATATTAAATCCTTAAATCTGCTTCCTAACATTATGATTAAAAATAAAATTCATGAGCAAGGATATCAAGAAGCGATACTGGTTCGAGATGGAGTTGTTACGGAAGGGTGTCATTCTAATTTCTTTATCGTAAAGAATAATAGATTGATTACACATCCTGCTAATCAGTTTATTTTACATGGAATTACCCGTCATCATGTGATTTCGTTGGCAAAGTCTTTACGTATTGAAGTGGAGGAGAGAGAATTTTCTTTGCAGGAAGTTTATGAAGCGGATGAATGTTTTTTTACTGCAACCCCTCTTGAAATATTTCCAGTTGTTCAAATAGGAAATGAGCGATTTCGAAATGGAGAAAGAGGACCTGTGACAAAAAAATTACAAGCCGCTTATGAAGAAAGTATTGCCCCTTTAAAGGTAACAAATTAAGTATTGCAAGAAAAAAGAAGCTGGATATTCTCCCAGCTTTTTTTCGTGATATAATGCAAGGAATAGGATGACTTTTGAAAACGTTATAAAAGGGGACATTATCATATGAATTATGAAAGATTTAAAGAAATAGTTCATGGCCGACGAAGTATACGGAAGTTTACAGAACAAGAAGTATCTGTTCAGGACATAGAGGAAATTATTGATTGTGCTCGCTATGCACCAAGTGATACAAACTCTCAAACATGGGAATTTATTGTGATTATGAATCGAGATAAAATTAAAGATATTGAGAATATGACATGGGAAGCATTACATAAATTGGCTGATCAAGCTACAAAGAACGGTCAAGAGAAAGCAGGAAAACTGCTCACGCGTTCCTTTGGACCATATGCAACGGCATTTTCTGATGCACCGGTGCTAATTATATGTTTAGCAACACCGTATGAATCTAAATTTCGCGAAAAAATATTTGATCCTATTTCGTTTGTTCCAGAGGCAGTATGGGAAGAAGAAGGAATGAAAAGCAGCTGCTTAGCAGCACAAAACTTAATGTTAGCAGCACATGCAAGAGGGCTAGGCACATGTCCGATGACAGGGCCGGTGCTGTTGGCGCAAAATGAATTACGAGAGTATTTACAAATAGAGCGAGAAAAACAAATGAATATGGTGATTGCATTAGGATATCCAAAAGATCATCCAAGGAAGCTCGCACGAAAAGAAGTAAAAGAGATTACAAAATTCATTTTTTAAGGATGATATGGTAAAACAGACATTGCTTTGATCAATGTCTGTTTTCTTTTTCTCATATGAATATTTCCTAAATAAAATGGGTTAAAATGAAATAGAAAGAGGAGGTTCCACAAATTTCTTGAAAAATGTAATATTGTTAAAAAAGAAAGTATGATATAGTAATCGCGAATAAACAAGTTTGTTCACGTAAGTGTTAAAAATGAATTTTAGAACATAAAACTATTTTTGTATAATAAACGAAAGGGACCAATAGACAGGGGGAATGGATTTTGAAAAAATTCATAATCGCTGGATTGTCTGCTTTATTGCTTATCGGATGTACTGCGCAAAATGAAATGAAAGAAGTGCAGTCTGTGAAAGAAGAACAAGTTGTAAATGCAAGTGATGAAAATTTAATTCCTTTTCCTAAAGGAGTAAGTCCGATGGGGGAAGGAGAAGTAAAAGTCATTACGCCAGATGGTACTTCGGAAAACGGAAATGTACCAACCGTGTTTGTGAAGAAAGATACTTTAATACAACAAGTTGAGGTAGAGCTCACTAATTTTCAAAGTGATAAAGAAACGTTTGTATTCGTAGATGATATATTTGCAGACAAATACCAAGTTACGAGTGTAACGCAGACAACAGTGGCATTAAAACAAACAACATTAGAGACTGGGCATCATACAGTTACAGCAGTACAATTTGAGAACAATGATCCAAAAGGAAACGTTGTAAGTTTCAAACAAGCGAATTTTGAAACGCAGCCAGCATCTTAACAAAATATATAAAAAAAGTACATTACTTACACAGGTAGTGTACTTTTTTTATATATAGAATGAAAGGGACATAATGATTAGAATCGTTATCATGTTTGTAGGTATTTTGTTTGAAAGTGTCGAATACAACATATGACGTCGTAAAAGCACGTTTTCTATTGTTTAGTATGAAACAAATCGAGATGCGAGCAAGTAGAACGTTTATGAAACAGTGTAGGGTTTAAAATTAGGTTTGAAAAAACAGTACAAAGACAGAGTGAAAATCTATTTGACAGTAGGAGTTGAAGGGATATGGGGAAAGAGGCTTTATTAATTGTAGATATGAGTAATGATTTTGTAGCGGATAATGGATCTTTAACTGCTGGTAAACCAGCGCAACAAATTGTACCGTATATTACAGAATTAGCAACTCGCTTTTTAGAAGAAGAGAATATTGTTGTTGTTACAATGGATGCGCACCAGCCTGATGATCCTCATTTTCAATTATGGACGCCCCATAATATTGTGAATACAGAAGGGCAACAATTATATGGTGAATTATATGAATGGTATCAAGAAAATAAAGGAAACGAAAATGTAATTTATGTCCCAAAAACAAATTATAATGCATTCTTTAAAACAGATTTGGCCGCTACTTTGAAAAACTTGGAAGTGAAAAAAGTGCATACTGTTGGAGTATGTACGGACATTTGTGACTTTTTGACAATAGCTGGAGCAGATGCAGAAGGATTTCAAACAGCAATACATAAGCGAGGCGTCGCAACATTTACTGACCTTGGTGAAGCCATGATCAATCACATGAAACTTTGTTTTCATACTGAAATCATTGAATAGAAAATGGGTGAAATCACAAGTTAAAACATAACTGGTGGAGAAGGTAATACATGTTATAGAGGATAATTGAAGTGAAAAATTCCGTTTCTGGCGGAATTTTTTTATTTTCTTCATTGACTTTCCTATCATTTGACACGCCCGCCCCTAAAAGTCAGTGGGATTCTTGCTACTAAAGGCGAAGTCCATTTCTGGTATCGCTGACGTGCAAGATTGCGGTGTGCCATCACCACTCTCACGACAGACCGTATAGGTTCGTGAGTACGGTACTACTATCATACCGTTGTGTTCATATGTTTTAGTGTCTTATTCTTGTCTATCATTCAAGATCCCACAAACGTGATTCTTTTTTAGTGAGATCTTGAATTTCACATACCGTATAATAAAGAAATAATGGAAAAAAGTACATAATCAAATAATCAAGCAAATAGTTTGACCTTTTTTGACTATTTGATATAATAAAGACAGAAAGAGTTAATCTTTCATTCATATCTTATAAGGAGGAATGAAATATGCGTGATTTATTTCCGGAATTAACAAATCGTAGAAATGGTGTTGCAGAATTTGGGCCTTCTTTATTTGAGATGATGACAGATGCTTTCTTTAAACCGATGAACATGAATACTTTTAAAGTAGATGTTCAAGAGGATTCTGATAAATATGTAGTGGAAGCAGATTTACCAGGATTTCAAAAAGAAAACATTCAAGTTGACTTTGAAAACGATATGTTAACAATTCAAGCGACTCAAAATCATGAAGTAGAAGAAAAAAATGAACATGGCACATATATTCGTAAAGAGCGCTCTACAGGTTCATTTATTCGTCGTTTTACATTTAACGGCGTAGAAAATGAAAATGTAAAAGCAAAATTTAAAGATGGTGTGTTAACAATCGAGTTACCAAAATCTAATCAAGTGAAACAAAATAGAAATATTATTGATATAGAATAAAGAAGCTGAGCAATTCAGCTTCTTTTTTTTGAAGTAGTATTTAGAAAATTCGTGATGTTATAATGCTATTGGGTGATAAAAATGGATGATACAGCAACAGAAAAGGAGACAATGCGTTTAAAAATTTTGAAGGAAATTGCATATGATATGAAAGGAAGCGATGAAACAGAATCGCTTGTCATTGTTAACAAAAAGAGAAAAAGAAGTTCTTTATGAAATTGCGAAAGGGAGAAGTAATAAAGAAATTGCAGTAGAGCTTCATATTACAGAGCAAACAGTGAAAACACATGTTTCAAATGTGCTTGCAAAGCTGGAAGTAGAAGATCGGACACAGGCAGCACTTTACGCTGTAAAACAAGAAATATGAAGAAATAGATAAAGATACCAAATAACGGTTTTTCTTCTTCGCATAATTAGGTACAATAAAACTCATATGGAAGGGGAAGATATAACATGCCTGGTACAAAAGTTGGTATAGGGAAAATTCAGGCTTCATTAAATGGCTTATCGCCAAAGCTTCGAAGTATAGCTGAACATATAATACAATATCCGCAAGATGTTGTACATAAATCAATTACGGAATTAGCGGAGATGACAAATAGTTCAGAAGCAACGATTTTTCGCTTATGTAAGCACCTTGGATTTCAAGGGTTTCAAGATTTGAAAATTACATTAGCACGTGAAATTGTACATACACCTATGCAAAATATTCACGAAGAAGTGTCTGCAGAAGATGATATGGTAACTGTTGCAAAAAAAGTCTTTCATTCGCATATTACAGGGTTACAAGATACTTTACATCTATTAAATGAGGAAGCGTTAGAAGAAGCAATACATATATTGCAGCTAGCAAAACGTATTGAATTTTATGGAAATGGTGGTTCAGGCATTATCGCAATGGATGCTTATCATAAATTTATGAGAACGGGTATCTCTTGCATTGCTCATACTGATTCGCACTTTCAAATTATGGGAGCTGGGTTGCTTACGACAGAAGCAGTTGTCATCGCAATTTCTCATTCTGGAAGCAACAAAGCATTGCTGGAAGCACTAGAAGTAGCGAAAACAAAAGGAGCACGCATCATTGCGATTACTAGCTATCAGAAATCTGCATTGAGTCAATTGGCGGATATCACGTTATATACGTCAACACGCGAAACGGAATTTCGGACGGAAGCAAGTTCATCACGATTAGCACAACTTAGTTTATTAGATACATTGTATGTAGGATTGTCAATGCAGCGTCAAGAAGAAACATTACAAAATTTGCAAAGTATACGCGAAACAATTTCAATGAAGCGAATATAAAGAGCAGTGTACTTGTATACATTGCTCTTTCTTATGTTTACTAATGAAAAAAATTTTCTTTTTAAATGTTGATTTAAGAAAAAATATTTTATATACTGTTTTATGTAAACGGTTACTAAATGATATTTTGCTAGAAATGAAGGGAAGATTTGTATGGAAACAAGGGGGAGAGTAATCGGGATTGATATCGGTACCACAAGTACAAAAGCGGTTGTTTTTACTGAAAAAGGGAAAGTAGTTGCAACACATGCAATTGATTATCCAATTATTCAGCCGCATTCGGGATGGGCTGAACAAGATCCTGATGTAATATGTTCCGCTGTATATAAAACTGTAAGCGTTGCCATTAAAAAAGGGAACGTGCTGCCGGCCGATATTTCTTCCATCGGGATTAGTACTGCGATGCATGCACTCATTGCGGTAGATAAAGAAGGAAGTCCATTAACAAAATCTATTATTTGGGCAGATAATCGGAGTATAAAGCAATCAGAAAAATTATTGCAGCATATGCATGGACATGAAATTTATCGTAGAACAGGTACACCTATTCATCCGATGTCTCCACTTTCAAAATTGTTGTGGATGAAAGAGGAAGAACCAGATTTATATGCGAGAGCTTATAAATTCATTTCTATAAAAGAGTATGTGATTTATCAATTATTTGCACAATATGTTGTTGACTATTCCATTGCATCAGCTACAGGTCTATTCAATCTAGAAACATTAGACTGGGACGGAGATGTATTACAAATGCTGGAGCTATCACCTGAACAGTTATCAACGCCTGTACCGACTACGTATATTTTGTCAGGAATGAATGTGAAGCTGGCTCAGAAGATGGGGATTTCTGAAAATACGCCAGTTGTTATTGGAGCAAGTGATGGTGTTCTTGCAAATGTCGGTGTTGGTGCGATATCTCCGGGAGAGGCAGCTATTACAATCGGAACGAGCGGTGCTGTTCGAACCATTTCACAAAACATCAATACCGATGAGAAAGGGAGAACGTTTTGTTACGCATTGACAGACAAACAGTGGGTAATTGGCGGTCCGACGAATAATGGAGGCATTTTATTAAGGTGGTTACGCGATGAATTTGGTAGTCCAGAACAGGAAGTCGCCAAGAAATTAGGTATTGACCCATACGATTTATTAATTCAATATGCCGAAAGTGTGCCAGCTGGAGCTGATGGGTTATTATTTTTACCATTTTTATCAGGAGAACGTTCTCCGTATTGGAATGCAAATGCAAGAGGTACGTTCTTCGGCATTCATCTGCAACATAAACGTGAACATTTTATTCGTGCTGTTATGGAAGGCGTCTGTATGAGTGTCTATTCTGTAGCACTTGCTATTCGAGATCAAACAGGACCGCTGTCTGAAATTCGTGTTTCAGGTGGTTTTGCAAAATCAGCATTTTGGCGACAAATGTTATCGGATATGATGGGCAAAGAGTTGCTTGTTCCGGAAAGTCATGAAGCATCTGCACTAGGAGCAGCCGCGTTATCTTTATATGCGATAGGAAAGATTGATTCACTAGAAGAGGTGAAAGATTGGATCCAAATTGTTCATCATCATGTACCAAATAAAGAAAATACGGCTTTATATTTAGAGATGTTCTATATGTATGAACGACTTTACAATCGTCTGAAAGAAGAGTTTGATTGTATAGCTGCTTTCCAACGTAAACAGTAGGGGGATTGGGAGAAATGGTAGTTGGGATTGTACTAGCGGCTGTTGTCATATTACTATTACTGATTACAGTAGCAAAATGGCATCCATTTGTCGCTTTAATTTTAACTGCAATCGGAGTTGGGCTCGCCATGGGGATGCCTTTGATTGCAACGTCGTCAAAAGAAATGGGGATCATTGATTCTATTAAATTAGGACTTGGTAATACGTTAGGTTTTTTAGCGATTGTTTTAGCTTTAGGAACAATGCTTGGGAAGATGATGGCTGAGTCTGGGGGTGCTGAAAGAATTGCAAATACCCTTATAGAACGTTTTGGAACAAAGCGCGTTCATTGGGCAATGATGGTTGTTGCATTTTTAGTCGGCATTCCAGTGTTTTTCCAAGTTGGATTTGTATTATTAATCCCGCTTGTATTTACAATTGCATTAGAAACAGGTGTTTCACTTATAACAATTGGTATTCCGCTTGTAGCAGGTCTATCTGTTGTACATGGGTTAGTACCACCACATCCAGCTGCGATGGCTGCAGTTGGTATTTTTAAAGCGGATGTAGGAAAAACGATATTATATGCGTTAATCATTGGAATTCCAACAGCAGTTATTTCAGGACCGATTTACGGTAAATGGATTGGTGCTCGTATACATAAAAACGTTCCAAAAGATGTAGCAGAGCAGCTGAATGAAAGGGATACGAAAAAAGAACTTCCTGGCTTTGGAAACACGTTATTTACTATTTTACTTCCGGTATTACTTATGCTTGGAGCATCAATAGCGGAAGTAGCATTAGAAAAAACAAGTCAATTGGCAAAGACATTGCATTTTATTGGAGATCCTGTCGTTGCGTTATTAATAGCAACGATGTATTCCTTCTTTAGCCTTGGTTATGCAAAGGGATTTTCAAAAGAGAAAGTATTACAATTTACAAATGATTGTTTAGGGCCGATTGCGAACATACTGTTAGTTATTGGAGCAGGCGGAGCATTCAATAAAGTGTTATTAGACTCAGGTATCGGCACTACAATTGCAGATATGGCGAAAGAATCGCATATTTCTCCAATACTATTAGGGTGGGGGATTGCTGCACTTATTCGAGTTGCAACAGGTTCTGCAACAGTCTCAATGATGACAGCAGCTGGAATTGTAGCACCGATTGCAGCGAGTATGCCAGGAGTGAATGTAGAATTATTAGCGCTTGCAACAGGAGCAGGATCACTCATTTTATCACATGTGAATGATTCTGGTTTTTGGATGATTAAAGAATACTTCGGAATGACGGTAAAGGAAACGCTATTCACATGGACAGCGATGGAAACCATTCTGTCAATTGTAGCACTTGGACTCATTTCGTTATTAAATCTTATAATATAGAATAGGAGTTAGATGAATATGAAACTAGGTTTAATCGGATTAGGAAAAATGGGTTTCCCATTAGCGGAACATTTACATGAAGATGGACACGACGTAGTCGTTTATGATGTGAATCAAGAGCTTGTAGAAAAAGCAGGACAGCTTGGAATTGCTGCTCGTCCTACATTAAAGAAACTAGTGGAAACACTGGAATCACCTCGCATCATTTGGGTAATGGTACCGGCTGGAGAAATTGTAGATTCAGTATTACATGAGCTTTATCCATTATTAGATAAAGGAGATATTGTTATTGAAGGTGGAAACTCTTTCTATAAAGATACGTTACGCCGTGCTGAAGAAGCAGACCGATTAGGACTCCATTATGTAGATATTGGAACATCAGGCGGTGTAGAAGGTGCGCGCTATGGGGCATGCTTAATGGTTGGTGGAAAAAAAGAAATCTTTGATCAATTGGAGCTTTTATTTAAAGATTTAGCAGTAGAAAATGGCTATTCTTATGTAGGGCGTGTTGGAAGTGGTCATTTCTTAAAAATGGTTCATAATGGTATTGAATATGGAATGATGCAAGCAATTGCTGAAGGGTTTGAAGTTTTAGAGAAAAGTGATTTTGATTATAACTATGAAGAGGTGGCAAAAGTATGGGCGAACGGATCCGTTATTCGTGGTTGGTTAATGGATTTAACAGAAAAAGCGTTTGCGGATGATCCTAAATTGGCTGGAATTAAAGGGGTAATGAATTCTTCAGGAGAAGGAAAATGGACAGTCGAAACAGCCCTTGAATTACAAGCAGCCGCTCCAGTCATTGCGATGTCATTATTTATGCGTTACCGTTCTCAAGAAGATGATACATTCCACGGAAAAGTTGTTTCAGCGCTTCGTAATCAATTTGGCGGACATGCTGTTGTAAAAAAATGATTCATTATTTTGGAGAAGAAACTTGTACAAATGTGCAAGTTTTTTTGTTTTACTCTTTGTAGACTGAACGTAAAAAATAGGGAAGAAGATAAAGAAAAACTTTAATTAGTGGGGGGCTTCATCAATCGGGCTGTTATGAGCAGTTCAGCTCTCATTTAAGTTAAGATGGAGTCAGTAGAATGAAAATCAGAATAAATAAAATAATGCTTTCATAAATAGTAAAAGAATACGTAAAGTAGGAGTGTTTATAATCCAAGTTATACATAGAGGGATTTATTTATAAAAAATGGAGGTGGTAAGGTGAAAAGTGGACAGCAGCAAGAAGAGAAAAAAATTTGTCTTTGTATGATTGTTAAAAATGAAGAGAAAATCATTGAGCGATGTTTAAATTCTGCAAAACCAGTTATTGATTTTGTATCGATTTGTGATACGGGGTCTACCGATCATACGCCTGAAATAATAGAACAATGGTGTAAGGACAATGAGATACCTGGGACCGTTCACCATGAACCGTTTCGAAATTTTGGCTATAATCGTACGCTGGCAGTAGCGTTAGCACAAAAAACATATCCGGAATCAGATTATTTATTAGTGCTTGATGCGGATATGGTTTTAGAAGAGACAGCGAATTTTGATAAAAGTAGTTTAACGAAAGATCATTATTTGACAATGCAGTACGATATTCATATTAAATATTGGCTTACTAGATTATTAAAAGCCTCTCTTTCTTGGAAATCTGTTGGGGTTACGCATGAATATTGGGATATAGATCGTTCAAAACTAGGGACGGATTATCAACAAGAAGTGGGAAGGTTAGATGGCCTTGTTGTAAATGATCAAGGAGATGGCGGAAGTAAGAGTGATAAATTTGAAAGAGATAAACGATTATTATTGGAGGGAATAAAAGATCCAGAAACGACACCAGACTTGAAAATTCGGTATTTATTTTATTTAGCTCAAACCTATTACCATTTAGGAGAATTTGAGGAAGCTATTAAATGGTACAAAAAAAGGGTTGAGGCTGGGGGATGGAGAGAAGAAGTATTTTATTCATTATTGCGAATTGGAGTTTGTTATGAGCAGTTAGCAATAAAACAAGAGCAATTAAGAAGTAAGGTTGGAAATAGTGTGCAGAAATTGGAAAGTTTCATTCAAAAAGAAGAAGAATTTCTTTCTCTGGCGGTTACGTATTTTCAAAATGCTTGGGAATATAGGCCAAGTAGGGCAGAATCATTATATCAGTTAGCCAGATTATATAGAGTGAGATCGAAAAATCATTTAAGTTTAATGTATGCATTACAAGGAAAAGAAATCCCGTTTCCAAAAGAAGATCTTCTATTTGTAGATTATCATGTGTATGATTATTTATTTGACTATGAAATTTCGATTTGTGCTTATTATATTGAAAGTAAGAAACATATTGGTAGAAAAGCACAAAAGTTTCTTGAATCGAAAATCGAAGAATTACCGATATACATCGCAAAGGTGGTTGAGAATAATAAAAAGTTTTATTAAAACATCTATGTGTGAAAGGGGAGGTGGAGGGATAATGGAATTAATAAGATGGGCTATTGATCTCGGTACATCTGTGTATGGAAATACGCATGAGGAGTTAATTCCGCTGTTGGATTATTACTACGATCACGATCATTTGAAAGCTTTCGTTGTTGCAAATCTTATTTTAGAAATGGATATACAGGAGGCGGATAGACCAAGTATAGAATTAAAAAGATGCGTGGCGGCATATTATGCTGGTTTATATAAAGTTGCAAAAAAATATGCGAATGAGATGGTAATGAAGTATCCGAATGTGGAGTTGTATGAAAAGAATGCAAAGGTAATTGAATCATTTTTTAATAAAGAATATGATTATTGTTTCTATATATGGCCGTACACATATGGGAGTTTTATAGACGTTGCACGTGCTTTAAAATGGCAATTAGAACAACAAGGACAAGAAGTAATTATATCAGAAACGTTATTGGACCAAGCAAAACAGACCGTTCTTTTTGGTGCTCATTTATTTGCTTATCGCCCCATCCCTATACCAAATCATGCAATTGTGTATAATTTAGAGCAGTTATATGATGAGAGTCCTTATGTGAATGCGGCATATCTTACAATATTAAAGGATAGAGAAGTATGGGATTATAGTCGTCAAAATATAGAATGGTTGAAACAGAAAGGATTAGGAAAAGAAATAAAACATGTGAAGATGAATTATGCCCCGACATTAGAAATAAAAAAAGGAGCATTTCCTCACGTGCTTTCAGAAGATATTGATGTTCTGTTTATTGGTGCTATGAATGAGCGACGTCAAGCGATTTTTGAACAGCTTCAAGAGCTTGCCCCGAACTTGAATATTGTTTTTCAAAGCAATGTATGGGGAATTCCTAGAAACGAACTGATGGCACGAGCAAAGATCATTTTAAATATTCATTTCCATTTAACTGGAATTCTTGAAACGCCACGAATTTCTCATGCTGTTGCGAATCAAAAGTTTATTATTTCTGAATCGAGTAATCCAGAAGACGAAAAAGAGTGGCCAGGAATCGTTTTTGCTCCTTATGAACAAATGGTAGAAATGATTATACAATACAGCAAGCTACCAGAGGAGCGGAGAAAGTTAGCAGAGAAGGCTTATTGGCATTTTAAAGCACAAAAGTCCTAATGATTTCATTTTAAAAAGAACTCATACGAAAGTATGAGTTCTTTTTATACTATTTTCTAAAACATTTTCACCATTTTTGTTGTGTTTTGTATATAATTTTCTGATAATATAGAATGAGAAGCTTAAATAAGGGGGAGAAAGAATTATGAAATTAGTCGTAATGAATGGAACGCCAAGAAAATTCGGTAGAACACGTGTAATTGCAAAATATATTGCAGAGCACTTTGAAGGGGAATTATATGATTTGGCGATCGAAGAATTGCCTTTATATAACGGGGAAGATTCACAGCGTGAACTAGAAGCCGTAACAAAATTGAAAAATTTAGTAAAATCAGCAGACGGTGTTGTACTTTGTACACCGGAATATCATAACGCAATGAGTGGCGCTTTAAAAAATGCGCTTGATTTTTTAAGCAGTAGTGAATTTATTCATAAACCAGTTGCTTTATTGGCGGTTGCAGGTGGAGGAAAAGGCGGAATGAACGCATTAAATAGTATGCGTATTGTCGCAAGAGGAGTGTACGCGAATACCATTCCAAAACAAGTTGTAGTAGACGGTTTACATGTACAAGATGGTGAACTTGGAGAAGAGGCAAAACCGCTTATCCATGATCTTATTAAAGAATTAAAAGCATATATGGACGTTTATAAAGAGGTGAAAAAGCAATTAGGAGTTGATTGATATGAATTCTCTTTATTATGAGTCTCGATTGTATTATGTTTTAGGAGCCAATAGCAGATAAGCTATTGGTTCTGAGATTGTTATGATAACGATCCTATGGTTTTTGATCAAGGAAAGCGGTGGCGATGTTATCTTTGGATATGTATCTATTGTAGCGACTCTTATTATG
The DNA here is from genome assembly GCF_022663595.1 of Bacillus cereus group sp. BfR-BA-01360. Taxonomy (NCBI): domain Bacteria; kingdom Bacillati; phylum Bacillota; class Bacilli; order Caryophanales; family Bacillaceae; genus Bacillus; species Bacillus cereus group sp. BfR-BA-01360. The sequence continues at coordinate 65,914 of NZ_JAKUFV010000002.1, forward strand.
TTTTTATTGTCACCACTTATTGATTGGCCAAAGCATTGATCGTTTTTCAAGAAAGTCATTATTACTAAGGATTCCATTTAAAAAGCAAATGCTTGAAGGGGTTCATGTTATGAAAGGGCGCCAAAAACTTTTTTGGTTTTTACTTGCCATCTATATGCCATTTATCGGAGTGATGATGACAAATTATTTAATTCCAATATACATTTCAGATGTATTAAAAGTAAATGCATCTGTATATACAATAAAGAGGATGATATATGGGATTGGTGCTGTACTTGCTGGAATCAGCATTCCCTTTTTAATGAAATATGTGAAGACAGAAATATCTATCGTAATTACGATGTGTATATATGTAATTTCAATTACCGGAATGATTGTAGAATCTTCAGTTGTTATGTTATATGGGCTTTCTATTTTCATGCAATTGGAAATGCGAGAACAAGGATTGTACGCAATGTGTTAATGATGGAGAAAATTCCAAATGAAGTAATGGGACGTGTAGATAGTTTATTGCGGCTCATTATATTATTAACGAGTTTTACTTTTGGTGTGTCAAAAGTAGGGGGCATGCTTCCATTTTATACGCTTAGCATTTTGTTAATTTGTGCAATGGGGATTGCCCTCCGCTACGTTTTGTTAAAATATAAAGAAAAAAACATTGGAGCTTCCAATAAATCCATTGTATGAGAAAAGGAAAAGTACAGAATATAAAAGGGAATATAAAAAGGGGGGATTCAAATGGGAAAAACGAAAGCACTAGGATCAGCAAAACATAAAGGGAATCAAACACAATCTCATACGTCTTCTCAAAAAGCACGTAATCCTCAAAATGCGGGGCAACGTAGCCATTAAAAAGACTTCTACCTCCCTTTCTTTTTCTATATAATAGAAAGAAAGGGAGTGTAGATATAGTAATGAATAAATGGATTGTCTGTCTTCTATTTCTTTTACCAATATTATATATACTATATATTACGTATCAGATGCGCAAAGTTGCTCAAAAAGAGGTGAGTAATGAAATTCCTTATATATTAATATTAGGTGCAAAATTATTTGGAGATAAGCCATCACAATCTCTTCAAAATCGCTTAGATGTAGCTTTAAAATATTTAAATGAAAATCCTAAGACAAAGGCTATCGTATCTGGAGGACAAGGAGAAGATGAAGATATTCCAGAAGCGCATAGTATGCGAAATTATTTAGTAGCACACGGTATCAATGCCAATCGTATTTTGATAGAAGACCGTTCGACAAGTACGTATGAAAATTTAAAGTTTAGTAAAGATTTATTTCATATTACACACGCTATTATTGTAAGTAATACCTATCATTTATATCGTACAAAAATTATTGCGAAACGTTTAGGAATCAAAATGGAAGCATTAGCTGCTTCGACTCCTGCACGTTCTAAGAATAAAGCTTATATAAGAGAGTACATAGCGATTATAAAGACGCTATTATTTGATCATTAGAGTGAAAGAACAAGTATATCTTGAAAAAAGTAAGTTGGAATGAATCACCAGAATCGCGAAATGAATGTGAGGTAGAGAAAGTGTAAAAAAGATGGTGAAACAATTAAAAAATAAAGTGAAACTTTAATCAACGGGGTTTTTTCATCCTCCACCAATTGGGCTGCTACTGCCCTAAAATAATGAGATAAAAGCTTATTCGTTAAATTTTTACAAAAAATATACAATTTTAGCTTTAAAAAACGGCCGTTCATGAGAAATGAACGGTTTTTTTATGCATACTTATACATTTTTTCAAAAAAGTATTCCCTTTTTACTCATTTTCTTTTAGAATAAGTAATGTTTTCCTGAAAAAATATAAAAGAAACTTCTATTAGAGAAAAAGGTGACTTTAATAGTTGACGGATAAACATAACACCGAGAATGACAAACGGGGTGATACCGATAGAAAAGAAATTAGGATTTTTCTCATTAATTGCATTAGTAGTTGGAACAATGGTTGGAGGTGGCGTATTTAGCCTCCCACATGACTTAGCAGCTGGGGCAAATAGTGGTGCTACACTAATTGGTTGGTGTATTACAGCATTAGGAATGATTCCACTTGCGCTTGCATATCAAACATTAGCAAGGCAAAAACCAGAGCTTGAGGGCGGAATTTATAGTTATGCACGCGCAGGGTTTGGTGAATACATTGGTTTTAATAGTGCGTGGGGATATTGGCTTGCTGGGATTTTAGGAAATGTAGCAACGATTATGTTATTGTTTAGCACGCTTGGATATTTCTTTCCCATTTTTAAAGGTGGAAATAATGTAGCTTCGATTATTGGCGCCTCTCTTTTATTATGGACACTTCACTTTTTGATTTTAATTGGAATTCGTGAAGCGTCAATTATGAATGTAATTGCTACAATTGGAAAGCTAGTTCCAATCTTATTATTTATCGTCGTAATGGTTACAGCATTTCGCTGGGAGACATTTACTCATGATTTTTGGGGAGAAGGGACTGTTTCCATCTCTTCTGTACTTGGACAAGTGAAAAACACAATGCTCGTGACGCTTTGGGTATTTATTGGGGTAGAAGGAGCCGTTGTGTTATCTGGAAGAGCAAAGAATAGTCGTGATGTTGGAAAAGCGACAGTTTTTGGACTTATTTTAGTCATGGCAATTTACATTTTAATTTCCGTCCTTTCAATGGGGGCTATGTCAAGACAAGAATTATCTCTTTTAGACACGCCTTCAATGGGACATGTATTAGAACATGTAGTTGGCTCTTGGGGAGCAGTTGCTATTAATATCGGTTTAGTTGCATCACTTGTGGGGACTTTAATTGGATGGTTTCTACTTGTTTCTGAAATTTCTCATGTGGCCGGAAAAGATGGTGTTTTTCCGAAAGTATTTACAAAAACAAATAAAAAACAAACACCGCATATTGCATTATGGATTTCAAATGGTGTTGCACAAACGTTATTTATCATTGTGCTTTTCTCAGAATCAACATATCAAATGATGTATTTTATTGCTTCGACATCTATTTTATTACCGTATTTATTATCGGCATTGTATCAGCTAAAATTAGTTATTACAAAGGAAATAAAACAAGCGAGAATAAAAAATGGAGTATTAGCTTTCATTGCATTTATTTATTCCATCTGGTTAATTTATGCAGCTGGGCTAAAGAATTTGTTACTAGTTTCCATTGTTTATGGTATTGGTCTTGTTGTTTATATGTTTGCTCGAAAAGAAAAAGGAAATCGCTATTTTTCAAACGGTGAGAGATATGTTATGGTTGTCATTGTCATTGCAACTATTGCATCGCTTTATTTGCTATTTACAGGAAATATACAAGTGTAAAAAGTCCTCTTGTAGGACTTTTTTGTTTTAGATACAAGGAATTTGCAATTTTTCACAGAATATTTCATATATAAGAATAAGATGCTTAGGAGGGATGAATATGGAAGAAAAAAAACAGTTGGTAAGGATTATAGAGTTGACCAATGATTTAAGAAAAGTTTTAGTACAAGAATCGTTTTTTAACCATCATCCCGAATTGCGTGGAGTGATTGAAAATTTAGCAGGATCTGTAGAAACGTTAGCAAATTTGCATCATAAAAAGGATGAAAATGCTGAAGATAGACTACGGTATGTCTTAGCGAAATTAAAGATTGCTCACAATGCGATTTTGCAAGAGAAACAAACATTTTCTTCGCACTAATATCAATTTTTCTCTTAAAACCTGACGGATAACGTCAGGTTTTTTGTTTCTAGTTTTATAAAATAATACATACAATAAGAATAGTATGGGAAAAAGAGGGTGAGTGTATTGAAATTACATAAAGCTCTTCATCCAAGTTTTATAAAACGGATGTATCATATGAGGTTTCTTGGGAAATTTGTAAAAGGCATAGAAGAAAAAGAGACATTTTCAATCCAATGTTTGTCACCAATTCCTTCGGTTTTGCAATCCCAGTTTGGAGAGGAACCATACGTATTTGAAGGTATATGTAGTAATAAGAAGAATGAGAAAGTGTTCGCTGATTTGAAAAAGAGAAAGTTAGAAAAACAGTTGGTGTTATTTCGACTTTATTATGAAAGAGGAAACATATATGTAGAATTAATATGCACAGAACAGAAAGAATTGGTGGATGCATATAAAATTATTCCTTCACCAAGACTAACTGGATATAGAAAAAGAGAATTTTTTGAGAGAAAGCTTGGGAATGGCTATCTATCTTTTCTCATGCCTAAGTTTCCACAGGATTTTGATACACCGGATTTATTATGGCATGAAGGGCGTTTATATGGAAATTTATCATTAAAGCCGTCGGTTAGTTCTATTGCCTATTGTGAACAAAGAAAGGAATGTAAATATATTGAGATTGATGACTGGAAGAAATATGTGGAATTAGAAGTTGATGATCATTTGTATTTTGTAAATGCAAATATATACGAGCAACTCGTAAAACGCGTTGCGGAAGAGGGGAAGCCAATTGAAGTGATAGATATTAGAAATCAAAAAGAAGAGCAGGAATGGGACGAACGAGAAACCTCTTTTCTACAGTATGTACAGAAAATAGTATGTGATAAAGGGTTATATATTGATGTAACGGATATCTTTAATTTTCACATTAGTGTAAAAACGAATATGTTAACCATTCTTGGTGGTATACCAGGGATTGGGAAATCTCGTTTTGTGCAGGCGTATGCAGAAGCATTAGGATTGCAATATGGTGAAGAATTAATATGGATTCCTATATCTCCGACTTATCAAGAGCCACATGATTTACTTGGTTATCTTCATCCAAATGGAGCATTTATTGAAAGTGAGACACAGCTTGTTCGAACATTATTAAAAGCAAAAGAAAATCCGAATCAGCTATATATGATTGTATTTGATGAAATGAATATGTCGCATATTGAGCATTGGTTTACCCCATTTTTATCGATTCTCCAATTAGAAAAAAAGAATCGTATTCTTACTTTATATGAAGAAGGGGCTAGGGGAGAAAATCAAGTCCCAGCGAAAATTGAAATTGGAGAAAATATTATTTTTGTTGGCACGATAAATTTTGATGAAACAACGAAAGAATTATCCGACCGTTTATTAGATCGAGTCAATCTTATTACATTGCAAAAAATTCCATTTTGTGAAATGAGCATGAGACAGGAAAAGAATATACAATTTCCTTCTCTGGCAGTAACCGCTAGGGAGTTTCGCATAAATTGGGTAAGAAATAAAGCGATGGTTGAAGTTTTTTCAGAGGAGGAATTGGAGTTGCTAGATAAGTTGCATGATATATTGTCCTCTTACGATGCATCAAAAGGTATTTCTTTTCGATGCGCTGCGGCTATTGCCTCATATTTGCAAAATATTCCCATGCACAATAACCAGTCTTATATGATTAGCAGGGAAGAAGGCTTTGACTTGCAAATTAAGCAGCGCGTATTAACAAAATTGCGTGGAACCGAGATGACAGTTGGTGCTCTTCTTTCTGAAGAGGAAAAAAAGGGAGCGATGCTAATCCCATTATTACAATCTCCTCTTGCAAATTGTGTCTCAACATTTGAACATTCCTTAGCGTATTTAAGACAAAAGCGACGCGAATTGGAGTTGTATGGTTATGCAAAATAAAGAACACAATGAGACTGAAATTGTCGACACGATAGAAATGTTGCCTTTTGTACTGAAACTAATTGTAGGATCGGAAGCGAAGGGAGAGACTATCGTTTTAAATCGTCTCTGCACTTCGGCATTCTCTCTCTCGCAGTGTATTTATAAAGTGCAGGAGTTAAAACCATTACGGCTATCTTTACATTATGAGAAAGCAGTTCATGTTACATTTATATGGAATAAAGTGTATGAAGGACAAAAGAATATACAAGAATCACAATATGAACTACATGAAAAAAGATCAAAAATATTAATATATGAACATGGAAAAACAGATTTTTTTTATCCGTGGCGCTGCGGCTTATACCACTTTGAAGTAAGAGTGGGAGGGGAGATATACTACGGAGCGTTTCAAATTGTTCCAAAAAATTTTGAAGATGATCAATTTGAAATGATTCAAAGTTATGTAAAGTCGATTTTGAACGAATTAATTTTAGATCGAGGTTATTATAAAAAAACATTTTCAGCATTAAGTGATATTGAAGATTCTTCTTATTTAATGTTACTGCGAATGTTGCCGAAGAAGATGAAAAAAATAAAACAAATTTATAAAAAGATCGAAATGAATACGAAGTACGTCAATACGTACAATTGGGAGACGCGAGAACGAAAATCGACGCGGAAAAGTGTAATCATAAGCGAAAAAAAAATGCACGGAAAGTACTATAATCGCAAGTTTATAGAGCAGAAAAATAGTTTAGAAAATGCTTTTCTTAAATTTAAAACGAGGCAGTTTTATTCTTATTTAGTAGAAGCTCAGCGTTTTTTACAAAAGACAGTTAAACTACTAGAGGAAACAAAGGAGACAAAAAAGGAAGAATATCAAGCTGTTAAAACCATTATGCAAACAATTGATCGAAACGGCTCTGTGACGGATCGAGAAAAGAAAAAATATAAAAATATACATTTGTTGAAAGAAGCGGATTTACGCAAGAGTTCAGTGAAAATACAAGAATATAAAATTTTGAATCGTATTGTTTATGAAAGTGCACAGTACTTTCATCATTTGTTACATTCCCCGTTTTGGAAGGACATTTCTGAAAAAACGAATATTACACTTTATTCTATCTCTATACCACACCGACAACTTATGTATCATTTAGAGTTGTTACCCCATTATAGACAGCAATCTCCAGCCTTATTATTCGTGTATAAACCAACATTTTTAGTCTACGAATATTATGCATTCTTTATTGTTATTTCTATACTACAAGAAATGGGATTTCATGATAAAGTACCGATGCGAGAACAGATACAGAAATATTTTTATTTGGATGGATTACAAGATGGTACGACAATTGTACTACATCGTGATGAGTTTCGAATCCATGTGGCATTTAATGATTTAATTGAAACTCATCCACTTATTGCATTAAGTAAAGGAAGCCATTTTTATAATGGAGAAGATACGAAAAAACCGGATATTCGGCTAGATTGTTATGTAAAGCAGGAAGAATGGTATGAATATCAATCATCTATTATTATTGAAGTAAAGTATAGTCCAATGTATAACATTTTTCAGCCTGTTGGTAATACAAAAGCGACAGAGCAAATGTATAAATATTGGTCTATTAAATATGTAGATGAAAAAGAGGGAAAACGTATTTTTAAAAGAAAGGCGATTTACGAAGTAATTTGTGTCTATCCGGGAAGTCATATGCACGGCAAAAAAATTGAATCAGGTTGTGGTGTATTTCTGCAGTTATACCCATATAAAACGAAGCAAGGAAAAGAGAAGTTAGCTGGAAAATATGGACTCATGCAAATTTTTGAGGAATGGTTAAAAAGTATAAAAACATAAAAATCTTTACTACTCGAGAGCGTTAAAAAATAACCACCTACTATGTATGTATTTAGGTGGTTATTTTTCGGTATTTTTGATAAAAATGAACGGGGAATAGGAATTCCATTTTGTTTAACGAATACTATAAGTAATAAATATTTTTAGTTGCATACGAAGATTCGGTCTTATATTATATAATGTAAGCGTTATCAAGAAGTGAGATAGCGATAAGAAAGGTGGGGAAATATGTTCCAGCGTGTTCAAACGAAGGAAGAGCATTTTTGGTTCGAGCAATTGTGGGGAGATTTTTGTGAGGAACGAAATTTAATGTTTGTAGAACGAAATTTAAATCCATCACGGTTTTTATTAATAGAAAATCAGCATTATATTGGTACTGTTGAATGTATTCAATATACCTCACCAGAACAATCTAATTCTGAGTTTTTTTATCCGTTTTCTAAAAATAAATTGATAAAAAACTTAAACAATGTATATGAAATTGGAAAGTTAAGCATCGCAAAAACATCTCGAGGTCGAGGGCATTTCAAAAGATTAGCAGCGATTTTGTTTATACATGCTTTAGAAATGAAGGCAGAATGGTATATTGCAGTTGTAACAAAACGAATGTATATGTATTTGCTTACACTTGGTTTCCCAATTGAACCAATAGATACCCCATTTGATTTTCATGATATGTTACAAGGGGTTCCAGTCCGCATTCATGCTCGAAAAGGTATTACACACTTATATTCCTTGAAGGAGTTTCGCGATATCATTCAAGGAAATGCTCACGCACAAACGCTTATTAAAAGATACAGTAAAAATATTATGTTAACAAATTGATTTGTCACAAATTTTTATATAATATTGTGATTCACATCACATCCTTCTTATTTCATTTACATTACGCTTTATTTGTAAGAGTTGATTAAGAAGGGATGAGATTTTATGTTTTGTTACCAGTGTGAGCAAACTCCAACAGGTGGATGTAAAATGATAGGTGTTTGTGGGAAAAACGAAACAATTGCAAGTTTGCAAGATACGATTGTCTTTGGATTAAAAGGTATTGCAGCATATCGTACTCATGCAGCTCAACTCGGTTATACAGATTCATTTGTAGATGCAGTGACACATGAAGCGTTATATATGACTTTAACAAATTCAAACTTTAATGAACAAGAACATTTGGAAATGGCAATGAAGGTAGGAAAAGCAGCTTTACGAGTAATGGAACTATTAGATGAGGCACATATTAATCATTTCGGGATTCCAAAGCCTGTTCACATTACACAAAATCGCGTGGAAGGAAAGGCAATTGTTGTGACAGGACATAATCTATTTGCTTTAGAAGAACTGCTTAAGCAAACAGAAGGAAGAGGAATTAACGTGTATACACATTCGGAAATGCTTCCTGCTCATGGATATCCTCAGCTTAAAAAATATAAACATTTAAAAGGGAATATCGGTAAGTCATGGTTTGATCAGCGACGTCTATTTGAAAAGTTTACAGGAGCCATTTTAGCAACGACAAATTGCGTTATGCCGATTAAGGGTACGTACGCAGATCGCTTCTTTTCTTATGATCTAGCTGGGCTAGAAGGGGTAAGAAAAATTGAAAACGATAATTTTGAACCATTAATCCAAAAAGCATTAGAGCTTCCGGCAGTACATATGAAATCTGACGAACAATTAGTAACTGGTTTTCACCATCATACTGTTTTATCATTGGCACCAGAAATTATTGAAGCAGTAAAGATGGGGAAAATAAAACGTTTTTTCGTAGTTGCTGGATGTGATGCTCCTGGCAAGAGTGGTGAATATTATCGAGAGTTGGCTATGTCATTGCCAAAAGAAACCGTTATTTTCACAACTTCTTGTGGGAAATTCCGCTTTAACGACATAGATTATGGAGTTGTGCCAAGAACGAAAATTCCACGTTATATTGATTTAGGACAATGTAATAATTCCATTTCAACGATAAAAATTGCAGCTGCATTAGCAGAGGCTTTCCAATGTGACGTCAACGAATTACCAGTGAGTATTATATTATCATGGTTTGAACAGAAAGCTGTTGCCATTTTACTCGGTCTATTTAGCCTTGGCATACAAGATATTCGAATTGGACCAAAAGTGCCTGAATTTATTTCACCTGGTGTTTTACAAGTGCTACAAGAGAAATTCGGATTGAAAACGATTATGACTGCTGCTGAAGATATGGAGACGATATTATCATAGTAAAATGAAAGGATGCCTAAACAATGGGCATCCTTTAAATGCATATACTGATAAATAAGAATTATTAAAAGCCAAACATACTTAAAATCATTTTACGGCGTTTTGGTTTTTTTTCTCGTTCATATGTTGATTGACTATCCGGTGTAATATATACGGGTTCTTCTTTTGGAATAGAAGCCTCCAATTTCTCAATCTTTGTTAACATTTCTTCCATTTCACGACGATGCTGTAATAGTTGATATGTGACAACATCATTTGCCTTATCTTGTATTTGTTCTTCAATATGATCTAATCGTTTTGTAATTGCATTTAATTGTATGACGAGTTGTTCAATCTCATTTGAGGATTTCGTTTGGGAAGTGGAATCTTGTTCCATTTGAGAACGGTGATATTCTAACATTTGATCAAAGTCACTTTTTGTAAAAATATAATGACCATATTTGTTCTTTTGAATCGTGAGATTTAATTGTTGAGCAATCCGAACCACTGCTTTTGGGTTAACACCTAACTTTTGCGCAATAAAGGGTGTTTTATATTCCAAGATAATCCCTCCTATATATATCCTGTTACATGATTTCTAGATGAAAAGTTTGTTCCCTTCTGGAGTGACAAAAGAAGTGTTGAATCGCCAAAGAAAGTGTTTTTTTACGAAATTTAGCATATATTTATGAAAAATAGAGCTGTACAATTTTCAACTTCTCTGTGTTGTAAATTGACGGGAACAAGATTTTTAGATTATCATAAATATAAATATCTTTTTTATGTATGCATATAATATATAAAAAGGTGATTGCTAATGTAGAATTTTTCCAGATTCAAATTGGATATTTCGCTTGAATCATTTGAAGTAGGAGGTGGCTTCCTTGCTTACAGCGTAAGTAAGGAAACATATTTGGACATATTTAGGATAAGTATGTTGATTGTTTTAATTGCCTTAACTGCATTTTTCGTTGCAACAGAATTTGCAATTGTGAAAGTGAGAGAATCGCGCATCGATTATTTAATTGCTGTGGGCAACAGGCGCGCAAAGTCAGTAAAGACAGTCATTACAAACTTAGACGAGTATTTATCAGCTTGCCAATTAGGGATTACAGCTACAGCGCTTGGAATAGGATGGTTAGGAAAACCGGCACTAAAGCAAACGTTCGATCAACTATTTACTAGTTTGAAAGTACCTGTTCAATCTGTGGATTTTTTAGCTGTAATTCTAGTGTTCATGTTCATTACTTTCTTCCATGTGGTGATTGGAGAATTGGCACCAAAGACATTTGCAATTCAAAAGGCAGAGCAAATTAGTTTGTTTATAGCAAAACCGCTCATTTTCTTTTATCGTCTTACATTCCCATTTATATGGTTACTAAATGGATCCGCTCGATATATAGCAAGAATGTTTGGTTTATCGCAGGTGAAAGAGCGTGAAGATGTACATTCAGAAGAAGAACTGAAGTTATTAGTTTCAGAAAGTTACAAAAGTGGAGAGATTAATCAATCAGAATTTAAATATGTGAATAAAATTTTTGAATTTGATGACCGGATTGCAAAAGAAATTATGGTTCCGCGTACGGAAATGTATATTTTAGATAAGGATATGCCGGTAAAAGAAGCATTGCAAAAAATGTCAAAAGAAAAATATACAAGATATCCTGTGGTTGACGGAGATAAGGATCATGTTATTGGATTTGTTAATTTTAAAGATATTTTTACAGATTTTGTGAAACATGGTGCTGGTCACGCTGAAACAGTAGGAACATATATGAGATCGATTATTCTTGTTATCGAATCTATTCCAATCCGTGATTTATTTTTAAAAATGCAACGGGAGCGTACGCATATTGCGGTGTTAATTGATGAATATGGAGGAACAGCAGGGCTTGTAACAGTTGAAGATATATTGGAAGAAATTGTTGGAGAAATTCAAGATGAATTTGATATAGATGAACAACCAGAAATTCAATGTGTCAGCGAAACGAAAACAATTTTAGAAGGAAAAGTGCTTGTTAGTGAAGTGAATGCGCTACTTGGTTTAACAATTTATGACGATGGAATTGATACGATTGGCGCTTGGATTTTAACGAAAAACCTTGGGATTGAAGAAGGAGATATCGTGAAAATTGAAGGATATAGGTTCTGTATTAAAGAATTGGATGGGCATTATATTAAGCGAATAGAAGTAACGAAACAACCTGCGCCAATTGTTATGCCTGAAACGGACTCTTCTATATCACTGCAAGAACAAATTAGTTCGTAAATGGAATGGATGAGTAGATTGTAAAAGGTACACTCTTTAAAGTGTACCTTTTACTTCGTTATGAGGGGATTTCTTGTTTGAAAATATCATCTTCAACGTAAATTTGATTTTTATCTACAGCAGTATGATGCGCTACAACTAAGCCGATTGGTGTATGTGTTCCCTTATTTTGAACAATAGTGAAGGGAACGTTTTTTTCGTTTGCTAATTTAATGTATTTTGATAAATGTGGGTAAGTAATGCTTCCATTTACAAATAGATGCAGATTCTGAGAAGAATGCAAACTCTTTGTTACTTCTGAATAAATGGTGCTTCGCATTACTTGACCGATGGTTAAAGCGATCTCTACACGTTCGCGTAATGTACCTAAATACATATTACGTTCTTCTGGTTTGTTTTGCTTTTGGCCATAAATGCCTTCTTGAAGATAATCTTCCACATTTTTATTTACCATATTTTTCACACCTTTCCATGCTTATTGTACGCAAGAATCGGAAAGGATGCAAAAAAAATCATAATATATATGTGAAAATTGACACAAATAGAAGGGAATTATCTATCACTTATCAAAGGGTATAATGGGCGATAAAAATGAAATAAATTTTATCAACAGAAATTAACAAAATGTGACGATAATCTCTTAACGAAATTTGTTTTTTGTGATAATATTCAAAATATATAGGGTATCGTCGCATGGAAATGGAGGAAATGGGGGTTTTTCCAATCGATAAGGAGGATATTAAAGAATTATTTTGTTCGTATTTGAAAGACAATAGGCATCAATTCGTACAGAACTGGAAAAACAAGACGATAATTTCCGACAAAGATCCGTTTAAGCAAGAGGTAGCTCGAAATGGAGAACGCTTATTAGAATTAATTATTAAACTTATTATGGAGGATAAGGATATTGCTTATTTACAGCCGTTATGTGAGAAAATTGCGATTGAACGTGCAGGGGCGGATGCAAATATTGGCGATTTTGTCTATAACGCAAATGTCGGAAGAAATGAACTATTTGAAGCGATGTGTGAGTTAGATGTGAAAGCTTACGAGCTAAAACCAATTATGACAAAAATACATACTTGTTTTGACAGATTAATTTATTATACTGTTTTAAAATACTCGGAAATCATATCAAGAAATTTAGAGGAAAAACAGCAATATATAAATGAAACACATAAAGAAAGATTAACTATTTTAGGACAAATGTCTGCTAGCTTTGTTCATGAATTTCGGAATCCGTTAACTTCCATAATGGGTTTTGTGAAACTGCTAAAGTCAGAACATCCTAATTTATCGTATTTAGATATTATTTCTCATGAGCTAGATCAGTTAAACTTTCGCATTTCGCAATTTTTACTTGTTTCTAAAAAGGAAATGTGGAATGAATCGGAACGATTTTGGCTAAACGATTTGTTTCATGATATTATTCATTTCTTATATCCAAGTTTAGTAAATGCAAATGTTTCAATTGAAAAAAACTTACCTTACCCGATTTCATTTGTAGGATATCGAAGTGAAGTGAGGCAAGTTTTTTTAAATATCTTAATGAATTCGATTGATGCTTTAGAAGCAATGAATGAAAATCGTAAAATTATTATCGATACATGTGAAGATGAAGAAATGATTCATATTGTAATAAAAAATAATGGTCCAATGATTCCAGCAGAGAATATTGAAACGATTTTTGAACCATTTGTTACAACAAAAAAATTAGGAACTGGCATTGGTTTATTTGTATGTAAGCAAATTGTTGAAAAGCATAATGGGATGATTACATGTCAATCAAACTCTGAGTGGACAGAATTTCATATTACATTTCAAAAATCTACACCATAATATGGCGTAGATTTTTTTAATTTGTAAGAGTAACAGTAGTAACATTTGGCGATTTTGTAGTGTAACCTACAAGGGAAATTGTAGAAATGGTATTTGGTTCGATTTTTACGTTTGGAATCGTTACAAGGTTTTTCTTTGTATCAGCAAGTGAAATTTCGATATCAGCTGTACCAGGGCTTACTTGTAAATAATCTGTTACTTGTTTAAAGAGTACATTTTCAAATAGATGATCGCCGTTCTTTAAGGATACATTTACAACGGAAGTGTCAGGTGAGAAGTGTGCGAATCGTATTTTAGCTTGACCAGATGGCAAATGTGTATTATCTAACATTGGTTGTAGTTGAATATGCGAATCTTTATCAAGTATTGCAAGTGTATAGGAATGATTTCCTAGCATCGGGATAAGTGCTGAAAAAATGGGAGTTTCATTGTCTAGAGGAACAATATCAAGCCTATATTGCCCTTGCATAAGGGAGAAATAAGGGCTGAATTGTTGAAAAGTGATATTTTTAATGACTTTTTGTCCATTTATTAAAATATCGACAGGGGCTGTATGCGGTGAGGCGTGAAATATCCTCATATAAGATGGTAACGTTGCCTCTTGTGATTCACGCCTTTCGTATGCCTGTACAAGTTGCTTGACCGCATGATGATATTTCATAGATAGCTCGATATATTTTCTAGGACTTATATATTGATAGTACCGTGCCAGTTGTTCATAGCAAATTGCTTCTTGTCCATATTTTTCAAATTCAGATTGCGTCATGGATATTCCTCCTTTGTCATCATTACAACTATATGCTTTAGTAAAAAGAAGTTATGCAAGAAACTTATTTTCAAAAGAGATTATACATATCGATTTTTTGATTTCTAGGCAAATACACATACGAAAGAGAAGTTGTCCTACATAATGTAATAGTGCAATATAAATATAGAAAAAGGAGGGGGAAACATGTGGGGGTATGGATATTCAGGTAGTTATTGTGGCTACGGTACAGGTTATGGATTTGCGTTGTTAGTTGTGCTGTTTATTTTATTAATCATCATTGGAGCTTGTTGGGTGCGCTAATCATGGATGAAGAGCGTCATACTGAACTGGTTACTGTCGTTAATCGGTTCTTTTTTTATGAAAGAAAAGCATCGCACATTTCTTAGGAGAAGAAAACATTTAGATTTATAAGAAATTTGTCTAATTTTGTTTAAAAGTATGAGATGTAAACTATGCAAACAGGAAGGAAATGAACGGGAGTTTCGTCGAAGTTTACACAATATCGGCAATTTGAATAGAGTGGCTGATGTTGTAGGAAATTTTCAATCGAATTGGAGGGGGAGAAGAGCATGATTCTATCATCGAAGGAGAGGAGAGTTAAAGAATTTTAGTTCTGAATATTCTTTCGATTTATAAGGCCTATTTCTATAGTTTATAAGTCTTTTTTATCTATTCACTGCTTTTGCAGGGGATTCTTTTTATGAAAGAAACGTCAATTTTCTTCATATATATATACAAATTGGAGAAATGGGGGAGCGCTATGCGCGATTACTTAATTAAGCCACTTGTTGGTCAGCCGTATCCAATGATTTCTCATGGAAAAGGAGTATATTTGTACGATCAAAATGGAAATAAATATTTTGATGGTTCCTCGGGAGCTATTACGGCTGGTATCGGACATGGCGTAGCAGAAATTGCTGAAGTAATAAAAAAACAGGCAGAGGAGATTGCTTTTGTCTATCGGTCACAGTTTACAAGTGAACCAGCAGAAAAGTTAGCAAAGAAACTAAGTGATTTAAGTATAGGAGACTTGAATTGGAGCTTTTTTGTAAATAGTGGTACAGAAGCAAATGAGACAGCTATGAAAATTGCAATTCAACATTTTCAAGAACGTGGTATTCATGGTAAACATAAAATTTTATCAAGATGGATGAGCTACCACGGAATTACGATGGGAGCTTTATCTATGTCTGGGCATCCATTGAGAAGACAACGATTTGTAGCTATTTTAGAAGATTATCCAACCGTATCAGCTCCATATTGCTTTCGGTGTCCGTTACAAAAAGTATATCCAACTTGTCAGCTTGCCTGCGCAACGGAATTAGAACGAGCAATTGAGCGAATTGGTGCGGAACATATTGCAGCTTTTATAGCGGAACCAATCATTGGTGCTGCCGGTGGAGCGGTTGTTCCTCCAAAGGAATATTATAAAGTGATTAAAGATATTTGTATGCATTATGATATTCTATTTATTGCGGATGAGGTTATGACAGGGCTTGGGCGAACGGGAGTGTGGTTTGCAATGGAGCATTGGGGTGTGGAGCCTGATATTATGACGCTTGGGAAAGGGCTCGGGGCTGGTTATACACCAATGGCAGCGACGGTTATAAGTGATCGTGTTATGGATCCGATTTTAAGAGGGTCCCGTTCAGTGATGAGCGGTCATACATTAAGCGCAAATCCATTATCAGCAGCAACTGCTTTAGCGGTTATCGAATATATGGAAAAACATAATTTACCTGAAAAAACAGCGGAAAAAGGAGAATATTTAATAAAGGGATTGCAAAAAGTTCAGCAGCAATCGACTATTATTGCAGATGTGCGGGGGAAAGGATTCCTAATTGGAATTGAATTGCAACCGTTTACAAAGGCGTCGGAGCTCATTTCAGTGGCAGCTAAAAACGGACTCCTTTTATATCAAGCTGTTTCAGGGCAAGCAGGTAAGGAAGATAGCGCATTGCTTGTTGCACCACCAATGACTACTACATATTCTGAGCTAGATGAGCTACTTAGTATTTTTGGTAAGAGTGTGGAGGAAATGATGCAAAGAGGAGGGCATAGTATCGCATGAAAATGGTGACAAATACATTCGGAAAATTGAAAGAAATAGATGAAGTCATTTCGCTATTTCACGATGATATGACACTAATGTTTGGGGGATTTGGTGGAATCGGATCCCCTCCATCTCTTATACAAGCAATTGTGGAAAAAGGAATTACAAACTTACATTTAATTGGAAACGATACAGGGTTCCCGGATGTGGGGATTGGTCGTCTTATAACAAGAGAAAGAGTAAAATCATTAGTCACTTCTCATATCGGTTCAAATCCGAATGCAGGGAGACAATTAAACGAAGGAAAGTTACAAATTGAATTTTCACCTCAAGGAACACTAGCGGAGCGCATTCGAGCAGGCGGCGTAGGTCTTGGTGGCATTCTTGTTGATGTTGGTGTTGATACGGTGGTTGAGGAAGGAAAACGAACAGTTGAATTAAATGGCAAAACGTTTTTAGTTGAAACAGCTCTTACAGCTGAAATAGCAATTGTATATGCAAAAAAAGCAGATCCATTTGGAAACATTGTTTTTGATAAAAGTGCGCGTAATATGAATCCACATGTTGCGATGGCGGGGGATATTACAATTGTAGAAGCGGAAGAAATTGTACCGCTTGGTGCATTACATCCGGAAGAGATTGTAGTTCCAGGTGCTTTCATAGATTATATTGTTCCATCGGAAGGGGTGAATTGGAAATGGGCATGGGAATAGATGTAAGAGATAAAATCGCAAAGCGGGCTGCGCAAGAAATTCAAAATGGCATGATTGTCAACTTAGGAATTGGTATTCCTTCACTTGTTCCTAACCATTTACGGGAAGATATACACGTTATGTTCCATGCTGAAAATGGAATTATCGGTATGGGCCCAACACCGAATACAGGGGATGAAGATGCAAATTTATGCAATGCAGCGGGACTGCCGACGTCAATTATTCAAGGGGCAAGTTACTTCGATAGCTGCACCGCATTTGGAATGATTCGCAAAGGGTTGCTAGATTTAACAATTCTAGGGTCGCTACAAGTGAGCGAGAATGGAGATTTAGCCAATTGGATTGTACCAGGAAAACGTGTTCCAGGTATTGGCGGAGCAATGGACCTAGCACAAAAAGCAAAGCGAGTCGTTGTTGTAATGAACCATGTCGATAAGTATGGGAATGCAAAGATTGTATCTGAATGTACACTGCCTTTAACATCGAAAAACTGCGTTGATGTCATTATTACTGATATGGCTGTGATGGAGGTTACTTCTAAAGGATTAGTGCTTCAAGAATTGATGAGTCCTTATACAGTAGAAGATGTGAGGAAGCATACGGAATCGGCTTTTCATATAAGTTCTAACTTGCTTGTAATTGAATGAAGGGAGCGGGGGATATGGGAGATTTAAAACAACAAATATGTGATTATATTGAAAGCCATGAAGAAGATAGTGCGAAACTATTAAAGCGATTGATTCAAGAAAAGAGTGTGTCTGGAAAAGAAAGTGGAGCGCAAGCAATCATAATTGAGAAGTTGCGTGAATTAGGATTAGATCTTGACATTTGGGAGCCGTCTTTTACAAAAATGAAAGATCATCCTTATTTTGTATCCCCAAGAACGAATTTTTCAGATAGTCCTAATATTGTAGCTACTTTAAAAGGAAGTGGCGGCGGAAAATCCATGATTTTAAATGGACATATTGACGTTGTACCAGAGGGAGATGTGAACCAGTGGGATTATCCTCCTTATAGTGGTGAAAGAATTGGAAATCGTATATATGGTCGTGGAACGACGGATATGAAGGGGGGGAATGTTGCTTTAATACTTGCAATGGAAGCGATTATTAAGAATGACATTGTATTAAAGGGAGATATTTATTTTCAAAGTGTAATAGAAGAGGAGAGCGGTGGTGCAGGAAGTTTAGCAGCTATTTTAAGAGGATATAAAGCTGACGGGGTCATTATTCCAGAACCAACAAATATGAAGTTCTTCCCAAAACAGCAAGGATCGATGTGGTTTCGACTACATGTGAAAGGGAAAGCTGCACATGGTGGGACTCGTTATGAAGGAATCAGCGCAATTGAAAAAAGTATAATTGTGGTTGAGCATGTAAAAGAATTAGAACAAAAGAGAAATGACCGAATAACAGACCCGCTTTATAAGGAAATTCCCATCCCAATTCCGATTAATATAGGGAAAATTGAAGGAGGAAGTTGGCCGAGTTCTGTACCAGATTCCTTAATATTAGAAGGAAGATGTGGAATTGCGCCGAATGAGACTATAGAGGCGGCAAAAGAAGAATTTGAAACTTGGATGCAACAATTAAAGGATAAGGATGTATGGTTTAGAGATCATCCTGTAGAAGTAGAATGGTTTGGAGCAAGATGGGTGCCGGGTGAATTAGATGAGAAGCATCCGCTCATTACAGCACTTCAAAATAATTTTGTGCAAATTGAAGGGAAAAATCCAATTATAGAAGCATCGCCATGGGGAACAGATGGTGGATTATTTACTCAAATTGTAGATGTACCGACGATTATATTTGGGCCAGGAGAAACGAAGGTAGCGCATTATCCAAATGAATACATTGAAGTAGATAAAATGATTGCCGCTGCAAAAATCATTGCATGTACATTATTAGATTGGTGTGAGGTGAAAAGATGAACTATTATGAAGCATTTAAAGAACAGACAAAGTATTATACTGTAGAAGGAGTATTGGACTATTTTAACAAGCGAGTGCGAGTTGATCATTACACAGGCAATGTAGAATATATAAGACAAACAATCGAAGAATTGGCCAAGAAGCATTCTTTCACTAAATGTATTATAAAAGGAAAGGGAGAGCATGTTTCGGCGTGGCTCTCTTTTGGCTTTTTATTAGAAGCAACAATTCCTCATTATTTTCAAGGTCACGATGCTTATTTCTTGGTGAAGTATTTACGGAATGAAAGAAGAAATAGTATCGAATGGGAAAATGAAGATCAAATTTTAAATGGTGTGAGGGAAAAAAGGGGAGTGGATAAACAAGTTCCAACCACATTTATATTGCGGAAGGCAACAGAAGATGATGCAGAACAGTTAGCAAATGTATTCGGAAGAGTTTTTGAAATTTATCCAACACCATTAAATCAAGTAGACTATGTGAAACAAACAATGAAAGAAGACACCATTTATTATGTATATGAATTAGAAGGGAAAATCGTTAGCACTGCTTCTGCAGAGATGAATGTGAAAGAAGGGAATGCAGAACTAACAAATTGTGCGACTTTACCTGAGTATCGAAAACATGGTTTTATGAAAAGCTTACTTGTTCAATTAGAAGAAGAACTGCGAGATCGAGCAATCTTTTGTTCTTATACAATTGCACGCTCGCTTTCATTTGGAATGAATGCGGCTTTTCATCAGTTAGGCTATACGTATACAGGGAGACTTGCTAATAACTGTTATATTTTTGATAAATTAGAAGATATGAATGTATGGGTAAAAGATTTATCCCGCATTAACGGGCAGTAAGACTCCCACCTCAAGGTTCAAAGAGTAGCAAGGAAGATAGGTGGGAGTAGGGCTGCCCGTAAAAGCCCGATTGGTGAGGGATGAAGAAAATCCCCACTGATTAAAGTTTCACTTTATCCAGTTATTGATAGGTAGTAAGATTCGGAGAGAAATACGTGGGAGCAGAGCTTGTCCCTAAACGACTGATTCGTAAAAGCGAATCATACTGAATAAAGTTTTACTTTATTCAGTATGAATGATGAAACAAATAACGAATGTAGAGAAGGAACAATAGAATGAGATCTCAATGCTTATAATCGCACATAGAGGCGCCAACAATTCGGCGTGTAATATGCTGAATTGTTGGCAAGAGGGGGGATGACATTGCTAGCTGTTTCTACACAAGAAGTCATTGAAGCGATTTTGAGCAGTATTGATGAAGCAATTCATGCTGTAGATGAAAATGGAATTACCATTTTTTATAATGATGTTGCAGCGAAACATGATGGTTCAAAAATTGAGAATGTACTCGGAAAGCATTTATTAGAGGCATTTCCATCGTTATCTCGAGAAACGAGTACACTTATGAAAGTTTTACATACAAAAAAGCCTATCGTTCATCAAGTGCAGCGTTATCAAAATTTAAAAGGTGAGGATGTATGTACGGTTAATACGACTTTACCTATTTTCATAGAAGGAAGTATTGCTGGAGCGGTTGAAATCGCAAAGGATTATACAACGATTCAAAAATTGACAGATACAATTGTTGATTTACAGTCAAAAATGAAGCGTTCTTCTAAACGAAAAATAACGAAAAAACATATTGCGTTTAATACAATCGTGACGAATGACACTCGTTTTCGTCAAACGAAAGAGTTAGCACAAAAGGTAGCTCCAACAGATGCCAATGTTTTAATATACGGCGAAACAGGCACAGGAAAAGAATTATTTGTTCAGGCAATTCATGAAGCTTCAAAAAGAAAAAACAAACCGTTTATTGCACAAAATTGTGCAGCGCTCCCAGAATCACTGTTAGAAAGTTTATTATTTGGAACGACAAAAGGTAGTTATACGGGAGCTATTGAGCGTGCGGGGTTATTTGAGCTTGCAGATGGAGGGACATTATTTTTAGATGAGTTAAACTCGATGCCCCTTGATCTGCAAGCAAAAATGCTTCGCGTTTTAGAAGACGGGGTCATACGCCGAATAGGTGATAATAAGACAAGAAAAGTAGATGTACGTGTCATTACTGCAATGAATCAGCCTCCAGAAGTCTGCTTGCGCGAAAATAAGATTCGTACGGATTTGTATTATAGATTGAATGTATTCTCTCTCTATATTCCACCACTTCGTGAGCGAATAGAAGATGTTTTACTGCTGGCATCTTATTTTTTAAAACAATATAACAAGGAATATAAAAAGGCTGTATTTGAGATTAACGATGATGCAAAAGAGAGATTATTATCGTATCATTGGCCAGGAAATGTAAGAGAACTAAAGCATACGATTGAACATGCTGTGATTCTTGCAGAAGGGCATTCGCTAACAGCTTGTTGTTTACCCCGAATATTCCAGAAAGAAAACAGGCAGGAGAAGAAAAAGATATTGCCTTTACGCGAGGCGTTGTCTCAAATGGAGAAGGAATTAATTCATCAAGCTCTAATAGAAACGGAGGGGAATATATTACAAGCTGCTAAATTACTTAGTATTCCAAGACAAACTTTGCAGTATAAGTTAAATAAATATAAAAAAAACGCCGAATAATCGGCGTTTTTATGTGTTTGCACCAATAAAAGAGCGTTTACATATACAAAAAGTAACAGGAATCATGGTGAGCGATTATTGTATCTACATGTAAAAAAAAACGATTTTTCCTATATATGATAAGGAATCTTATAATACTGCTTATCAAAATTGTGAAGTTGGCATAATTATTGCTTATATAAAAAGTGAGCGTAAAAAAAGGGGGAATAGCAATGTTACACGATGTATATAAACCAAATCGTCATTGGAAAGAAATTGAATTGTGGAAAGACGTGACAGAAGAACAATGGAATGATTGGGTTTGGCAATTAACGAATACGATTAAAACGTTAGATGATTTAAAGAAAGTCATAAATTTAACACCAGAAGAAGAAGAAGGTGTTAAAATTTCAACAAAAACGATTCCGCTAAATATTACACCGTACTATGCTTCGCTTATGAATCCCGATGATCCGCGCTGTCCGATTCGAATGCAATCTGTACCGATTTCGGAAGAATTATATAAAACAAAGTATGATTTGGAAGATCCGCTACATGAAGATGAAGATTCACCAGTTCCTGGTTTAACGCATCGCTATCCAGATCGTGTCCTATTTCTT
Source organism: Bacillus cereus group sp. BfR-BA-01360 (assembly GCF_022663595.1). Classification (NCBI taxonomy): domain Bacteria; kingdom Bacillati; phylum Bacillota; class Bacilli; order Caryophanales; family Bacillaceae; genus Bacillus; species Bacillus cereus group sp. BfR-BA-01360. The sequence goes on from NZ_JAKUFV010000002.1 coordinate 88,314, forward strand.
GTAACAAATCAATGCTCCATGTATTGCCGTTATTGTACACGCCGTCGCTTTAGTGGACAAATCGGCATGGGCGTACCAAAAAAACAATTAGATGAAGCAATTGCTTATATTCGTGAAACACCGCAAGTACGAGACGTTTTAATTTCTGGCGGTGATGGACTCCTTATTAATGATAAAATTTTAGAATATGTATTAAAGAATTTACGAGCAATTCCGCATGTAGAAATTATTCGCATCGGAACAAGGGCGCCTGTTGTATTCCCGCAACGTATTACAGAAAATCTATGTAATATTATGAAAAAATATCACCCAGTATGGCTAAATACACATTTTAATACTTCGATTGAAATTACTGAAGAGTCTAAATTAGCATGTGAAATGCTTGCAAATGCAGGCGTTCCAGTTGGGAACCAAGCGGTTATTTTAGCAGGAATTAACGATAGCGTCCCAATTATGAAAAAACTCATGCACGATTTAGTGAAAATTCGAGTTCGTCCATATTATATTTATCAGTGTGATTTATCGGAAGGGATTGGTCATTTCCGTGCGCCAGTATCTAAAGGCTTAGAGATTATTGAAGGACTGCGCGGACATACGTCTGGTTATGCAGTGCCAACGTTTGTTGTAGATGCTCCAGGCGGAGGCGGTAAAATTGCGCTTCAGCCAAACTATTTAATCTCACAAAGTGCGGATAAAGTTGTACTCCGCAACTTTGAAGGGGTGATTACAACATATCCAGAACCAGAAAATTATGTGCCAGGAAGAGCGGAAGGGTACTTTAAAGAAATTTATCCAACATATGAAGAGAAGCGGTCTGATATTGGTGTAGCAGCATTAATGAGCGATAAGAAATTCAACCTCGTACCGGATGATCTGCAGCGTATGAATCGCCGAAAAGACTATGAAATGAACGAAACGCATTCATCCTTAAAGGATAAACGTGAAAAGCGCGATCAACTGAAAGATAAAAAATATAAAGCGCAAATGAAAAAACTAGAAGCTGATGAAAAAGCTGAAGGTGATGCAGTATGAATTGTATGTGGTGTGAAAGTAAAGAAGCAATAGAAAGTGTAAATACTGTATATTGGGAGTTGCCGGATGGTACAAAGGCAATTGAAATCCAAAAAACACCGTGTATTTCTTGTTCTTCGTGTGGAATGGAATATCAACCTGATCATATCGTGAAAGAAATTGAAGATCAGTTGTTTCTGATTTATACAAAAGATTTGCCAAAGCAACTGACTTATGAGGAACTAATGGAGCGTCCGCGTTTACTAAAGAAAAATTATTTTGATTTTTAACCAGCTGTTATGCTGGTTTTTTTCTTTTCTCCCTTGTATAATGTACCCAAGTTAGAAAGGTAGGGAATATTTTTGAAGAAAACATTTTACCATTATATGATGAAACACCGTGCGCCATTGGTTAAAAATGAAATATCTGATTTGGCAGAAGCAATCTACGATGATTTAAGTTTTCCAAAGCAATCAGAAGATTATCATGAAATTAGTTCATACTTAGAATGCAGTGGATTAATAGAAAGTATGTCTATCTTTGATAAGGCATGGGATTTGTATTTACAAGAAAGATAGCTAGCATAATATGGTATGTAAACATACATCGCTTTATAAAAAGTGATGTATTTTTTTTATGAAAAAATTTTTTTGAATATACGCTTATGTGATAAGCGTTTTTATATCGTTCGCATATACTGTTATCAAAATCACGACTCTAAAAAGGAGAGATATAGATGTCAAGAAAAAAACAACCTAAATATAATGTCGGAGATATAGTCGTGATTACGCTATATGGAACCGTGGGTAAAATTACAAATACTAATTTTCTATTTTTAACCAAGGGATATTATGTTATTATTTCTAATATATGTAATAAGGGGTGTGGGCAATGGGATTAGCTGCAATTTATTTACGTTTATCAAGAAACGAAGAGCAGTTAAACATAGACGAGATTTTATTAAATCATCGAAACGCCTTAACTAAACTTGCAAAACAACAAAAATTAACCTATGACATTTATCAAGAAATCTCAAGTGGAGTAAATATGGAAAGACCGCAACTAAATTTATTGTTAAGCAGATTAGATGATTATGACGCTCTTCTTGTAATGGATATAGACAGAATTTCACGTGACAACGCTCATGCTGAAGAAATTAAGAAGATGTTGATTATACACGATATTAAAATTTTGACTCCCCAAGGTGCAATTGATTTATCACAGGAAAGTAATGAAATGCTTTTCTCCTTCCAAGCAATGATGGCGAACTTTGAATATAAACAAATTCGTAAAAGATTGGGAAGAGGACGATTAGCGGCAGCCGAGCAAGGGAAATGGACAATGAGTAACAGAGTCCCTCTAGGTTATAAAAAGAACGAAGAAAAGCGGTTAGAAGTAGTTGAAGAGGAAGCTAAAATCATTCGATTTATTTTTCAAAAGACATTAGAACGAGTTAGCGCAAACGAAATTGCAAAGCAGTTAGATATACTTGGATGGAGAAGTAGACAAGGTAAGGTATTAACTTCAGCACATATATCAAATATGCGAAGAAATGTTGTTTATTATGGAGTTGTAAAAGCATGTAGGAAAGTAAATGGTAGGGTTGTTGATGAAGTGTTTGTTGAAAATGCTCATGAACCCATTGTGAGTAAACAGATATTTTTTGAGGTTCAAAAAATATTGGAAGAAAATTCGACAGGAAATTTCTTTAATAAAAGAAAAGTGACTAGGAAGCTACAAAATCTTATTTATTGTAATTGTTGTGGTAGAAAAAGATACATACAATTCGATGGAAATGGTGTTGATTATATAAAATCATGTATCTATAAAGTTGATAATAATAAATGTAGAGATCGAGGATACAAATATGAACCAATTGAACAATTTGTATTACAAAAAGTTAAAGAAAAGAAACCAGATTTTGAACAAGAGCTGCAAATGTTGAAATCACTTGATACGATAGAGATAGAAAAGAAACTATTCATTCAACGAGAGTCATTAGAGAAACAAATAACGAGATTTAATAAACGTCAACGGAATCTTAAAGAAATGCGGATGGATGGGGAGATTACAAAATCCGAGTTTTATGAAATGCGTGAAGAAAACGAAGAACAAATCAAACAAGTTAAGCAACAAATGGAGCTCATTGATGTTAAACTTGAGAATTTATCAAATATGGATGAAGAACAAGCAAGATTGCAAGATGCGATTAAAAAGTTAGATAAATTAGAAGAGCTTAATGCAGAAGCATGTAACACGTTTTTGAAGAAGTTTATAAAGAAGGTATGGTTCAGTAGTAATATAGAAGCGAATCATGACACAACAAGATCAAGAGAAGGCGCTACAATAGAAATTGAGTGGCTATAAGCTGATAAGGTTCAGAATGGTTCCTAGAAAGTCTTATCAGGCTAACTGTTGAAGTAAAATAGAAGGTTGGGGCATGAGTGCAGAGGACATTTTAAGACTTATTGAAGAAACTGATACTTATTTAAAGGGTACTTATGGCATACATTTAACATGTTATTCTAGTAATTAGATAGACAGTTTGTATATATTGCGGTTCTAAAAATCAGAAAACAATTTCCAAATAGCTATAGAGCTAGGTATTGTGTTTTCCTTAAATCGTAGAAACGATAGTGTAGGTTTGATTCCAAAGCAATTTGGAATAGACCATTACAATCACAATGTCCTTTTTTATAAATCTGCTTATAATGATCCCATGAACTTTCAATTGTTATGTAAACCTTGCAATGGTAATGATTGAAGAAGGAAACTAATATAAAATATCAATTTTATTGTTTTGTTATCACCTCGGTATTAGAATGTCGAGGTGATTTTTTTATAACATATAAATTTAAAAGGGAACAGCAGGATACTCTTATAAATGTGCTAATTTTAAAGAGTACGCACGAAATAAATGGTTCAAAAAGGAAATACGAGAAAAATATCCATAAATAGGTAATTTTGATATAATATTCTTAGAATGAGATGTTAAAATGGAATTAGGAGAGATAACGGTGGCAAAGAAAATATTGATTTGGATGAGCTCAATTGTAGGGTTGGTTGCTCTTACAGTTGGGGTAACCTACGGAATGATTTATGTTGCAGATAATCCAGTAAATAAGAAAACTAGTACTGAAGTAGATATAAGCGAATATAAAGAAGTTCCAAGAGAAAAAGAATCAATGACTGGTCAGATAGATGAAGTTTTTATGAATCTTCCTGTTACTGAAAGTTCTAATGAAGATGAAGTTATTAAAGCGATGCATCACATGACTCATCAAAAGGTAGTAGCAACTCAGAAATGGGGTGCTATCCCGATGTCTAAGAAAAATGCAGAGAAGATAAGAGGCATTTTAAATAATAGTAACTTTGAAAAGAAAGAGGAATTTTTAGCAATCAATGAAAGATGGATAAACAGAGATTTTAGTAAAATTGTAGAAGACCATAATTACTTCTGAACTACTCAAGAAGGTAACGTTGGTAAAGTCACAGGAGTTATGGATGCAGTAGCAGAACAAGCTTTTGTTTTGAATAATTTCGGAGAAGAAGTTACCCAAGATTTATTTAAACAAGGTGATCTTAAAGAAATTAAATAATAATTGATTATGAGAAAGCTTCCGTTAGGGAGGCTTTTTTAGTTTTGATTTACACTTTTCATTCTCTCGATAGAAAAACGATAGGGACAAAGAACACAGACAAAACGTCTCGCATATCATATCGGCAGAGGTGAGAGGCATCATGAATTTTAAATACAAAGAAATTGGAAAGTTTGATGCTCGTAAAGCAGCAAAAGCCCTCCTTGAATTGGCACAAGAAATAAAATTAGAGGATAAAAAAGAACGTAAAAGTGAAGATGAAAATGATAATGAGAAAGTAAGTTGAACCCGTACATATTTTGTGTGTACGGGTTTTTCTTTCTGATTTATAATGAATTATATAAAGGAGTGATACACATGAAGATGAACGAATATTCTGTTGATTTAGAGGATGTAAAGAAGATGTTGGAACTTTACTCAAAATGAAAGGATACGGATATCTTCAAGGAATTTTATGAAGAAGAAAGCGAACCAATAAAAATAGAAAAATTAAAAATATAAAAATGCTAGACGGTGTATATGTATATGAAGTAAATAATCACGATGGATATTATGTGGAACAAACGCTTCAACATGTTACAGAGCAAGATGTGAAAAAAAATAAGACAGAGTGGATTGAGCTATGTTATCAGTTTACATTTGGAGATCTCGTGCAAGTTTCAGGATATGATCAAGATATTTTTCGTATTGTTGGATTTCGTACAGAAGTATGGAGATATAAAAATGATGCGTGGGAAGATACGATATATGAATTATCAAGAATTACAGATGGTGAGTGGTTAGAAGCGGATGAATCTGATTTAACACTACTTGCGAATGCCCAAACAGCAAATGCGATTTTAAAGAAAATGAAACAAGATAAAGCGGGAATGAATAAATTAGACTTAGAGAAATTGAAATCCATTAATAATTCAAAGAGAGTAAGTATTAAAACAAATAAGCAAGAAATTATTGATGGGTTATTAGATATTTATAACGATTATCAGTTATTATATGAAACTTTTCAAGATGAAGAGTATAAAATTGTGATGAATGTAATTCATAATTATCTAGTAAAATTAACAGAGAAAAAATAACGGATTAGAAAGTAAAGAGAAATTGGATAAAAACGTATGTGGTATAAGGTATGCCTACTATACTTAAAAAAATAAAAAGCCATTTAATAAGAGAGTCTGCCCATTTGTCCTCATGCATGAACTCTTCTTTTCTTTGCTCTATTTCATATTGATATTTCATTATCATTACCTCCTTTTAATAGCTTGTACTACATCGTATGTGCTTGCTCACAGCAATATGACTGAAAAGAATAAGGTGGAAAAGAAAAAGTATTTTTCTAATTTCATATACATAATTTTGAAATTCTTTCATAAAACAGAAATAAAGGAGTGATGCTCATGAAGGAAATTGAAGTCGTAATTGACACGGAAGAAATTGCGGAGTTTTTTTATGAGCAACTAATTGAAAGAGGATATGTACCGAAGCAAGAAGAAATCGAAGATCTTGCTGACATTACATTTGAATACTTACTAGAAAAATGTATGATTGACGAAGTGTTCGATGGAGATGAAGAGTAAAAGTAACGACGGGATCAACTCGTCGTTTTTTTACTCTTCTCAACATGATTCTTCTTTACAAAGTTGTCACAAAATTCATGAAGAAATATTGGTATAATGAAGATAAAATTTTCTATAAGAGGTGAAGGGATGTTCAAAAAAATTATTGATTCTTTATTAGGAAAAAAAGGTAGATACCACTCTTACTCAAGTAGTGACTATCGTCATAGAAGACGCTCTTATTCAAGCAGCGATTATAATAGAAGACGTCCATCTCACGGATACGGACATCAGCACTATAAAAGAAAACGAAAAAGCCGTAGTTTCTTTTCCAGTAGTTGATGAAATGGCGACATATACTCGCGTGGTTTGATAGACCGCTGCGTAAGAATACAATTGTTATAGAGCGCTATAAGATTGAATCGGTAATTGGAATGGGCAGTTATGGCTTTACCTATAAAGTGGTAGATTTACAGAATCATGAGGTTAAAGTATTAAAACAATTGAGACAAAGTAAGCAAAAGTATGAATCAGGAAGGGAATCGTTTGTAAGAGAACAGCAAATTTTAAAGAATTTGCAACATCCAGCGATTCCAAGCTTGTATGACCATTTTGTTTGGAAGAAGCAACCGTTTTTTGTCATGGAGTATATGGCGGGAGAGAATTTTGAAGATTTTATTTTTCGAGATGGGTATATATATGAAGAACGAGAAGCGTTTTATATCTTATATAAAATATTAGAAGTTGTTTCTTATATTCATAGTCAAGGTATCATTCATCGCGATTTAAGAATCCCTAACATTTTAATGAGTGGGAGTTCAATTCATATTGTTGATTTTGGATTAGCGAGATATAAAGGAGACATAGATGAACGAGCGGGGTCTTATGAAGGCGAACAAGCTTTTATGCGCGAAGTGGAACATCGCAGTGACTTTTATGCGCTAGGCCATTTTATCTTATTTTTGTTATACGCTAGTTATGAGTCTAACGATAAAGTAGAAAAGCCATGGCATGAAGAATTACAGTTAGCGGAAGGTAATAAAGAAATTATTATGAGAATGCTACAAATGAAGAGACCATATTATGAAAATGTACAAGAGCTCAAGCAGGATATATACTTTGCACTAGAAGAGATGGGAGATTTGTGTTTCAAAAATTTCTAACATGCAACAAGAAATGAGTCGTTATATTTCTTCATAAAAAACATGTATAAAAAAGAAATGGAGAGGGAAACTAAAACAACCGCTCCATTTCTTGTATTGTGAGGTTATGTATGTGAAACGATATCGACATTTATACTTGTTAAGTGGTATATTACTCATTTGTTTTGTCGTATTATCATTTTCGTATCATACCGCTTGTATTGAGAAGTTTGATGATGTGATTACAACATTTATCCAAAGCTTCCGAAATGAATATTTGACGACTTATTTTATTTGGATGTCTTATATTGGCTCTAAAAAAGTCTATTTTCCATTGCTTATTATCATCGTAATGTACTTTCTCATCCGAAAAAAGTTGTTGAGTGCGTTATTTTTAATGATTAACTATTATGGATCTCGTTATCTTAACAGTATGCTTAAGCTATGGTATGAGCGTCCAAGACCTGATGTATCACAACTTGTCACAGCGACTGGATATAGTTTCCCAAGTGGTCATACGATGAATGCGACGGCATTTCTAGGGTTTATCGCCTATGTGACGATTACGGAACATCGTATTGCACTGCATAAAAAAGTGTTAATTATTTTTACAGCCTGTTTCGTAATATTTTCGATTTCTGTTAGCCGTATCTATCTTGGCGTGCACTATCCATCTGATATATTAGCTGGATGGGCAGCGGGGGGAAGTTGGCTTGTTTTATGTATTATTTTTCATCAAGCATTCTTAAAAAAAGAACCTATAATATCGAAGTCGTCAAAGAAGTGATTACTTTGAAAGATAACATGCATTTTTATCGTAATGTTAAGGATAGAAAGGAGTCCATCATCTATATACAGTAGGTGATGGACTCTTTTTTCTTATGAAGTAGACTTTTTCAATGGTTTCATGGCAGCATAGGTTCTTTTTGCATCGGTTCAACATGAATATGAGTATATAAAATTCCGAATTTCTGTTGTAACATGTCTTCAATTGCGTCCGTAATATGATGGCTTTTGTTTACGTCCATATGGGCATCTACTTCAATTGTAATATCAACATACGTTTGATTTCCATACATACGAGCCCGAATATCAACGATATGTTCAACCCCTGGAACAAGTTGCACTGCTTGAGAATACTCTTCCATTTTTTCAGGATCAATCCCATCTGTTAACATATGAGATGTTTCTATAAAAATATCCCATGCTGTTTTACAAATTATAAGTCCGACAAGTACCGCTGTAATCGGATCAAGAATAGCCATATGGAATTGTGAAGCAACAATTCCAACGACTGTACCAATACTAACGAGTGCATCTGATAAATTATCTTTAGCAGCGGCTTCTAATGCTTTGCTTTTTGTCCGCTTTGCAATTTTTTTATTATACATGTATACACCGTACATCACGATAGCACAAAAGAAAGCAACCCACGCAGCGATTACATTAGGTGCTGTTTGCTTAGGATTAAAAAATGATTGAATAGCGCTAATAATAACTTCGAATCCAACGGATGCCATAATAAAAGAAGCTACTAATGAAGCGATTTGTTCTGCGCGAGAATGCCCATATGGATGATCATGATCACGAGGCTTACGCGAAATTTTCAGTCCAATTAAAACAGCTAGTGAAGCACCGATATCTGTTAAATTATTTAAACCATCTGCACGTAATGCGCTAGATAGAGCGATATAACTAATGATAATTTTTATTGCTGATAAAAATATGTAAGCAACAATGCTAACAATAGCCCCTTTATCAGCTTCTTGATTCGAACATGAATTCATAAAAAGCACTCTCCTTTCTGTAAAGAAATTCCTTCTATCAATAGAGTATCAAAGGAAAGTCGTGTGGGTCTATACAAACATTGTTGACGTTTTATAGCTTTTTGAGCAGGGGATAACAAAGTTTCACAAGGGAAAAATCTGTTGAAAAATCCAAATAAAAAAACCACTGAAACAATATGTTCCAGTGGCATCTCTTATCTTAGTATGCTTCTAAAAATTCAGTAACTTGTTCTTCTGTTTTCGCATTTGCACTATGTAAATGACCTAACTTCTCACCATTTTGATATACAAGTAAACTTGGAATACCCATTACTTGATACTCTTCTGCAATACTTGGAAACTCATCTTTATTAATAGCGTACCATTCAAACTTATTGAACTCTTCCATTACATCCCCAATAAAATGATCCATACGTACACAATCTGGGCACCATGTAGTAAAAAACTTAACAACTACTGGATCTTCGCTTGCGATAATGTCTTTGAATTCTTGTTCTGTTTTGATTTCTTTCATGTTTTTGTCTCCTTTCAATCGTATACGAATTCGCTAGTATTTTTATGCAAAATTCGTATTTGCAACCATTTTGCAAACATTAGTGTTTTTGAAATAGATTATTTGCAAAATCCTCCACTGCTTTTCCTTGAAGTCCTGGTACAACATGAGAGTAGGTGTCCAATGTGATGCCTACTCGTTTATGCCCTAATCGTTCACTCACAATCTTTGGATGAATACCTTGTTTCAACATCAATGTCGCATAGGTATGTCTGAGATTATGGAACCGAATATCAAGAACTCCACTTTTCTTTATAAGCTTTTTCCAGAGCTGTGTCAAACTTTTGAAATTACAAGGTTTTCCGCTTGGAAGTAGGGCATACTAAATCATAGTCCTTGTATAAGTTGGCGTATCGTTCTTTTTCTACATGTATTCGCTTATATTGTTCTTCTAATGCGTGTAGTGTAATTTCAGGAAGTACAATTAGACGTTTTCCTGTAGCTGTCTTTGGCTCATAAAATTCTTCGGAGATATGAGAAAGGGAACGGTTCACGGATATTGTTCTTCTTTCGAAATCAATATTCTTCCATTGAAGTCCTAATATTTCTCCTTTACGCATACCACAAGTAATCACAAGTAGATGTACAACGCGTAGTATCTACTTGCTTTTGTGTGTTCCAAAAAACGGAGAACTTCTTTCTTAATTCAGTCTATATAAATAAATTGAAAAAGAGGTGGGAAGAGCCAACAAACATGTGGAAAATAAGAAAGGGGAGGAAAAATGCCTGAGTTAATTGATGTAAAAGATCTGTCGATGAAGAATTTATTTAAAAGTACGAAAAGTTCGTTTTCTATTTCATTCATAAAAAATATGGTCACAGATTACAAGCGATAAAAGACGATACAGGTGTTGAATTTGAGGATCTAGTGCAATGGCATGGTTGCACTAATGAAAGCAAGAGAACAATTCAAGCCGGAGCTTGGTTTTAAATTCCTTACGTTTGCTGCACCCAGAATAGTTTGTGAAATTGGTAATGGGATCTGGAAGACATAGAAGTTGAAAATTGAACGAACAGTATATTATGCGAAGGGAAAAATCTTGAAAAATAAGTTGTCAGAAGAATCGGTGGACCATATTAGCAAAACTTTGGATATGGGTCATGGACTTGTTGAGGCTGCTCAACCGGGGACATTCTCTTTAGATAAAGTTATCTATCCAGCTGACAACGGTGAAGGGGTAGATGTAGAAAGTACAGTGGAAAATAAAGTGATTCTTCATTCTTTTTTCGATACATTACAGCATAGCGAATTGATTGTATGGGACATGCATTCTAAGGGAATAAGGCAAGAAAATATCGGAAAACGTATAGGGAAATCACAGGTTCAAGTTAGTCGGATTGTAAAACGAATGAATAAGAGAGCAACGGCTTTTGGGTAGCAGCAAGGGGGTGCGAAGTAAGACTAGAGCGTTATTTGAAGGAGTGTGATAACTGAAATGCCAAGGACATATCAGCTATCACTGAAGTAGTTCTTGAATCTTCTTATTAAGTTTTTAATTTGGGTTTTTGCTACCATTTTGAGAAGAGAGTGTGTCAAAAATTAATCCGAACATTGCTCCGATTAAAGTCGGCAAAATTATACTCCATGCTGCGAATGACATAAGTACCCCTTCTAATAATAAAATGTTGTAACTATTGATTTTATTGTATCTGAATATTTGGATTCATTATATGAGGAAGGTTAGAAAACTAAACAAAATTCTTATTTTAGTTTAGCATTTGCGTTTACAACATGAAGATGAACAAGGTTTGTGATGAGGTTTAGGACAAGGGATGAAAGGAGCTTTGGAAGTAGGACAAGGACATGCGATTGGAGGAAACTTACAATGACGTTTAGAGCAAGAGCACGGCTTTATTTTTTTACAAACGCAGTATTCAGTTCGATAGCAACGGTCTTTCATAAAAATATTACCCCCTTTTGTAATAGATTTATGATAGTATATGTAATTTGAAGCAAAGCGCTTGTTTAAAGACCTAGTATTAGATGTTTTAATAGATTTTGATTTGTTTTAAGAGACAAGAATTCATAAAAAATATATATTCTTGAAAGAATAATAGTATCAAACTATTTTCAGACATGTATAACAAAGCATGCCATGCTTACAATAATGGGATTGTAACTTAAAGTGATAGGTATAGTATGAATATAGTTAAAAACGTTATGCAGGCTAAGTCTGAGATAGGGCTTAAATATTAATATACGAGGGGAATGGATATGAACTTATTAGAGCAATACATCAAAGAATGGATTAGTGAGTGAGGAACCTTATGAAGCAGATTGGACTAAGGAATTGGAAAAAGAATTTGTGAAAGTTAAAACTGATTGCTATGGAAGTATCAAAACGAAAGAAAGAATCTTTGAAAAAGAGAAATGGGAGAACTATAAGGAGCAAGGTTACTTTATGGAATAAAAAGAGCAGCTAGCAAAAGCTAACTGCTTATCTAAAGAAATCAGAGAAAAGATTACCGTGTCATTTACAATATTGACAGAATATAGAGGTTTATTCTAGTTGTTCAAACATAGTTAAAGAAAGAATATAACGAATAAAAATTATTCTTGTCGCCTATTTCTGTATTTTATTCACAAATAGTTCCGGTAGCTATTCCGGTTGGAGCGACACCTACTGGGACATTAGTGATAACAGTATTAGTAGCAATATCAATAACAGAAACTGTATTACTAGCTTGGTTTGTAACATAGGCACGAGTGCCATCAGGTATGATGGTTACTTGATCTGGGGATAGTGCAACAGGAATTGTATCGATTACAGTATTTGTTGCCACGTTTATTACTGATACATTATTGCTAACTTTATTTACAACGTAAATAAGAGTGCCATCAGGTGTAATATCTATACCAACAGGTTCGGTACCTACGTTAATTGTATCAATAACGGAATTGGTAGCGGTGTTAATAACAGAAACAGTACCGCTGTCTTGATTTGTGACATAAGCACGAGTCCCGTCTAGAGTGAAGACGATTATCCTAGGACGAACGCCAACAGGAATGGTAGCGATAACAGTATTAGTAGCAGTATCAATAACAGAAATTGTGTTACTTAATTCATTTGCAACATATGCAAGGGCTCCATTTGGAGAAACAGTGACCCCTTGTGGATCGATGCCAACAGGAATGGTAGCTACAACGGTATTAGTAGCGGCATTAATAACAGAAACAGTATCATTACCATGATTTCCAACATACACAGTTGTGTTATCTGGAGAAACAGCTACACCAATTGGATTAGTGCCAACAGGAATGGTAGCTACAACAGTATTGGTAGCAGTATCAATAACGGAAACAGTATTAGAGAAAATATTAGTAACATAAACACGAGCCCCATTTGGAGAAACTGTTACTTCAAGAGGTGCATTACCTACAGTAATCGTATCGACTACCGTATTTGTTCCGGTGTCGATTACAGATACTGTATCATCCGTAGGGTCGTCAATGGTTCCTGCATTTGTAGCATAAACAAGGAAATTACATGCAGGCCCGGTCGGCCCAGTTGGCCCGGTCGGCCCAGTCGGCCCAGTTGGTCCCGTTGGGCACTCACAATCCCCTGTTGGTCCGGTAGGTCCCTGAGGCCCTTCAGGTCCTTGGATTCCTTGCACACCTTGAGGTCCTTGAGGCCCTTCAGGTCCTTGGATTCCTTGCACACCTTGAGGTCCTTGAGGCCCTTCAGGCCCTTCAGGTCCTTGGATTCCTTGCACGCCTTGAGGTCCTTGAGGCCCTTCAGGCCCTTCAGGCCCTTCAGGTCCTTGGATTCCCTGCACGCCTTGAGGTCCTTGAGGCCCTTCAGGCCCTTCAGGTCCGGTCGGCCCGGTTGGTCCTGTAATTCCGACTCCCGTTCCAGTCGGTCCGGTCGGCCCGGTTGGTCCTGTAATTCCGACTCCCGTCCCAGCAGGTCCGGTTGGCCCGGTCGGTCCTGTAATTCCAACTCCCGTTCCAGTCGGTCCGGTTGGCCCAGTTGGTCCTGTAATTCCAACTCCCGTCCCAGCAGGTCCGGTCGGCCCGGTCGGTCCAGTCGGCCCGGTCGGCCCGATACTACTTAATAGTGAACTATTCAAGACTCCTTGTAAAATTAAGTTGAATGCTTGTTGTAATAAAGAATCTGGCAGGTTTGAACAACTAATAAGTGAAGATAAATTTTGGAATAGAAATTGAAATAATGCTGAAATTTGAGTAAGAGACGCAGTAGGTAAGGAATTGATTAATTGATTTATGGTTCTTATAACTAAATTTCTATTTGGTGTATTTGGTTGTACTGCTATTAATAAATCATTTAATGCCTGTAATGCTGATTGAAGTGTTTGTATAGTTGCCGGATTCGGTGTTGTAAAAAAAGAAAGGATAGCTTGGTTTAATTGGTTTATTATTTTTAATAATTCTTGCTGTTGAGAAGTTGAGAAAAAGACAGGTGTACAACAATTGCTCTGATCACAAGGGGATATAGAAATAAAGCAGGGGTGCTGAAATTTATCACATGAATTGGGTGAGCGTGATTTTTGATTATGTCTCATAAATACCTCCTTTAAAAAATTTTTTCAAACTGTTAAGTGTGTCTTAATTAGTTATACTAGTAAATCAATTTGAAGCATTTGAGGGTAGGTGTTTCATATTTTTCTTTTAAAGTATATGTGAACAAAATGGAGATGTTCCTATGGGACATAGCATAGGGAAGGGAATTAAGGCTATAGGGTGAAATGGACAAATAGTTGTACTTTATAAATTGAACAAAATAGTTATTTTGGAGGGGGAAAAAGAGATGAGTACAGTTACTAATCATGTACTAAGTCAGATTAATGAAGAAGGGCAACAACAAGGAAATGATGCTTATGCGTTTTTAACAAACATCCTCCTGTGTCCGTTTCTATACAAACAGCTTGAAGATGAGGTGATTTTAGAAAAACAAACAGATTAAGATGAAAAGTTGTTTGTTTTTGACCTGAATAAGTCTAATTGCATTGAGAATGGCAATTACTTTGAAATATTAATTTACAAGGAAGAGATAGACAGGCTAATATTGTATGAATTTGAGTGACTTATAACAAAAAACGCTATTGGGGTAGAAGGGAGACGCTACCATGAAAATACCGTGGAATGAACGAAGAGTCAAAGTATATATGCGATATGTAGAAGAGAGCGAAAAAAGGATTATGAAGTTGGAAAGTGATTATATAAAAGCACAGGAATCATTAAGAAAAATTATAGAACATATTGCACGTGAAAAATAAAGCAAACAGAATCTTCAAAAAGACTTGTATGATTGCGGTGGTTGGGATGAAGTAGACAAGCAATAAAAGAGCAGCTAGCAAAAGCTAACTGCTCGTATTGGAGGCCAATCTGAATGAACTTATGGCATACAGCTCATCAATAAACAGTATTGACGGAATATTAAGTTTTATACAGAGGGACAGAAATAGTATATGTACAAACTGTAGACTGAATTAGATAAAAAAATAACATAGTTGCAGCGTAGCAAGATAAAATTGAAATGATGGAAAACATGGTTTTTAGTTTTCGGTGTTCTTTTTCATCTTCCGTGGCAAACGAAATATATTTTCGTATTCCAAGTCCGAATAGCAAAAGGAATTAGTTAGAAGTTTATTAGTACTTATTGAAGAGCAAGACGATGATGGGAAAGAATTAAAGATACCATCTGATATCGATAGAAAAATAGCGGTTTACCATTTAGGATTATTGGAACAGGCTGGATTTACAGTTCATTAACTTGGGAAGGGCATGAGTTCCTAGATGCGATCAAAAATGATACGGTTTGGAATAATGTGAAATAGGTAATCAAAGAACAGGGAAAGTATCCCATTTGAGGTTATGAAAGCTCTCGCGATAACAGTATCAAAGGGAATATTTTTAGGTTAATCAGAAAGCAGCCATGGTCTGCACGACTAATCTTAGTATGTTTTCTTTGTTATATAGAAATTACACATTAAACGTGAAGTGGAACAAAATGGACATTTGAATGAAGAACACCTACCTTCCTTAAAATAACCTTAATTTATCTATAGATTTAATAATATCTGAAAAACTAAATGGTATAATTTTCTAAGAGAGCTTATATAAAGGTTATTTTAGAAAAGGGGTAGATGGAAAATGTTTTACAAGCTCAAATTTTATTTAGTGAGTATATTAATTAGTTCGTTTTTAGGCGGAATTATCATAGGTGCGAATTTCTTGGTCCATAACAGCTATAATTTAGTTGCAGGCAAAGAATATCATTTTAATATGTGGTCTTCTATTATTATATTTAGTGTCGTATTTATTTCGGGCTTCTCGTACATGTTGAAGAAGGGGCCAGATATACTTGTTAATGATTAAACCAATAGCAATTATAGTAGGCGCTGCCGTAATCTGGGTAGCGTCTTGTTTGTTGTTAAGGACAAATAAGGAGTGAGGGAATGAATAGCGATGATGTAAATTAAAAGTGAATACTATTTCATTTCCCATGCATACAACGAATTTTCTAACGGACTTTTCTTAAATCAGGTTCTTTTAAGTGCGACAAGCATGAAAATTTTGAAGGTAAGTGAAAAAATAGGGGATTAAATTAAACATTTATTACAGTCAAGAATATTTATAAAAATATGAGTATGAAACCAACTTTTGTAATCGTTCGCACATTAATCCACCGCAGCTTCTTGAAGTCCTAGTACAACATGAGAGTAGGTATCCAATGTGATGCCTACTCGTTTATGTCCTAATCTTTCACTCACAATCTTCAGATGAATATACCGTATTTCAACATTAAAGTCACATGAGCATGTTTCAGGTTGTGGAACTAAATATTAGGGACCTCATTTTTCTTTATGATCTTTTTTTGAAGCTGTGTCAAACTTCTGAAATTGTAACGATTGTTGTTAGAATTAATCATAGTCATGATAGTTATTTTCGCATCATTTTTCCAACATGATTTGAACTTTTTCATAGATGTTACTTCTTTATGACTTCGTTCTGTATTACTGTCATCAGAGATTGGGAAGGGATATAAAAAACATAATAATATATTATAATAATATTTTCACTTCACAAAAAAGGTTCTGCTGGAGACAGCAGAACCTTTTTCAAAATGGCAAAGAGTAACTCTTACCTTACTCTTTGAGAATATCATACACAAAAGTTAGATGAGTGTCTAGGTCAAATATTTACAATATAATTATTTGAATATACTACTTTTTAAAGGTTGACTGAGAAAAAGAGCAGCTAGCAGAAGCTAACCGCTCATCTCCAAGGGGGACTGGAGAAAGAAAAAAGTCAGAGGTCATTCAATGAGCTATGGCATACAGCCTATGTATAGTATTAACAGAATGCGAAGGTTTATACAGAAGAAGGGTTTTAAAATAGTATTTAAAAAATTCGTGTTGTATTTCTTGTGTTTTAGTATCCTTAGTTGCAAGAGGATATAAGAGATGAATACTATACTCTTAAACGTTTGTAAGACTTAGAAAGAAAATATTTGTTAGTGTAGAAAAAACAAAAGGTGAACTGGAAGAAAATAAATTAAAAGGACTTGCTGTCCGACGCAAGTCCTTTTAGAAAGACGACAGAGAAATAATATGGAGATTAACTATATAGTAACAAAATTCGTGAGGTAAATCCATATATTGGATGTTGAGAAAAAATTCTTCATCCAGGTAAAAAGAGAAATAGAGATGAGATTACAATATGAAAAAATAGTTATTTGAAATTTAATTTACTGATAGTAAACATTCCAGTAGATAGGATTCTTGCACCTACTATAGAGCCTAACCAATCTCTCCAAGTTAAGGTATGTAAAGGTGTATCTGTTAAATTGATCATTAAGAATATAATAAATATCGAAATACCGTATATGAAACATCCCCAAAATGATTGGCAAGCCTTTGAAATAGTGGATAGATGAATCTATTCATCTTTTTTATAATAGAAAAAGGTGTATTTGCTAAGTTTTAGAGATTAATATTATAAAAAGTAACATATTTATTTTGAGGATATCCTTTCTTTTTTCACCTTTTGAGAGGGACAAGCATATGATAAAGTGTAGGACAAGCTCACTCGCTTATATCCTATTCAATACTCATAAAAAACTCCTTATCATGTTAGCATCCAACTAGTGGATGCTTTTTTTTCGGAATGTTGAGAATGGAAAGGTGTCCATCACCTATGACAGTAGGCGATGGACACCTTTTTCTTATGAAGCGGGTTTTTTATTGTTTTACAGCATGAATGTAGTGAATCGTTTCAAAGGCAGATAGATAATCTTGTCGATTGCGAAAATAAAGCTCATTGATTTGAGTTGGTGATAAATGTTCATAGATGAGTAAACCGGATTTTTCTAACATCTTCTCCATTTCAGAATAAGAAAAGCACGATTTCATCGGTTCACCGCCCGCAGAAGCCATTTTGATCATATTTTCAACTCTATTAGAAATCCCTTTTGTTTCAAAGAGTTTTTCATCTGCATAATCAAACACAATAGAACTTCCCGGTGGAACGATAGTAAATAGATCATGAATCAAATTCGACATTTCTTCTTTCGTTAAATAATAAGAAACACCTAAAAGGCTAAAGAACGTTTTTGTACGACGAAATCCTTCGGCTATTAGGTTTGGATACATAAACTTTTTCGTAAAGTCCATAGAAACAAAGTGAAGATTACTAGGGATTTTCAAATCTGTTTCATGTAATCGTTTTATTTTAAAAGTTTGTGTAGCAGGGTGATCAATTTCAAATATTTTTAAGTTGTTTTCCAGTTTTGGATGTCGAAAGCTAAAGGTGTCTAATCCAGCTCCAAGTATGACATATTGTGTTAATCCTAATGTGATTTCGTGGAGTAATACTGCTTCACAATATGCAGCACGTGCTAATGGTGTGGGAGAGAGTTGCACTTGGGTAATCCATTTTAATAGTTCTTCTGTATTTCCGTTCAATTTTTGCGCAATATCTTTGTTGAAGAATTGTATACCTTGTACCATGTTTTCTTTGATCATATTGTATTCTTGTGCAGAGATTAACTCTTTTGCTATATCATCATGAAAAATTTTCGGTGTATCAAATTGACTATGATACGCTCTGCTAAAAGCTGCTACTAATGAAGTTATACTGGATGCGTTTTTTTTCATCTCAACACACTCCTTTTTAAAAACAAAAAATAAGATTCTCCTGGCCGGGAGAATCTTATTATAAACCTAAAATAATTAAATGTAAATTATAGCATAAAATAATTTTTTTGTCAAATATTTTGATTTTTGATATGCGAGGTAAAATTTGCTTAAAGAAAGTCATTAAGAATAAGACAAAACTCGTAAGTGAGAGGCGAGTTTTGTCTTAATTGTGCTAATGATTAGTTTTTGTTACTTTTGTTTCTTTTGCTTATTAGGTGTAATTTCATGAGCGAATTCCGTATTTGCAAAGTTTAATTTAGCTGGAGTAAAAGTTTTTGTCGTATTTTGAACACTTTGAAACAACCGTTGAATCGGTTTCTTTATATTTGAATTCCGTGTTGCAGCTACACTGAAAATGGTTCCTAATCCTAATAAGGAAAACCATATCCATCCTCTATTATTTCTTTTATTTCTAAACAAGTTAAACATTTGTGGCGGTCTTCTTCCAGAAGTAAATAATGATGTGACGAAATTAAGTATATTCATCTCTTTGCCCCCTGTAAAAGTATAATTAGAAAAAGAATTGTCAGTTCTATTTCACATGATTTATCTTGCAATATTTTATAAAAATTTATGATACCAACTTATAGTAATGTCTTCGTTTTTTTTTCTAAAATCTTAAGATTTCCTAAATATTTTCCATAAAAATATGCAAAATAGTTTTATCAATATTTCAAAAAGGGAAATGAAAACAAGATGAAAAGTTATGTACTAACGATTTGGAATTTTATTGATCCAATCTATTACAAATTTACGCGATTAACTTATATTCATAAGGGAACTTGTGATGACAATATTTTGCGCGTGAGGCTTACGCGTTACAAAGGAAAAAATATCACGCTTTCAGATGGTACACAAATCAATAAAAATGATACTTTGATTAAAATTCATTTACACAATGTTCGTTTATTAAATGAAATGAAGTCGTTTGAAAATAATATTAAAAAAGGAAAGTTCATTTATCAATATGTCAAAAAGTCCTTACCAGATCTTGCATTATATATTCAAAATCATCCTAAGGCAGATAAAATTAAAGGTATAATTGGAATTACTATGTTAAATCGGGGCGCAGATCGATTAGGATTTGAATTTGTTTCTATTTCGAATCCTCTTTATAAATGGTTTAAATGGATAGCATTTATACCAATATGTTTATTGTCTGGTAATAATTCGATTATAAAAATGATAAAGAATAATATATCTTCTTCTCCTCAATATTTATTTATGTCAAAGGAAAGTTTATTGGAAAGATACCCTTATAAATCCTTACATGAAGTCTCTAAAAGAAGATAGTAGAGCAACATAAAATTCTATATTCTAATTGTAGAGTAAAGATAGAAGCTGTTAACGAAATCTGTTAACAGCTTTGATTGTCTATACTGCATGTAGTTCTTTATTTGTAGTTGAGATTGATAGTTGATGCAATGTAATTTCTGGTCTACTGCCCACTCGAATATTTACTCCTGTTTGCCCAAGTCCCTCATTAATATAAAAAGGTTTCCCATCTTGCGTATGAAGTCCTTTTATCATATTCATTCTTGCAAGTTTCCCCATCTTCACAAGGTGATAGGCCTTTGGATAACAAATTTGCCCACCGTGGAAATGACCAGCAAGTAAATAGTCAAAATGATATTCTTTCATATGAAGAACGATATTTGGATCATGAGTTAATACTAAATTTACGCCTTGCTGAATCCCTTTATACGAGGCTGTTAAGTCACTGCGTTTCGTACTAAAGTCATCAATACCAATAATATTTATAAGTTTACCTTGAACATAAATGATATGATTTTCATTTTGCAGTACTTTACAGTTATATTGTTCGAGTGTTTCTTTTAATGTTTGTAAATCTGTTTCGTGCAGCACATAATCATGGTTACCAAAAACGGCGTATATACCATACTTTGCGTGTAATTGATTTAATACTTCTAAATAGGGAGCAAGTTTCGGTATAGTACGCTTACGGTCAAGGAAATCTCCCGTAAGTGCAATGAAATCAATTGATTCATCTTTTAGTTTGTCATAAAGCTGAGATGGGGAAATAGAAATATTTTCGAGATGCAGATCGGAAAGGTGTAGAATATTTAATTTTAAATCTTGTTCGTGAATGTACTTTTGATTGATTTGAACTCTATTCATAACAACATCAGCTGTGTTTTTATGAGCTTTTTTGAAAAGGTAGAAGAGAGCAATAAATAAAATAGATAGTAATAAAATTTTCATTTCATCACTCCTTTTATAAAAAATTATACATGAAAAATCTTTTCATTTTGTATGTAATTTATGGAACAAGAACCATCATTCATTACTACTAGAATAGAAAAGAAAAAGTGCTACATAATAAAAAATGAACGAAAAATATATCATCAATTGTTATGGCAAGAGGTGCTGTATGGAACAATATGCAACGCAAAAAAAGATCTTATTTTTACCATTTTTACAAATCCCATCGGGACATTATCAAGTTGCAAATGCATTAATCGAGGGAATACAGAACGATCAACTTCATATAAAATGCGATCAAGTTGATATTCTCTCATATAGTTATGGGAAAGTAGAGGCATTCGTTTCTAGCATTTATTTAAAGTGGATTAAGACACTTCCTAATTTGTACAACAAGATATACAAAAATTTTGTTTACAAAAACGAAGAAGAGCAGAAACGTTATCGGTTATACGAAATTTTGTTTGTCCCATTCATGAGAAAGTTAATAAAAGAAAAACAACCTGATTTGATTGTTTGTACGCATGCATTGCCTTCATATATATTAAATTATTTAAAAGAAAAAGGTGAACTGAAAATCCCTGTTATCAATGTATATACGGATTACTTTATTCACCAGGGATGGGGGATTACACATATTGATTTTCATTTTGTTCCATCCCATTATATGAAAGAGTTTTTACAAAACAAAGGGATACATAATGAACAGATTTTTATTACAGGAATTCCTATTCATAGAAAAATAAAAAAGCAAAAAGAGCATATAGAAAATGTTCCATCTTCTACACTGTCAGTCTTAATTACCGGTGGAAGTTTAGGAGTTGGAGCCATGGAAGAATTAATTGACCAAATAGGAATGGAAACAAGCATTCATTTTTATGTGTTATGCGGGAAAAATAAAAAATTATATCAAAAAATTCAACGATTACAACGAGAGTATATTATTCCTTTACCATATATTAAGAGTAGAGAAGAAATGAACAAACTTTATGATCTAATAGACGCTATTATTACAAAGCCTGGAGGAGTTACAATTAGCGAGAGTTTATTTAAAAGAAAACCGATTTTTATATACCATGTATTACCGGGGCAGGAGGAAATTAATTTGCAGCAGCTAAAAAAGTTAGGCGTAATCATCCCGCTGAACAAGGTGACAGGTAAAAAAGAAACTCTTGAGGAGCAATTATGCTCCTTTTTTCAAAATAAAAATCGTTTCCAACGTTATCAAGAATGTATCACAAACTATCAGCAACAGCTCATGATGAAGGAGCCGTCACAAATTCTAAAAGAATTAATTAATAATGATATGGCCGAATAAAGCTTGCTGCTTCTTTTATGAAAATAAATGAAGTGATTGTGCTATTCATTGTATGTTATGAAATGGATAATTCGTTTTAATTATATATTTTTTATATAAAATGATTTTATGAGGTGACATTTCATATGGAGAATATCGGACAAATTACCATAGAACTTATAGTCGGTTTTTTCGTTTTATTAATTGCTACTAAGTTGTTAGGGAAAATGCAGATTTCTCAACTGACTCCCTTTGATTTTATTTCTGCGATTGTTCTTGGTGAACTTGTTGGAAATTCTATTTATGATCCTAAAGTGAAGGTATGGTCTATTTTATACGCTGTATTTATATGGATCATATTAATTTATACGATAGAAGTATTGACGCAAAAATGGCGAAAGGCAAGAAATATGTTTGAAGGGCATCCTTCTATCCTTATACGAAATGGACATATTGACAGAGAACAGTTAAGTGCGAATCACTTAGACTTGAACCAGCTACAACAAATGTTGCGACAACAAAAAGATATTTTCTCGGTTAGGGAAGTAGAGTATCTGATTTTAGAACCAAATGGGAAAATAAGCGTCATAAAAAAGCCGCAATATGCATCTCCTACAATTAAAGATTTAAGTTTAAAACAGAAAGCTGTATATATGCCGATTTCATTAATCAGTGATGGGGAGGTTATTAAGGATAACTTAAGAGAAGCAGGGTTTGATGAAAATTGGCTTTTAAAACAGATCGAACAAAGAGGGGTTACAAAGTTTCAGGATGTATTATATGCAGAATGGAAGACAGATGAAGGGTTTTTCTGTCAAAGAATGGAATGACCATTGCGGATTCCTAAAACAAGAAAGCTGGAGCCTCTAGTGATAGATGAAACGAGATTGCCGAGTATCATTGTAGCTTTCTTATGATGGGAAAAGTAAAGTTGTTCATTCAAACGGCCTCCGTGTAGCGTAATGATAGGGAAGGCGGAGTCACATGTGGAACTACATAGCATATCACAAAAATCTTCTCTGCGTCATGCATTTACTTGTCTTTTTCTTTTATTTCAATGAATAAGAACGTGGGCGAAATCGCATACTTCTATTTCAGATGGGAATGATACCCATTATAGTATCTGAAAGAAAAAGGGGAGAATCTCAATGAATTACAGGATCTTTAAAAGTATTAATGGATTAGCTGGTCGTAATTCGAGCTTGGATGCATTTATGGTATTTATTTCGCAAAAATCTCGATTTCTTTACATTCTTTTATTACTTATCATGTGGTTTAGAAATAATGGATGCCGAAAACGTATATTGTTTGCCGGTATATCGGTAGGAGCTGCTTTATGTGTAAATCGTTTCATTCAGTTTTTTTATTTTAAACCACGTCCATTTATTGTACATCCTGTGCGTTTACTTATTCCAGCTAAAAAGAATTCTTCATTTCCTAGCAAACATACAGTTGTGGCATTTGCCTTAGCGACTTCTATCTTACTGCGTGAGCGTTTATTTGGAGGTGTCATGTGGATTTTAGCCATTTTAACTGGTTTTTCAAGAATTTGGTTAGGGCATCATTATCCATTCGATATTATAGGAAGTGCCTTCATTGGAAGTTCAATTAGTGTAGCTGTTGAGAGAATAAAACATTTATATGGAAAGTGAATGATACAGAAGTTGAATAATAGAAATTGAGGGGTTGGATTTTCTATGCTGTGTGGTGGTCTCAAGTATTAGTGCTATGAAGAGAATATGATATAAATGGATATAATGATTGAACATAAAAAAGAATCCCATTTTAGGATTCTTTTTTATGTTCAATCATGTTTTATTATGGGTAGCCTGATTTATGAGGGATAGGAAGAAATTTCATTGCCTTTTATTAGCGATAAGACAATGCTTGTTTTCCTAACGCTTCCCAAGATTGTATAAACGTTTTTTTATTCACTTTATGTGCTTTCTTTGCAGTTAAAGGATCATGAATGTAAACATACCCATCCTCAAATCCGATTAGTACAACGGCATGTAAATCTAGAGGAGTTTTAATCTGCTTATTCCCATGCTTCCAAGATTCCCATCTATCTGGAAGTTTGTAATCTCCTGTTGTCCAAACGACTACAGGCCTACCTATTTTAATTTGAGCAAGCACATCATCAAATGTTTTTCCTGTTAAGTTCACTGTACGATTGGGGAGATAATGCTCCATCAATTCTTGTAAAGGTCTAGCATAGACAGCATATCCTTTCCGTTTTCCGGTTATATCTCCCACAAAACCTTTTTGAGGATCTCCCCATTGAATAATATCTCCATTTTTACCTATCAAAATGGGGGTAGGATCTTTTTTTACGCTGTTAGCTAATTGTATTTTATTTACTTTCAGGCCTGCATACTGTAGTACCATTGCTAGGCTTGTCACTTCACAGCCATATTTTAGTTCTGGTTTTTGAGGTATTAGTGGTACATCTAAAATGATTTTATGTTTAATGGAAGGAGCTGAAGGCTGCGAAGAATCTGTTTGAGATGTTCGATAATTTACATTCTCTATCGGTTTACTTCCTTTATCTGAAACATCAAATTGCTGTTTTTCTATCGGAGGGTGTTGCGTAGAACAGCCTGTTAAAATCGAGAACAATATATATAAAATAAAAAGCTTCTTCAAATGATTCACCTTCTTTATGTCATAATATTTCATGAAACATTATTTTTTATTTAACTATTTTCTTTCTAAATATTTCTTAGTCCATAAGGCTAAAAAGCATAAAAATGAAATCGCGTTCTGTGCTATAAACGGTACAGAAAAGAAACATATTTCTTTTCATAAAGGTGAATGATAAAAACTGAAGTAGATTGAAATAAGTCGCTTATATAAGAGAATTACAAACAATCGAGGTGATCCCATACATGCCAATGTTAGATGTAGACGGTAGTAGTCTTTATTATGTAGTGAAAGGAAAAGGGACTCCTATTCTTTTTATTCATCCGCCGATATTGACGCATTCAAATTTTGAGTATCAAATAGAGGAGCTATCTAAACATTTTAAAGTGATCGCTTTTGATATTAGAGGACATGGGAAAAGTCTTCGTTCAAAGGAACCAATAACCTATTCATTAATTGCGAAAGATATGAAAGCTTTATTGGATCACTTAAAAATAAAAAATGCTTTTATATGTGGATATTCAACAGGGAGCTCTGTAGCACTTGAGTTCTTGTTAACTTATGCAGAAAGGTCCTTAGGAGGCATACTAATAGGCGGAATGTCAGAGGTACGTCAAGGATATTTAAAAAATAAAATCTCTCTTGGTGTAACATTAGCAAAGATAAAAGCCATTTCATTTTTAGCATTTGCTATTTCGTGGGGAAATTCTAATAAAGTGACATTGTTTAAAAAATTGTTTCGAGAATCTCGAAATGGTAATGCGAAAAATATTGAGGAATATTATCGTTATAGCTTGCGTTACAATTGTACCCACCAGCTTCAGAATATTCATCTACCGGTGTTATTAGTTTACGGAGAAAAAGATAAAACATTTTATAGTCATGCGAATGTATTACATGAAAAGTTACCGTATAATGAACTGAGATTTATTCATCATACAAAGCATCAAATCCCGACAAAAGCAGCTACAGAGTTGAATCAAATGATTGGGAATTTTATTTATACCCACACAGAAGCTCTTGAAGAAAAGGTGCTTTCTTAAATTATAGTATGGAAAGTATGTCAGAGAAGAATGTATATTTGCGTTAAGGAGCTGCACCGATTTATTCTTCACTTCTACTATAAAAAATAGTATCAGAGACCATAGCCGTGGTCTCTGATACTAATCTTAATATGTTTTTGTTATTCATTCGTATATACGGATATACCTTTGCAATTCATATATAAATGGAATAAAGAGAAAAAGGACAGGGGAGACTAGACTTATATGAAAAGGTGTATCAAAAAACTTCTGTAAGGAGTAACATAAATGAAGCATGAAGAAGTGTTTAAAATTGAAATTTCTGTAGGTAGTGAATTGGTAGCAAAGCACGAAATGAAGGCGTATGATGTTAAAGATGTGATTGAAAAGCTAGCTCATACATATTTAGATAATGATAAAGAACGCTTTGATGAGAAGTAAGGAGCGTGCGTTTATCCCACAATTTTTTAGGGCATGAGGTGATAATCAGTGGGGGAGGAAGAAAATCCCCACTAATTAAAGCTTCACTTTATTGCCAAGATGGATAATGAGCCTAAGATTTCCAGATATATGGCTAGGTTTGTCATACATAATACTTGCGCATTTCTATATATCGTTGCCTTTTCTTTGTTTAAGGAGCTAGGGTCAATGAAAAATGATTTGATATACTTGAAAGCCAAAGTATATTCCGTATCCAATTAGCGATAAACCCGATAAAATTGTTAGTAAGGATAAAACACGTAAGTTCAGTATATTACGAAAAGAGCTGGATACAGCGGCCATAGTAATATCCCATAAAAAAATTCCTAAAATAATGCCTAGGCTATAAAGAAGCAGATGATCGTTGTCGTATGAAGAAGCGGTTTTTGCTAATATGGAGCCAAATATACCAATCCAAAATAAGATGCTGATTGGATTGGATAAAGACATGAAGAAACCAGAGAAAAAAGTTTTTATAATGGATTCTTTGCTTTTATGATTCGTAATTGTAATTTCATTGGCGGATTTTAAACTTTCTATTCCTGTATAGAATAAAACAAAAGTTCCGAAAGACCATAAAAATAGTTTTACGATATCGGTCTGAAGAAAGTGGACAACTCCAAAATAGATAAGCATCATATAAATAAGATCTGCGATTAAGGCGCCAATTCCTAGCACCCAAGAATGAAAAAATCCATATTTAATCCCTTTGTCCATTTGTGCGGCATTAATAGGCCCAATTGGAGCTGATAAGGATAAACCTAAAAAGATATAACTTAAAAAGATACTCATACAGACAAGCTCCTTCCATCTCGGATTGCTGAATTTTATGTATACTTATTGGTATTCGGTTATGTATGTTTGTACAACTAAATAATATGTCAAAAAAACCAGATTGTATCACAAACAAACAATACAATCTGGTTTTTCACATATAATTTTCCGACAGAAATTTTCTTCCTATATGATGAGATTCATTATGACTTATTGTTATTTAAATACTTCATGGCTCTCGAAAAGGGACATTTTGATGGAATTGTTTCATCATCACGTAAAAAATATTGCTGCCATTCATAGTTTTCTTTTTCACCATACCATTTAAGAGAAGGATGGATTGGAGCTGTATCATAAGAGTGTAAACGTTTTCGAATCGCTTGTTTCAGCTTTTCGCTTAGCTTTTTCGATTTCATTATTTCTTGTAATACCCACCTTGGGGTAATGGCAAGCATCATACATGGGAAATATCTACTTTGTCTTTTAACATGAGCGGGAGTAGCGCAGTAAACAAAATATGGTTCTTCATGAAAGCAAAATTCCCACGTGTTCTTCATAGGATCGCTTGGAACATGTTCAGGCCATTCTTTTTCATCTAATTTACTTGTTTGGTTAAGAAGAGACCAATACCAATTTTCATAGTCTGTCACTGTAGCTTTTGTAAGAATTTTTGTTGGGGTTTCAATAAAAACAATAAGAGAAGTATAATTACCTAAATCCTTAGATTGTTTTACGTATGCTTTTAGTAAATGAGCCAGCTCTTTACTAGTAGCCTCTTTTCTAGGATCACCAATAAATCCATATCGCAAATGATTAAATAAAAAGCCTTTCTGTGCAGGAATACAAGGAAAAGGCTGGTGTGTGTTTGTCATTTTAAGGACAAAAGAATGAAATACGTCTTGCTGCCACTTCGGGACATTAGCACGATTTTCTTGTAACATCTCTTTATCATAAAGTATCATCACGTTTTATCCCCCTATATGCAATACAATAATATATAGGGTATTAATGAAGGTGAAATAGGTGACTGACTATAGAAGCATTTGCACGATCATTATTGCTTTGGAGGATGTAACAGATGCATGGAAATTTAGTGGTACAACGTTCCTTTTTTCTCATTTGTAACTAAAATGTTTATAGCGTAATGAGAAGGAGGGATTGTGATGGAGAATAAAGAAGAAATAACGTTTATCGATTGTAAGGGTAGCGAGATAAGTATAATGATTGACACTAAAAAGAAAAACAGCATGATGCCGAGAAAATGGATCAATAGTTGGTAAATATGTTTAATAAATCATAACGTAGCATTTGTTATATAGAAAAGGAATCCAATTCGGATTCCTTTTCTAGTTAGTGTGTGAGTTAATAAATAGATAGTAAGACAATATAATATTACATTTTAATATTATAAAATTCAATAGGAGATTGTAAGGAGGAGCCATCTTATTTAAGAAAATTGTCATTCTGTATGGACGAGAAATAAGGTTCTTTACATCATTTTTTCCGGTGTTAACGGACAGCGAGATTGACTTAGAGAAAAGTAAGGAAGATAGGTAGAAGGAGGACTCCAGTAAAAGGAGCTATGTTATGATTTATGCTTTTGAACAATCTTATTCATTTCTAAATTGAACTACCTTATGAGGAGGGAGTCTTACTGCCCGTTGATGCGGGGCAAATTTTGCTGGCAAATACAATCGCAAATGTAAACCTGAAGAAGAATCCGCTTGTTGCAAAAGACTAGTATCACTCATATGAAATCAATGTATGATTGGAAGCGAATAAGGAGAATGATTAGTTAATCTGCTGTGGACTTTAGAAAATATGGAATGAAGAAAACTTCTATTAGATTGAATATAGAAAGTCCTAGCTATTGTCAAGCTAGGACTTCTAGAGGATAAAACTGCAAAAATAATGCGGTTTGGACATTAAAAGTTTAACATATTAATAATAAAAATCAATATATAGATTTTATGATTTTGCGAACAAAAATAGCGGCTATTTTTTCTTATAGATGTGTATCTAGCATATGTATCAATGTATTTTTATAAATGAAAAGCAGCTAGTTGATCGCTAGCTGCTTGGCCCCAGGGAAAGGGAGAAAAAAGATTAGGTACTCACAAAATCGACTATAGCTGTTTTACAGCTTATTTATATAATGCTCAAAATTTTAATTATTATACAGCTTTTTGAAAATATGTATTTGAATATATCTTCAAGCAGTTCGATGTAAGGCTGTATATTTATAAGAATAAGAAAGAGAGAACCAGTATCCCACCTATAATGAATCCTATACATAACGTAGTGTATTTTAGAAAAATCTTCATCGTATATACATCCTTTTTCTATATAGTATGGGTTAGTTATGATATTTTTATGAGTGAAAAGTACGTATTGTAGATTCAAAATGCTTCAAAAAAATAGTCAAAGTGTAGAAGTGACACAACAAATGAGATGTCTGGAAGAAAGCGAAAAAAAGATGAAACTTTATTGTTATACAATGAAAAAATGCATATGAAGAATTGCATATAAAAATAGATTGTAGTTTAACAGGTTGTTCATTATAATTTTTACATCAATATATTTATATATAATAAATAAATAAAAGAAGGTAGAGGATACAATGAGAACGGTTTTAAAAGGAATATTTCTTTCTACAGTTGCACTTACAATTTGTACAGGAGTAGAGGGAGTAGGATTTGGAAAGATTGAAAATACAGTGTATGCGAGTGAAAAGTATTATGCAGATCAACAAGTAAAAGTGAATGAAAAGCGACTGATTATAAAGTTAAAAAATGATAATCAATTCCCTTATGAAGATGGAATTGAGAAACGAATTATAAGTGAAAAAAAGGATGTAGCATTAGGTGAATTTTTTGATGAATTTCCAACATTTACATTACAGCGTTTATTCACATCTTTGAATCCAAATGAGATTCGAAATATCGATAAGAATGCAACAGGGCATGATGATCAATCATCTGCTAGATTATTAAACTATTATATGTTACAAGTACCTAATGATATAGAAGAAAAAAGTGTATTAAAGAAGCTAAAAAAATCTCCTCTTATAGAGGATGCGTATGTACAAGAAAAAGGACAGTTAGCACCACCTGAAATGCCTAATCATCTTTTCCTTCATCCATATGACGATCCTAGATTTGGAAAACAGGGATATCTTGCAGCAGCACCGTATGGAATTAATGCGACTTATGCATGGAGTATTAAAGGTGGAGACGGAAAAGGAACAACCTTTGTAGATATGGAATATGGCTGGTTATTAAATCATGAGGACTTAGTACAACAAAAGATTGAACTGATGTCTGGTCAAAATATAAATCAGCATGTAGGTCATGGAACCTCTGTATTAGGAATTGTTTCCGCGGTAGATAATGAGATTGGTAATATAGGTATTGCACCAAAAGCAAAAGTGAAAGTAATCTCTCAAATACGCAATAATGGTGATTATAATACAGCTGATGCGATCGTGAGCGCTGTGAATGATTTACAACCTGGCGATGTTTTATTACTAGAGGCACAGTCTTCTTATGATGGATATGGAAATAAATATTTACCTGTAGAAGTGCAACCAGATGTATTTGATGCGATTCGTGCTGGAACAAATAAAGGAATTGTCATCATCGAGGCAGGGGCCAATGGCGGGAATGATCTTGATCAATTTCGGAACAGAGATGGTAAACAAGTTTTAAATCGTAATAGTCCGGATTTTAAAGATTCAGGTGCTATTATGGTAGGAGCAAGTTCATCAACATTTCCACATAAACGTCTATGGTTTTCTAATTATGGAAGCAGAATTGATACATACGGATGGGGAGAACATGTAGATACAACGCATGCGGAACCAAGTAGAGAGGCAACTAACTTGTATACATCTTCCTTTAGCGGAACATCGAGCGCTTCGCCGATTATTGCAGGGGCAGCTACATCATTACAAGGCATCGCCAAAGAACATTTAGGACAACCGTATACACCGGAAGAGTTAAGAGACATTTTAAGTAATCCTAGTACTGGAACACAGTCTCAAAATCCAGTTACAGATAAAATAGGAGTTTTACCTGACTTGAAAGCAATCTTATCTAAGCTAGGGTTTCATCCAGAAAAATTAGAATCAGAGGGCGCTACGCATCAACAAATGGTACAGAGCGTAGAACAGGAACCAAATAATCAACTAACAGAAGCAAATGTTTTGGAGATGAATAAGACGATAAAGGGAAATTTGAACGATCATGATCAAGTTGATGTATATACTTTTAACATGAGTTCGCCGCAAAATATAGAACTTTCTGCATCTAATGAACAAAACATTGGAATGACATGGGTTCTTTATCATGAATCTGATTTGCAAAATTATGTAGCATATGGTCAAAATGATGGCAACGTTATTAAAGGGACATATAGAGCAAAACCAGGGAAATATTATTTGTATGTCTATAAATATGAAAATAGAAATGGCGCGTATACATTACATTTAAAATAAATTCTATACGGTTTTAAACAAGTAATCCCATGAATGATTCATGGGGTTTTTTATGTATGTGACACAGAGCGAGATATGTGAGGTAGCTCTTTGTATACATTGTAAAGTTAAGTTGTTCCAAATTGACTTTGATCTGCTACATCAGAATCAAACGTATTGCTTGCACGAACATCATTAACAGTATTAACGACAACCGCCACATTAGAAGAACCTGAACCACTATCAGCTTTTGTATTTTCTTTTGGCGAGACATTATAAAAATCACCTGAATTGAAGGAGCTATTACTATTTTGAACAACTAAATCTGCTATGACTGAAGGCATTTTTTTACCTGCTTTATAAATAGTAATTAAATGTATAGTATGATTTGTTCTTTAGAAATGTTCGTAAGTATATTCAGGCGATAGGAATGTTAAAGGATTTAATTTAATGGGAAAAAGTCACAATTCTTGATTGAACATGCAGTTTGAGATATCCTGTCTATACTATGAATAAGATGAACTTAATAAATGAGTGGATATATGCGGGACACAATCGTAAAGGAGCTGATGATATGAATGATGTTATTATAAAAGTAGATTTAACAAATCCTAAATCAAGTCGTCTTATTGCGTTTATTCATGCGTATAAAGTTACATTGCTAGAAGAAGCATTTTGCCCAAATAAGATCGAATTATTTTCTAATGAAGTTGCAATTTTATCCGCCATCAAAACAGCTCATATTACGAAAGTTTTTATAAGGGAAGGATTAGAAGCATTTTTCTATGACACAGGTGTATTGCTCGTGAAGCAAAATCATAAGAGAAATACTAATGAATCCATTACATTACATTTTGATCAAATTCGGAAGATACAAAATGAAATGGAAAAACTGAGAAGCATGTAAAATGAAGATTTTATGTTATATATTAAAAAAGATTTCTTTTGAGAAATGTAGCGGCAAATATACATACAAGCTTTATTGGGAACAAAAATTTTAAAATGGACAGTTAGATACGGTATAAATGAATGTGAAAACTGAGAAAGATTATAAGAGAAAAGGAATAGTAGGTGTAGAGTAACAAGGCGTTACTCTTTTTTTATTTTTAATGTGTACGAGTAAGTGAAATAAAATGATAGAAAGTATACAAAATCTTCATGTTTAGAGGGATGAAGAAATTCCTACTGATTCATACCTATTTCAAGTCGTTTTACTTATATACATGTTGTAAGGTAGTACAAAACTTAGGTATTGGAACAATCCATCTATAAAATTTTGAATAGAATATTAAGAAAGGAGAAGAAGGATGGAAAAACATATAGTTGATCTTTCTAAATGGAATGGTGATATTAACTGGGATGTAGCCGCTCCTCAAATTGCTCTTGCCATATGTCGGGTACAATACGGGTCAAGAACAGCAGATGAGCAGTATAAAAATTATGTCGCAAATTTAGAGAAGCGTGGTGTACCTCATGGTGCTTATGCGTATGGCTGTTTTGTTTCTGTCCAAGATGCCATTGTAGAAGCAAAGGACTTTATGGCTCGAACAAGTCCAAATGCGAAGTTCCTCGTATTAGATGTAGAAGACGATACACTTAAAAGTTGTGGCCCAGATCAGTTGGCTGCTGCTTCACAAGCCTTTATTCAGACGTGTAAAGCAGCGGGGTGGAAAGTTGGGTTCTATGTAAGTCACCATATGTATAATAAGTATGGACTAAGTGGAGTGAAGGCAGACTTCCTTTGGTTGCCGCGTTACGGCGGAAATAAGCCTGCATATGAGTGTGATATATGGCAATACACAGAGACAGGAGATGTCCCTGGAATTGGGAAATGTGATTTGAATTATTTAATAGGAAATAAAAATTTATCATGGTTTGTAGGAGGAGGAGTTTCATTGGCGGATGATGGAAGAAGAAGAATTAAAACAGGCGGGTTAGGTATAGGAGCTATTAAAGAAGTTTCTGACATTTTAGTAGAACGAAATATAAAAGCGTCCATTATTTTTGAAGGAAAGAATGGTAATCCGTACGTATTAACGGAGAAAATGAGCAATCCAGAAATGGACAAATTCACTGCTTGGTTAGATGAAAGAGGATGGTATTATGAATACCTTTCTTAAGTAAGAAACAGAGCGTTATAAGACGTAACGCTCCTTTTTTATGCACAATCATATTAAATTCTCGTGTGAAGATAAGATTGTTTGTGAACGATTTCTGGAGCGTCAAAAAATTCATAGATGATGGATTATAAC
Source organism: Bacillus cereus group sp. BfR-BA-01360 (assembly GCF_022663595.1). Classification (NCBI taxonomy): domain Bacteria; kingdom Bacillati; phylum Bacillota; class Bacilli; order Caryophanales; family Bacillaceae; genus Bacillus; species Bacillus cereus group sp. BfR-BA-01360. The sequence goes on from NZ_JAKUFV010000002.1 coordinate 122,286, forward strand.
CTGCAGCGACTCAGTTTTTGGGGGATTACTGGATATAAAGTCGCGTTTGTTCAGCTCCCTTCTTTAAATATATTTAAATATCAGATAGAGAAAAAATGCTATTTTGTAGCATTCTAATACATAGATGATATATATTAAGTATGAATATTAGTTGTTCTACTTGCTTTTTCATAAGTTCACACGAAGTTCATATTGTTGTGCTATTTTTATGTCACCTTTGCTTTGCGAGTATGTTTTCATTTGGAGATGTTGGATTAATGTAAAAAATGTATATGATTTTATGCGGGGGTCTTACTGGAATCACTTGAAATGTAATCTCTTATATTTTATGTTCAAAAAATGAACAATTGTAACAGAGGGATTGAAAAATTCAAAAAGCATTTTGCTATTGGTATAAGCTATCATAGGAGTTTGTTATACTTTTAGATTGCTTTTTGATAAAATTATTATTTTGAAGAGGATAGTATGTTTATCCCGCTATTTTAGGGCAGTAAGACTCCCATCTCAAGATTCAGAGAGAAGCAAGGAGATTAACTGCCCGTAACAGCCCGATTGGTGAGGGCTCATAATCAGTGGGGGATGAAGCACCCACTGATTAAAGTTTCACTTTATCAATGCAAGCAATGTTTGAATTTTGTTTTCAAGTAAATCAATGAGAGAATTGAAAGGCAGGAGAAAGAAACATGTCAGAAAATTATCGTTCTCGAGAAGAGCGAAGACAAATTCAAAAGAAAAAGCAACCAGCTGTGAAAAAAAGAAAGGGAACAGAAAAAGGAAAAGAAAAAGCGTCGTTTTTTCGCAAATTTTTAATTGGTTGTTTAATATTTGGAATTGTAGCGCTTGTAGGAGGAGTCACTACCTTTTTCATTATGATAAAGGATGCCCCTAAATTAGAAAAATCAAAGCTCGTTAATCCGTTATCAGCAAAAATTTATGATAAAGATAAAAAGTTGATATATGAATACGGAAAAGAAAAACGAACAAATGTAACGTACGATCAAATACCAAAGTTAGTTGAAAATGCATTTTTGGCTACGGAAGATGCACGGTTTTATGAACATAGTGGGGTTGACTTTAAAGGGATAGCACGTGCTGTTTTAGTCAGTTTAAAGGGAGATTATGGTTCGCAAGGTGGAAGTACGATTACGCAACAAGTAATTAAGAATTATTTTTTATCTATGGATAAAACACCGAAGCGGAAAGCGCAAGAGATATATTTAGCGTATAAGTTAGAACAGCAATATTCCAAACATGAAATTTTAGAGATGTATTTAAACAAAATTAACCTAGGAAATCGTTCATACGGCATCGCAACAGCAGCAGAAAATTATTATGGTAAGGAATTGAAAGAATTAACATTACCAGAAGTGGCAATGCTTGCAGGGTTACCAAAAGCACCGAACAATTATGACCCAACAAAACCACAAAATGTGGAGAGGGCAACAGAGAGAAGAAATGTTGTGCTTCGTCTTATGAATCGACATGGTTACATTTCTAAAGAGCAAATGGAAGAAGCAGCAAAAGTGCCAGTAACAAAAGGACTACGTCCAGCTAAACAAATTGCAGAAATGCCGTATCCTGCATTTATAGATGCAGTAGTAAAAGAAGTAGAACAAGAATTGCCAGATGCAAATATTGGCTCAGATGGTTTATCTATTTATACAACGTTAGATCCGAAGGCACAAGATTTTGCAGACAAATTGTTAAATGAAAATATTATTGCTTATCCAAATGATCAATTCCAAAGTGCGTTCACGTTTATGGATACAAAAACAGGAGAAATTCGTGCTATAGGCAGTGGTCGCGGTGAAAATAAAGCTACATTTAAAGGGAAGAATATGGCTATTGAATTAGATCGCTCTGTAGGTTCAACTATGAAACCGATTTTTGATTACGGTCCAGCAATAGAATATTTAAAATGGCCAACATATCATCAAGTAGATGACTCGCCATATAAGTATTCAACAGGCCAACAAGTGCAAAATGCGGATCGATCTTATAAAGGTTCGATGACAATGCGTGATGCATTGAAACTATCTCGAAACATACCAGCGATTAAAACAGCGAAGGAAGTTGGTTTACGAAAAGCACAAGGGTTTGCAGAAAGTTTAGGAATTCCATTTAATAAAGCGGCAGTAGAATCAACGGCGATTGGTAGTAACGAAGCCTCACCAACAGAATTAGCTGGAGCATACGCCGCATTCGGTAATGGTGGGAAATATATAAAACCACACTTTGTAAAAGAAGTTGTTTATCCAGACGGAAAATCGACAAGTTTTGAACCAAAAGCAAAAACGGTTATGGAAGATTATACTGCATATATGATTACCGATATGTTACGTTCAGTTGTTCAATCAGGTACAGGTACAGCAGCAAATGTAAGTTCTTTAGATGTTGCAGGTAAGACGGGAACAACAAATTATTCAGCTGAAGACGTAGCAAAATATCATTTACCATCAAGTGCTGCACGTGACAGTTGGTTTGCTGGTTATACCCCAGAATATACAATGGCAGTATGGACTGGCTATATGCAAAATAGCAAAGAAAATTATATTAGCAGTAAGAATACAAAGATTGCTCAGCTTATTTTTAAAGAAATGATGAGTGAATTTGGCTCCAGTAAGGCGAAATTTAAAAAGCCGAGCAGCGTTATTCAAGAGGGCAGTGAATTGCGAGTAAAAGGTGCAAAATCTGATTCTTCTCCAAATCCGAGCAAGTCAAGCTCAAATGATCAAAAGCAAAACGATGATCAAGAGAAACAGCAAGAGCAGCAGAAACTAGAGGAAGAGAAAAAGCAACAAGAGCAACAGAAGTTAGAAGAAGAGAAAAAACAGCAAGAACAACAAAATGAAGAGAATAAGAAAAATGAACAAAAACAAGAAGATGACGCTAATAAGCAAAACGGAAATAATCAAGGAAATCAAACGCCACCAAACAGTGGAAACGGAAATAATCAAGGAAATCAAACGCCGCCAAATAGCGGACATGGAAACAATCAAGGAAATCAAACGCCGCCAAATAGCGGAAACGGAAATAATCAAGGGAATCAAACGCCGCCAAATAGCGGAAATGGAAATAGTCAAGAGAATACACCATCAAGTAGTGGTGGAAGTCAAGGAGAAACGACAACTAGCTCAAATGGTGGGCAGTGAGTGTAAACTTTCTTAAAGATTGCAGCATGTCATAATGAATAAAAAAAACCTATAATTGCGATATAAATTTAAAGTGGCCCAATAAAGTGAGACAAGGATCAAACACCTCCACTGTCGTATGTAGATATAACGACCAGTTGGAGGTGTTTTATTCCTGTCTCACATCAGTGGTCCAGTTCAATTCGCATGATAGGGGTTTTTTATGTTGAATTTTAATTTTTAAACATAATGATTAGAAAATAGAGTATAGCCTTATCTAAATCATCATATATTGAATGTTCCATGAAAATTTTGGAAATATATAGAGGGGAAATGATAGAAAATTTGAAACGGATAATGATAACCTGAACTACTAGTTGAATGATTGTCATGCTGCCAAAAAGAAGGAGTTGCTCCCCAAGGAGATTGATAATGCTGCCATGTGGTAGGAAGGGCTACGCCAACATCAGAAGTGCCGGCATGTATTGATGCGACATGTGTAGAAGGGGACATGGGAGCTGCTACTGTAATTCTTGCGGGAAAGGTATACATAAGTGATCACTCCTAAATTGTAGGATATAACAGTATATTCTTATATGAATAAGAAAGGTGCATGAAGAGTAAAAACTATTAAAGTCATGATGAAGAATGAGAGAAAATAATAACTTTATTAAAAATAAAAAAAATTTATATAAAAATTGTATTTGAACCTTAATAACATAGACGCATTTTAAAACGAGTTACATATTTGTATCACTCGTTTTTTTTGTGCTTATTTCAAGTTAATGTGTTATGTCTGATTTTGTTAAAAAATTATATATTTAGCTTCAACATAAAATAGCATCATTTCATATTTTGTTGTAAAAAGCGTAAATATTATTTTTAAAAAACAATAGTGTTACATCAGAAAAGGTGCAGGAAACTTATCGTTATAAAATAAATTGAAATCTTCTAAAAACTCTGATACATTGGAATGGAAATATAGTTCTCTATCGTTGTAAAGGCTTACAATTATGTGCACGAGGATCTATTAGGATTGGAGGAAATAGTAATGAGAGCTGAAGAAAAATTTTCCCCGGGATTAGACGGTGTAGTTGCAGCCGAGACAAAAATATCGTTTCTTGACACAGTAAAAGGTGAAATCGTAATTCAAGGATATGACTTAATTGAACTATCAAAGACAAAAGAATATTTAGATATTGTGCACCTTTTATTGGAAGAACATTTACCAAGTGCAGATGAAAAACAGGCGCTTGAAAAGAATTTAAAAGAAGAATATGAAATCCCAGATGGTGTATTTCATGTATTAAAAGCATTACCAAAAGAAACGCATCCAATGGATGGATTACGTACAGGGGTATCAGCATTAGCTGGTTATGATCATGATATTGAAAATCGTTCATTGGAAGTAAATAAAAGCCGCGGGTACAAATTATTAAGCAAAGTACCAAATATTGTGGCAAATAGTTATCATATTTTAAATGATAAAGAGCCTATCCAGCCATTGAAAGAATTGTCATATAGTGCGAATTTCTTTTATATGTTAACAGGTAAGAAGCCGACGGAACTTGAAGAAAAGATATTTGACCGCTCTTTAGTTTTATATAGTGAGCACGAAATGCCGAATTCTACATTCACAGCTCGTGTCATCGCATCAACGCAGTCGGATTTATATGGAGCTTTAACGGGTGCTGTGGCATCTTTAAAAGGAAGCTTACATGGCGGTGCAAATGAAGCTGTTATGTACATGTTGTTAGAGGCAGGTACTGTTGAGAAGTTTGAAGAATTACTCCAAAAGAAATTGTATAACAAAGAAAAAATTATGGGATTTGGACATCGCGTCTATATGAAAAAGATGGACCCAAGAGCGCTTATGATGAAAGAGGCTTTAAAACAATTATGTGATGTAAAAGGGGATTATACATTATACGAAATGTGTGAAGCTGGAGAGACAATTATGGAGAAGGAAAAAGGAATTTATCCAAACCTGGATTATTATGCAGCTCCAGTGTATTGGATGCTCGGTATTCCGATTCAACTCTATACGCCGATCTTTTTCAGTTCAAGAACGGTGGGATTATGTGCACACGTAATTGAACAGCATGCAAATAATCGATTGTTCCGTCCGCGTGTAAATTATATTGGCGAGCGACATGTGCTTAGCAAATAAAAAACAACTGGGGAGTTGTTAAGGTCGCCCGCCAGATGGGTGTTTGACCGACACCCATCCTTAATAATAACGAAATTTCGACAGAAAGGGAAGGATAGCATGATTAAAACAAATGAAATTAAACAAAAAGATGCAATTTTAGAAGAGATTACGGACTATGTATTAAATAAAGAGGTAACAAGTGTAGAAGCATTCAGCACCGCACGTTATGTGCTACTTGATACACTTGGATGCGGTATCTTAGCATTACAATATCCAGAGTGTACGAAATTACTTGGACCGGTTGTACCAGGAACGATTGTACCAAATGGCACACGTGTACCAGGGACATCTTATGTATTAGATCCAGTAAAAGGTGCATTTAATATTGGATGCATGATTCGGTGGTTAGATTATAACGATACATGGCTTGCAGCAGAATGGGGACATCCATCAGATAATTTAGGAGGCATTTTAGCTGTTGCAGATTATATGAGTCGCGTTCGCATTTCGGAAGGAAAAGAACCTTTAAAAGTAAAAGATATACTGGAAATGATGATTAAAGCTCATGAGATTCAAGGTGTCCTTGCATTAGAAAATAGCTTAAATCGCGTCGGTCTAGATCATGTCTTATATGTAAAAGTGGCAACAACGGCCGTTGTTACGAAAATGCTTGGCGGTACACGCGAGGAAATCTTTAACGCACTTTCTCATGCATGGATTGATAATTCTAGCCTTCGTACATATCGTCACGCTCCAAATACAGGTTCTCGTAAGTCTTGGGCAGCTGGGGATGCAACGAGTCGCGGTGTTCACCTTGCTCTTACTGCATTAAAAGGAGAGATGGGATATCCAACAGCATTATCTGCACCAGGATGGGGATTCCAAGATGTACTATTTAATAAACAAGAGTTAAAACTAGCAAGACCGTTAGATTCTTATGTCATGGAAAATGTATTATTTAAAGTATCCTATCCAGCAGAATTTCATGCGCAAACTGCAGCTGAATGTGCAGTGAAATTACATCCAGAAGTGAAGGATCGATTAGATGAAATTGATCGTATTACGATTACGACACATGAGTCAGCAATTCGCATTATTGATAAAGAAGGACCATTAAATAACCCAGCTGATCGCGATCATTGCTTGCAATATATTACTGCAATTGGCTTATTAAAAGGGGATATCGTTGCGGATGATTATGAGGATGAAGCAGCTTCTAATCCTCGTGTAGATGAATTACGAAATAAGATGGTTGTTGTAGAAAATAAACAATATAGTTTGGATTACCTTGATCCGAACAAGCGCTCAATCGCCAATGCTGTACAAGTTCATTTTAAAGATGGTACAGCGACAGAAAATGTTGAATGTGAATATCCACTAGGACACCGTTTCCGTCGTGATGAAGCGATTCCAAAGATTATACAGAAGTTTTCTGCCAATATCGCTGGTCATTACTCTAATAAGCAACAAGAAAAAATACATGAAGTATGTTTGAATGAAGAAAAATTAAAAAATATGAATGTAAATGAATTTGTAGATCTTTTCTTAATATAGGGGGAATAAGGATGGCTTGGGTTGTGAACAAACAATCAACACAAGAAGAGCTTGCGAATCGATTCCGGGCTTTAGTAGAAGCGCCTGAAATTTTACAAATTCCTGGTGCACATGACGCAATGGCTGCTCTCGTAGCAAAAGAAACCGGTTTTTCTGCACTTTATTTATCGGGAGCTGCTTATACAGCAAGCAAAGGATTGCCAGACTTGGGGATCGTGACATCTACGGAAGTAGCTGAAAGAGCAAGAGATCTTGTTAGAGCGACAGATTTACCTCTTCTTGTTGATATTGATACAGGATTTGGCGGTGTGCTCAATGTAGCGCGTACGGCTGTAGAGATGGTAGAAGCAAATGTTGCTGCTGTTCAAATTGAAGATCAACAACTGCCGAAAAAATGTGGACATTTAAATGGGAAAAAACTTGTTACAACTGAAGAGTTGATACAAAAAATTAAGGTAATTAAAGAAGTAGCACCATCACTTGTTATCGTAGCACGTACGGATGCTCGAGCTGTAGAAGGATTGGATGCAGCAATTGAAAGAGCGATTGCTTATGTCGAAGCAGGAGCAGATGCTATTTTTCCAGAAGCACTTCAATCGGAAGAAGAATTTCGGTTATTTAACAGTAAAGTGAACGTTCCGTTACTTGCAAATATGACTGAATTTGGGAAAACGCCGTATTATAGTGCAGAAGAATTTGCTAATATGGGATTCCAAATGGTCATTTATCCCGTTACATCACTTCGCGTCGCAGCAAAAGCATATGAGCGTATATTTACACTTATTAAAGAAACAGGCTCGCAAAAAGAAGGACTATCAAATATGCAGACAAGAAGTGAACTATATGAAACAATTTCATATCATGCTTTTGAAGAATTAGATAACGGAATTGCGAAGACCATTTTATCTGAAGATCAATAACAAAAAAGAAAAGGCGATGATAATACATCTTTGGCAAACACAACTGCTTGATGTGGAAGCTCATCGCCTTTTATTGTTGAAGAACATTTACAGAAACTATATCAAATTGTTTAGACCGTTTTACATTTTCTATTCATTGTTATCATGTTGCACAGCGTTTTTAACTTGGCATACTTTTTGCTTGTAAATAAAATGAAGATTGAAATGATAGGAGGATATAGATGGAGAAAACAAAGCTGCAATGGGATGATTTTTTTTCGTTGAATAAGGAAGTTCATACATTCTTTTTTACGCCGGAAGACTTTTCAGGTGACGAAGAATTAATCGCAAAAACGACAGAACAATTTGTAAAACAAGAAATTGCACCGCAAATTGAAAGCATCGAACAACACAATTATGAAATTTCGCGCAGTTTATTTAAAAAAGCTGGTGAGCTGGGACTACTTAGTATAGAAGTTCCTGAAGAATATGGTGGATTTGAACTAGGGAAAGTAGTTTCGGGACTTGTAGCAGAGAAAATGGGATATGCGGGTGCATTTAGCGTTTCTTTTAATATTCATGCAGGAGTAGGAACACTGCCGTATATATATTATGGGACAGTTGAACAAAAGGAAAAATATTTGTCCAAAATTGCATCAGGTGAATGGATTGGTGCATACGCTTTAACGGAACCAAACGCTGGATCAGATGCCTTAAGTGCAAAAACAAGTGCCGTTTTAAATGAAGATGGAACCGAATGGACATTAAATGGTGAAAAGCAATGGATTACAAATGCGCATATGGCAGATGTATACGTTGTTTTTGCGAAAACAAATGAAGGAATGACAGCATTTATTGTCGAAAGAACATGTGAAGGGGTTTCACTTGGAGTAGAGGAAAAAAAGATGGGTATTAAAGGTTCTTCAACAGCAACGCTCATTTTAGAAGATGTAGTGATTCCAGCAAAAAATGTATTGGGTGAAGTTGGAAAGGGACATCATGTAGCTCTTAATATTTTGAATTTTGCGAGATTGAAACTTGCTTTTGGAAACATCGGAACAGCCAAACAAGCAATCGGCTTATCTGTACAATATGGAAAAGAACGTAAACAGTTCCAAACTGAACTCGTTGACTTCACAATGATTCAAGAAAAAATCGCAAATATGACGATTGCTACATATGGTGCGGAAAGTGCAGCTTACCGAACAGCAGGTATAATTGATAAAGCAGTTGATGAGAATGATGACAACATCATGCGAAAAATGTCTCAATTTGCAATAGAGTGTGCACTCAATAAAGTAAATGCTTCAGAAACGCTTGGCTATATCGTCGATGAAGCTGTACAAATTCACGGTGGTTACGGTTATATGCAAGAATATGAAGTGGAGCGCTTATATCGTGATGCTAGAATTAGTCGCATATTTGAAGGGACGAATGAAATTAATCGATTAACAGTTGCGAAAATGTTAATGAAACAGTTAAAAGAAATGGATCATGAAGTACAAGGAGAACGGTTTGAAAACTTAGAAAGAAATCATCGCTATATTTTATTGTCCAAACAATTGTTGAAACAATCTTTGAAAACGTTATCTCAAACTCCTGACATAAAACTGGAACAAGAACAAGAATATTCACGTGTAATCGCAGATATGTTGAAAGATGTTTACGTAATGGAATCAGCATTTTTACGTACGAAAAAAGCAGTAAGTAAAAATAGAGAAGAAAAAGAGCGTGTAAAACAGCTCATAACAGATGTACTTTGTGAAGAAGGATACCGCAAAGTAGAATCAGCTGCAACTATACTTCTTTCTGCAGCAATAACAGAAGAAGAAACAAGGAATTCCATTCTAGACGAAATTCGTCAACAGTCTGTGCCTCTATATACGAATTTATTTCTGAAAAAGAGAGAGATTGCAAAAGCAATTATAAATCGAGGGAAATATGTGGTGTAAGGGCACAATGTAAGAGAGAGTTTATAGTGAAAGTGGATGAAATGGGAGGAAGATTGTTATGAAAAAGATTGGTTTCATCGGTTTAGGGAATATGGGGCTTCCGATGTCTAAAAATTTAGTGAAATCTGACTATATGGTTTATGGTGTCGATTTAAATAAAGATGCCGAGGCTTCCTTTGAAAAAGAAGGCGGAATGATCGGTTTATCCATTGCAAAACTAGCAGAAACGTGCGATTTGGTTTTTACAAGTTTACCATCTTCACGAGCTGTTGAAGCTGTTTATTTTGGAAAAGAAGGCTTAATTGAGAATAGTCATCCAAATATCATACTCATTGATACAAGTACAGTAGCACCGCAACTAAATAAGAAAATAGCAGAATTTGCAAATGAGAACAAAGTAGACTTTTTAGCTGCACCAGTTAGCGGAGGGGTAATTGGCGCGGAGAATCGTACATTAACCTTTATGGTTGGTGGTTCAAAAGAAGTCTATGAAAAAGCGTTGCCTGTAATGAAAGTATTAGGAGCGAATATTTTCCATGTGGGTGAACAAATTGATAGCGGTACAACAGTAAAACTAATTAATAATTTACTAATTGGTTTTTATACGGCAGGGGTTAGTGAAGCTCTGATACTAGCTAAGAAGAATCATGTGGATTTAGATAAAATGTTTGATATTTTAAATGTAAGTTATGGTCAAAGTAGAATTTATGAACGAAATTATAAAAGCTTTATTGCTCCAGAAAATTATGAGCCAGGATTTACTGTCAATCTATTAAAGAAAGATTTAGGATTTGCAGTCGATTTAGCGAAAGAAAGTGAGATTCACTTACCAATAAGTGAAATGCTTCTCGACTTATATGATGAAACCAGTAAAGCTGGTTATGGCGAGAAAGATATGGCTGCTTTATACAAAAAGATCAGTGAACAATTCATTTCAAGCCATAAATAATAAACGAATGATCGTCAATAAAAAATAAAAAGGAGCGAATAAAATGATTACAACAGAAATTAAACGAGTGAAGAATCATATTAACGGTGAATGGGTAGAATCTACAGGTACAGAAGTAGAGGCTGTTCCAAATCCTGCAACAGGAAAAATTATTGCATATGTTCCTCTTTCTCCAAAAGAAGATGTAGAGCGCGCGGTAGAGGCTGCGAAAAATGCGTATGAGACATGGTCAAAAGTACCCGTTCCAAACCGTTCAAGAATGCTATATAAATATCTACAACTTTTGCAAGAAAATAAAGATGAGCTTTCGAAAATTATTACATTAGAAAATGGAAAAACATTGAAAGATGCAAGTGGTGAAGTACAAAGAGGAATTGAAGCAGTAGAACTGGCAACATCAGCTCCAAATTTAATGATGGGACAAGCGCTTCCGAATATTGCAGGTGGTATTGACGGCTCAATTTGGCGCTATCCTCTTGGAGTTGTTGCTGGTATTACTCCATTTAACTTCCCAATGATGATTCCATTATGGATGTTTCCGCTAGCAATTGCTTGTGGGAATACATTCGTATTAAAAACATCTGAGAGAACACCGCTTTTAGCAGAAAGACTTGTAGAATTATTTTATGAAGCTGGTTTTCCGAAGGGTGTATTAAATTTAGTGCAAGGTGGAAAAGAAGTTGTAAATAGTATTCTTGAGAATAAGGAGATTCAAGCTGTTTCCTTTGTCGGATCTGAGCCAGTGGCTCGTTATGTATATGAAACAGGAACAAAATATGGAAAGCGAGTACAAGCGCTTGCAGGTGCAAAAAATCATGCAATTGTTATGCCGGATTGCAACCTTGAAAAGACAGTGCAAGGTGTCATTGGATCAGCGTTTGGAAGTAGTGGAGAGCGGTGCATGGCATGCTCTGTTGTAGCTGTTTTAGATGAAATTGCGGATGAATTTATCGATGCTCTTGTATCCGAAACGCGTAAATTAAAAGTAGGAGACGGCTTCCATGAAGAGAATTATGTAGGGCCATTAATTCGCGAATCTCATAAAGAACGTGTTATCGGTTATATTAATAGCGGTGTAGCAGATGGAGCAAGCTTATTAGTAGATGGCCGTCAAATAAAAGAAGATGTTGAGGGTGGATATTTTGTTGGGGCGACCATTTTTGATGGAGTAAATCAAAATATGAAAATTTGGCAAGATGAAATCTTTGCTCCAGTATTAAGTATTGTTAGAGTAAGAGATTTAGAGGAAGGGATTCAACTAACAAATCAATCTAAATTTGCTAATGGCGCAGTCATTTATACTTCAAGTGGTAAACATGCACAAACATTCCGTGATCATATCGATGCTGGAATGATTGGTGTAAATGTTAACGTTCCAGCACCAATGGCATTCTTTGCCTTTGCAGGAAATAAGGCATCTTTCTATGGCGATCTTGGAACGAATGGAAAAGACGGTGTTCAATTTTATACACGTAAAAAAGTTGTCACAGAGCGCTGGTTTTAATGTGAGAACGGGTAAGTATGTAATATATGGTATGTGAAAAATACAGTATTAACGTTTATTACTATTTCAGTTCTTGCAATTATATGTCTTGTTGGAATCGATTATATGATTTAGAAAAGCAATTAGTAAACCAATCGCATTATTACAAAGAGACATGGGACAAGTTGCTACAGGTAATTTAACAATACGTACTTCTTATACATCAAAGGATGAACAGTCTAAGGAATCTGCCAAAGAAATTAATCATTTGATACAATCGCTCCAACAAGATACGCAACATACAGTTCTCGTTATGAAAAGAGGTACAGAGAAAGCTGTAGAAGGAAAAGAATCTGCTCTTACAGCAGAACGAGCTATGGAGGATATCAATAGAATTACAAGTCAAATTCAAGCAGTGTCTGTTGCAGCAGAGGAAATATCAGCTGCAACAGAAGAAGTAAATGTGTATCCATCTGAAGTTTCTGAAAATTAAACGCAAGTATTTGAAGGAACAGGACAAACGAGACAGTTAATTCAAAAACAAGTAATATCAATCCAAAAATTTCCGCTAATTCTGGTGATATGAAAAAGAAAGTGGAGGATTTAGAAAAAATAGTTGAACAATTTATTATTAAGGATGAAAAATAAGCTATAATATAACAAACTATAACTTTAAAGGTTTACTTGATATGGAAATCCTATTTCCATATGGCGTATTATCAAAAGGGTGAGTTTTATTTGCAACTCACCCTTTTTTTAGTTGCTTTTTTCAAAAGCTAGTTTGATACCAAATCCAATTAGTACAATGCCAGTAAGTCCTTGAACATATTTTTGAGTAGTAGGTTTTTTCATGAAAGTACTGATTTTGTCAATTAAGAAGATATAGAAGCTAAACCAGATTACTGTTAAAACTAGATAAGTAAGCCCCATAATGAAAAGTTGAACAAGTGTATTATAATTCGGATTTAAAAATTGTGGTAAAAAGGTTAAAAAGAAAACAGCGACTTTCGGATTTAAAAGGTTAGTAAGAAAACCTTGACGAAAGCAAGAACTGTTTTTATTTGCATGGTGTATAGAGTGTTCATTTACATCTATATTGTTTTTGTCTTTTAAAGATAAAAGTGCTTTTATACCTAAATAGACGAGGTAAAGGGCACCGCCATATTTAAAAATGGAAAATAAGAAAGCAGATTTTACGATAATTGCAGAAAGTCCAATTACAGCAGCGAGCGTATGAATGAAAAGAGCGATACATGTGCCGAAAACTGTTTTAACGCCTCCTATTTTTCCTGAAGTAAGCGTATTTTTTGTCGCCATTGCGGTGTCAGGTCCAGGTAAAATAATAAGACAAATGGACATAATAATAAACAGAAAATAGTTCTCCATGATCATCTACCTTTCTTTTTTGTATTGTATGAAATTTAGGTTAACAATAGTTTAACATAAAGTGAAACTTTAATCAGTGAAGAGTTTCTTCATCCTCCACTGATTATGAAGCCTCACCAATCGGGCTGTCCTAAAATAGCGAGATAAACGAATAAGAAAAACTGAATTGTCTGAAATAAAGAATAAGAAGCTAGATGCCGGCAGCAAATCTGCCGTTTATCTAGCTTCTTCATCATACATGTAGAAGGTGAAAGAAACGGTTTACATCTTCATCTGAAACATCACTCAATTTTTTATATTTATACTGCGGATTTTGGTCTTTATCGATAACAACGGAACGAACACCTTCAAAGAAATCATCGTGGCGCATGAAATTTTTAGCTAGTATAAGGTCAGTTGCAAAGCATTCTTCTATCGATTTATTTCTTCCTTCACTCAGTTGCTTTAATGTTACTTTTAATGAGAATGGAGACTTTGATAATAATGTTTCTTTTGTTTGTAAAGCAAATGTTCCACCATCTTTTTCTAATGAGTCGATAATTTCTTCAATTGAATGGAAGGAAAAGTGGGTATTGATATTTTCTAATATAGAAGCAAGCGTACTTTCTGCATTAGGTGTACTTGCGAAGGTAAGAATAATTTTCTTTAATGTAGTATGTACATCTTGTATATTCCAATTTATATTTTCGATTTCTGTTAAGAAAGCAGATAAAGATTCGGTTGTCATATAATAATCAGCAGCATTTATATACAATACATCAGCAGCTTTTAAGACGGCAGCTGTTAAAGCAACGTAACGACCAGTGTGTCCCGGTGCTTGATTTAAGAAATAAGCAGCCCCAACATCAGGGAAAAATCCAATATTCATCTCAGGCATTGCCCATTTTGTATGTTCGGTAACAATTCGATATGTTGCTCCATTTGTTAGACCAACGCCACCACCCATGACAATTCCATCTAAACAAGCGATAATTGGTTTAGGATAACGATATATGTAAGTATCTATGTCGTATTCCTCTTCAAAGAATTTTTCGGCATGTTGTAATGCAGCTTCATTTGAACGAGCTTCATATAACGTTTTAATATCACCACCCGCACAAAAACCTTTTGATCCAGCACCTTTTAAGACAATCAATGCAATTTGATTATTTGTTTCCCATTCTTTTAGCTTTTGCCCAATTGATTTTAACATATCATACGATAAGGAGTTAAGTGCTTTGGGACGGTTTAACGTAATGGTTGCGACACCATGATCACCAATGGAAAATAAAACATTTTCAGTCATTTTAAATCCTCCTCTACAAATATTCTCATTTTCTTATTTCTCGATAAAAGCTAAAATATCCTTTATAATTTATTGTACATTGCAAGGAATGTGCCAATTTTGAAAACGCGAAATGAAAGAAAATAAAGTGAAACTTTAATCAATGGGGGTTTTCTTCATCCCCCACCGATTATGAGCCTTCACCAAGCGGGTGCTACGGGCAGCTCTATCTTCCTTGCTTCTGTCTGAATCTTGAGGTGGGAGTCTTACTGCCCTAAAATAGCGGGATAAAGTGTCTCATTGTTTAAACAAAATGTTAGGTTTTTTATGTCTTGCATATTTTGACGAGTAACATTTGCAGGATTTCAATGTAGGAAGCGGAATATTACAACAGCAATCATGATAGTTTGTAGTGTGAAAAAAAGATATGTTATGATGTTGAATGATTTTTTATGTAAGAAAATGTAATATATAAGTCGCATGGTGTCATAAGTGCTGAATTATCAAACTTTTAACAAATCATTAGTTTGTATATAATAAGGGATAGAGAAAGGGGAGATCGGAATGCCAGGACCTTTACTATTATCGGTTATTATTTTGTCTTCTCTCATGATAGGAATTACGCGTTATTTTCATCATACAGATACGACAGAAGAAGTGAAGGAAAAAGTTCGTCTTGTATTTCCGATTTTTATCATTGCTATTTCACTTTGTTTTATATTAAATAAAGACGGATATACTATTGCTTTATTTTCATTTTTTATAGTGAGTGTTTTAATTCCTGTATTGTACTATATAATGAAAGATTATTTACAAAAATAAAAATACTATCTCAAGTATTTTTATTTTTGTAAATGATTATAATTTCACATACCGTATTGAAAGATATAAAAATAAAAGAGGAAATAAGAAGATGTATGCCCTTGTCAATCTAGAATCCCCACTATACTATTAAAGTATAGTGAATAGAGAAAAAGGGGTTGTATCTATATGAAGTTTGAAATGCATACAAAAATTATTTCAAATGAAAAAGAAATAAGATTACATATAGAAGAAAACATATTTCAATTAACGTTAGAGGGCTATCACTTATTTGCTGTGAATGAGATATTACCTTTATATAAATCAGAGCAAGAAAGAATTGGTAGCGCAATGATTCAAAAGTTAGAATGGAAAGACGAGAAAACAATTGTTAGCTATCAACTTGTTTCATTGCAATCAGTAAATTAAAAGAGAGAAGGGAAGGACAAGATGAAGTTTTTTCATACAGCGGATTGGCATTTAGGGAAGCTTGTTCACGGTGTATATATGACGGAAGATCAACGCGTTGTTTTAGAACAGTTTGTTCAAGCTGTAGAAGAAGAAAAACCAGATGCTGTAATTATTGCAGGGGATTTATATGATCGTGCAATTCCTCCAACAGAAGCAGTCGACTTATTAAATGATGTATTACAAAAAATAGTGATTGACTTACAAACACCTGTTATCGCAGTAGCAGGAAATCATGATAGCCCAGATCGCATTCATTTTGGTAGTGGGTTAATGAAAAAACAAGGGCTACATATTGTTGGTCAATTTCAATTTCCATATGAGCCAGTTATTTTACATGATGAGTATGGGGAAGTACATTTTCACTTAGTGCCATATGCTGATCCAAGTATTGTTAGACATATTATGAAAAATGAGGATATTCGTTCTCATGATGATGCGATGCGTATTTTTATAAATGAGCTGTCAGAGAGAATGGATAAAGAGGCAAGACATGTCTTTGTAGGACATGCATTTGTTACATCTTCGGGTGAACCAGAGGAAAATACGAGCGATGCAGAGCGTCCGCTTTCAATTGGTGGTGCCGAGTATGTAAATAGTCACTATTTTGACAAGTTTCATTACACAGCGCTTGGACATTTACATCAAGCGCATTTTGTTCGTAATGAAACCATTCGCTACTCTGGTTCACCGCTTGCATACTCTATTTCAGAAGAACGACATAAAAAAGGGTACTATATTGTGGAGATAGATGGAACAGGTAACGTTGAAATAGAAAAGCGTTTATTGATTCCTCGTCGTCAAATGCGTACAGTAGAAGCGAAAATAGATGATTTATTAAAACATCCAACAAGTGAAGACTATGTTTTTGTAAAGCTATTAGATGAAACACCAGTATTACAACCAATGGAAAAAGTTCGATCTGTATATCCAAATGCAATGCATGTTGAGCGTTCGATACAAAGACGAGAGCTTACAGAAACAGATGAAATCACTGTTTCTAGACATAAAATGGATGATATATCTTTATTAAAAGCTTTTTATAAAGAAATGAAGGGAACGGATTTATCCGAAGTAAAAGAACGTCTCTTCTTAGAAGTGTTACAAACAGTGCAGGAACGGGAAGGTGAACGAGGATGAGACCAATTCAGCTGACGATGACAGCATTTGGCCCATATAAACAGAGGGAAGTCATTGATTTTAGCGACTTAGGAGATCATCGTATTTTTGCAATTTCAGGAAATACTGGTGCAGGAAAGACGACAATTTTTGATGCAATTTGTTATGCGCTATATGGGGAAGCTAGCGGAGAAGAACGAAGTGATACAAGTATGCTACGCAGTCATTTTGCTGATGATAATGTATATACGAGTGTAGAATTGACATTTCAATTAAAAGGAAAACGATATGAGATAAAAAGACAACTTGGACATAAGAAAAAAGGAAATAAAACTGTGACGGGGCATGCAATTGAATTGTATGAAGTAGTCAACGGTGAGAAAAATCCATGTGTCGATCGTTTTCATGTGACAGATGTAAATAAAAAAGTTGAAGAGTTAATAGGTCTTAGTAAACATCAGTTTAGCCAAATTGTTATGCTTCCACAAGGAGAGTTTCGAAAACTATTAACATCTGAAACAGAGAATAAAGAAGAAATTCTGCGTCGTATTTTTAAAACGGATCGTTATAAATTAATGCGTGAATTACTAGATCAAAAGCGGAAACAGTGGAAAGACATCTTGCAGGGGAAACAAAAAGAAAGAGAAATTTATTTCCGAAATGCTTTTCAATTACCCGTTCGAGACGGTTCGTTATTAGAGATCTTAGTACAGCAAGAACATGTCAATACGCATCAAGTAATTGAAGCGCTAGAACAAGAAATGAGTTACTATGAAGCGGAAATTCGACAATTACAAGCGCAGCAAATCGCACAAACAAAGCAATTAAAAGAAATAGAAGAACATTTTCATACAGCAAAATCAACAAATGAAAAATTTCAAGATTTACAGCAGAAAAAAGAGCAACAACAAGCTTTAGAAGCAAGACGCGAACAAATTGAAATCGCAGAAAAACACTTTAAACGAGCAGAACAAGCAAAAAGATTACTACCGTTTGAACAATGGTATGAAGAAGCGCAGCAAAGTGAGCAGAATGCCCAGCGATCATTGAACCAAATAACTGTTCAGAAGGAAAAAACGGCTGAAGCATTTGCGCTTGCACAAAGAAAATATGAAGAATTAAAACAGAAAGAACCTGCGCGTGAGGAATTGAAACAAAATGTACAGAGGCTAGAAGAATTACAGCCCGTTATAACTTCGTTGGTAGAACAAAAATCAACAATGCAAAAAGCTGAGGCGCAGAGCGAGCGAATGAAAACGAATATTCAAAAGTTTGAACAACAGCTAGAAGTTCAGATTTCGCAAAAACAACAACTAACTAAGGAATTAAATCATTTAGAAATTGCGCTTGAACAATATGTAGAAAAAGTAGAAGAATTAACACATATGCGAGAAGATGCAAAAGTATTAAAGCAAGCATATGACGTTTGGGAAGAAAAAGAAAAATATGAGCAAGAAAAAAAGCAAGCGGCTCAAAATATGGAGATTGCTGTTACAACATATGAAGAGATGGAGAGCCGCTGGTTAAATGAACAAGCAGGAATATTAGCGCTACATCTTCATGATGGAGAATCTTGTCCGGTATGCGGTAGTACAACACATCCAAATAAAGCAACAGAGCGAGGCGATTCCATTGATGAAAATCAACTGAATGAGCTGCGAGAAAAGAAAAATATTGCTGAAAAATCATATCTTCAATTAGCGGAAAAATGGAATTTCTACCGTCAGCAGTATGAACAAATAATTGAAGAAGTGAAAAAGCGTGGTTATCAACCAGAATCGTTAGTCGATACGTATCATGCGCTAGTACAAAAAGGAAAACAACGAGCGGCTGAAGTAAATAGATTAAAAGAAAGTGAAGAAAAGAGAAAACAACTTGCATTACATGTAAAAGAGTTAGAAGTACAATTAGAGGAAGTGCAGAAGGAAAAACGTGAGATGGAAATGACATATCACAGCATAGAGAAAGAATACATTGAGCTTCGAACATCTTATGAATATAATCAGCAAAAAATCCCTGAAAACTTACAAACATTTGAAGCATGGAAACAAAAACTGGATAGTGCAACGCAAGAGTTACGAACGATGGAAGATGAGTGGAAGAAAGGCCAAGACGCTTATCAACATTGGCAAAATGAATATGTGCGCATGCAAGCTGAATATGATAGTGCTGTGAAACAAGTAAACAATGCGAGAGAGAAGAGAGAAGAGACGTTTGCGCGTTTTGCAAACGAGCTTGAACAAGGTGGTTTTCCGGATCAATCTGCGTATAAAGAAGCAAAACGAACAGATACAGAAATAGCAGAATTACAACAAAAAATTAAAAGATATTATTCATCACTTGAAGTATTGGCGAAGCAAATTGAAGAATTAACAAATGAATTACAGGATAAAGAATGGACGGATATTATATCCATTGAAGAACAAATGAAAAAGTTAGATATTGAGCTTGATATTACAAAAGAAAAACGTCAGCGTGCACAAAGTGCCGTGGAATATATCTCTGACTTATATGAAAATATTAGACGAATTGACGAGCAAATTCGTGAGGAAGAAAAAGCTTTCCAAGAACTTGTTGATTTATATGAAGTAATGAAAGGGGATAATGAAAGCCGTATTTCCTTTGAGCGTTACATTTTAATTGAGTATTTAGAACAAATTGTTCATATTGCGAATGAAAGACTGCGTAAATTATCAAATGGACAGTTCTATTTAAAACGAAGCGAACGAGTGGAAAAGCGCAATCGTCAAAGTGGATTAGGATTAGACGTTTACGATGCATACACAGGTCAAACGCGCGACGTAAAAACGTTGTCTGGTGGAGAGAAATTTAACGCATCACTTTGTCTTGCGCTTGCAATGTCAGATGTAATCCAGGCATATGAAGGCGGAATTTCGATTGAAACGATGTTTATTGACGAAGGCTTTGGATCACTTGATGAAGAATCTCTTACAAAAGCAGTAGATGCACTCATCGACCTGCAAAAATCAGGGCGATTTATTGGTGTGATTTCACACGTACAAGAGCTGAAAAACGCAATGCCAGCTGTACTAGAAGTAACCAAGCAGAAGGATGGGTGTAGTCAGGCGAAGTTTATGGTGAAATAGTTTCGGTTTCATCAGTGGGGATGAAGAAAAGCCTCACTGATGAAAGTTTCACTTTATAGGATGAATAGGGTAGTTTGTATATTGAGAAATAAAAAACAAGGTTAAATTTGAGGAGAATAATAACAGTTGAAAAGTATAGAAAAAGAATCCCTGTAGCGACAGAGATTCAAGGGAAAGAGAAGTATGTTTTTTTGTGTGAATAACTACATCGAATAAAATCTTTTCGATAATAAAAGGATAACATGAACTTTCTGGTATTATAACCGGTAAATATAGCCAAAAACAGCTCTAGTAAGTAGTTATGTGTTATGTTTTTTACTGGAATGATTATCACATGATAGCTGTCTATATAAACGTTTATTAAGTTCAGTTTTTCTGATAATAAGATAAAGAGACTAGCAAATGAAGCAAGTCTCCTTTCTTTTTAATAGGGATCAACGTACCCCTTTCATAAAGCTTTGGATTTTTGGTGAAAGTAAAAATAAAACAGCACTTAAAAGAATAGAGACCCCACCGATGACACCAAAGTATATAATTTCTGTTTCTGGGTTATATAGCGGTACAATTTGTGCATTAATTGCTTGCGCAGAAGCATTAGATAAAAACCATAAACTCATTGTTTGCGCAGAGAATGCTGCTGGCGCTAGCTTTGTTGTGGCAGAAAGTCCAACAGGTGATAAACATAATTCCCCGGTTACAACAAGAAGGAAGCTAAGCACTAACCATATTGGACTTACTAGTGATTCTGTACCATGCATGTATGCTGGAATAATCATAATTAGGAAAGAAATTCCTGCAAAAAATAGTCCGACTGAAAATTTCTTAGAAGTAGAAGGTTGACGATCTCCAAGTTTTATCCATAACCATGCAAATACTGGTGCCAATAAAACAACAAATAGTGGATTAAGGGATTGGAACCATGAAGATTGCAGTTCTAATCCAGCGAATTGTAATTGTGTACGCTCATCAGCATATCTTGCAAGAATAATAGAGCCTTGCTCCTGAATGGACCAAAACATAATACCTGCAATAAAAAGAGGTATGTATGCTAGAAGGCGTGAGCGTTCTACCTCAGTTGTTTTCGGACTTCGATACATGACATAAAAATAACAAGTTGGGATAATGATACCTAACACACTTACAACCATGGTGAAGCGTTGTATTGTTAGGATACCAGTTGTAATTGTAATATATCCAATGATGATAATGACAAGAGCACCAATGCTGAGCCTTCCAAATACTTTTGTGCGTTCTTGAGGTGTTAAAGGGTTAGGGACTTGTGTGCCTGCTAAGCCAAGGTTTTTCTTTTTTGTTGTAACAAATACGATTAGGCCAATAAACATACCGATAGCTGCTGCACCAAAACCGAGATGGAAATTATACTGTTGTCCAATGGTACCAACGACTAAAGGAGAGAGAAGACCGCCTAAATTAATTCCCATATAAAAAATACTAAAACCTGAATCACGTCTTTTATCTTCGTCGCTATATAAGTCTCCTACAACACTTGATACATTTGGCTTTAATAATCCTGTCCCGATAACGATAAGCGCCATCGAGATAAAAAAGGCAGTAATGCTACCAGGAAAAGATAAAACAATATGACCGAACATAATAAAAACACCGCCGTAAAAAACCGTTCGGCTTGTCCCTAATAGACGATCGGCAATCCAGCCACCTATAATGCCTGACATATATACGAGTGAACCGTAGATGGCCATAATGGATGCAGCGGTTGCTTTATCAATTCCAAGTCCACCTTTTGATACTTCATAATACATATAAAAGAGTAGAATTGCTCTCATTCCATAGTAAGAAAAGCGCTCCCAAAATTCTGTGAAAAAGAGGGTGAATAAGCCTTTTGGATGACCGAAAAAGCCTTTCTGTGGGACGCTTTCAACTATGGATTTTTTATCTAACGTTGCCATAAAAAAATAAAACCTCCTAAAAATTTAAGTTATCTAAACATTTTAATTATACAAAAAATACCGAATTTAATAAAGTTTAATATTTTTCGCAAATGAATTAGGTCTATGTTTCCCTGAGAGATGGCGAAATGGTTTCGGGTGAAGGGCGGAAATGGGCAACGCAATCTATCCCAGATACATTTATACGGTATGAGGTGGTAAACAGCTCAATGCAGTAGAGTAACCATCGCATTGGACAATGGAAGCTAGAATTGTTAGACAGAAAACAAGCTATGTTAATAGTGGTGGTTTAGGAGTGTATGTTGACCATGGAAATGGAGTGGTTTCTCGTTATCTTTCTCTTAGTGAAATTTTTGTTGCACCTGGGCAAATGGTCACAAAAAGACAAGCGATTGGTATATTGGGTCGTCATTTTCACGAAATATGACAATCAATCTTGTAGTAAAAGCGTTAGAAAATGCTTATTATACACAGAAACCACCAGAAGGTCTTATTCTACATACTGACTTAGGAACTTAATATACAAGTCAGGAATTTCAAACCTTACTCGCGAGTTATAAAACTCTCTAAGCAATAGAAGATTTAGCTAAAAACTAGCTTAGATTTAACTTTTTATTGTTACTTTGATATTTATAGCAGTAATCGGCTCTATAGTTAATGCATACTTGTTTAAAGAAAATAAAGGAAAATAGAGGGGGATCGTCAAACAGACAGCATACGAATGGAGTCATTCTAGAAAACAATAATGGAGAATCTCAAAAAGTCCAATTCTACAAAGACCCCTAGACAATTCGTATTGGGAAAGTCTAGGGCTCAGAAGTTTGAGTAATAGATATTCAATGATTCGTCAGACTTAATTGAACCGCTGTATACAGAATCGTACGTACGGTGGTGTGAGAGGTCGAGGGGGAATCACCCTCTCCTACTCGATTATCTTAGTATTAAAAAGTTTTACCATGTTCTTTAAGCTCATATTGTGAAATACTCGATTTTTGCATAAAAGTTTTACCATGTTCTGCTTGCAATGTGTTTGAAGGAGTATCACTTATAAAGCCTACCAATAATAATGTTAATCCAACTGAAATACCAAAGAATTTAAATGTTTTTTTCATTATTTTAAGGCCTCTGGTTCTTTTTTTATAATTGTACCAAAATTAATAATAATTAGTTATTGATGTGAATATTTCTCAACAAAATACTATTGATTTTTTTAGGAGATATTTGTTATTTACTTTGTTTTCTATTTCTCCTTTTTTGGCCCAATATCAGCATTACTGTAACCAGGGGGAAAGTAAATACTTAACGTTTCTTCTTTTTAAAAGGTATGTAGGTTAAAATTAAACATGTAAAACATATGATAAAAATGATAAGTTGCTTCATTATCTCTCCCTCTCACACTTTTTTCCATCTCTAATTAAGTATAGCAGAAATGAATTCTAAAGGGGGACAGCCAATAAAACTAGGTTAAGGACTATTTTCACGGTAACAATACTGTAGATTTTCTGTATAAAGCATGAAATGATATCTAAATGTACAATATTTATACTTTTGGTGACGTGACCCCATGCACATCAACTTAAGAATATTTATTATCCCAAAGTGCAAATAAGGTTGCTGCGTAAAAAAAGAAAAAGAACTTCTGATGTTTGAAAAATGAATTAAAGAAGGACGCATAAATCATACCTTTTTCAGATGTTAATACGCAAGGAAAATTCATTTATTAATCAAATAGCTCTCTTGGAATCATTTTTTTTGATTCTCGAATCGTAAAAAAATAAATAGGTATTTTTTCTATTGGTACTTCTTTAATTGGTTCTAAGTTACCATTACAAATGGGTAAAAAAGCTAATCCCTTTCCTTGAGCAATAAATTCCTTAATAAGTGAATAAGAATCTAGTTGCTGAAGCTGCTTTTGAGAAAGGTTATTCTTCTTTATGAATTCGATTGTATAATTTCTAAAGGGACATTGTTTATCATGGCTAACAAAAAAGAATTCCTTTGAATATTCAATATTGGATAATCCTTTTGCTTTTAGTAAACCCATAGAAATTGTTGAACTAAATGCTTTTTGAAATACTGGATCAGAGTAATCCTCATAAGTTATGACCATATCAACTCTTTGTTTCTTTAATAGTTGGTGCAAATAATTATTACTTTCCATATATATTTGATAATTCCTGAAATTTTCTTTGATACGTATACTTAAATAATCTGACAAAATAGACTGTGACGTTGCTATTCGATAAGAAGCGTCACTCATTTTAATTTCATTTTTAGCTTCCTCTATTAGATTTAATATTTTATTAGTATAATCTAACAAAATATCGCCTGATGGCAATAGGGAAACACCTTTGTTATTTCTATGTAGTAGCGGTGTTTCTAATTCTTGTTCTAATCTTTTAATTCGTTCAGTTACATTTGGTTGAACATAACCTAATTCTTTTGCAGCCTTACTAATTGACCCTTCACTTACTACAGTTTTAAATATGATAAGATCATTGATTTCCATTCATTTCAACCCCTTATTAGGTATCATTATAAATGATATAGAGCATCATTTATACCTATTTTACACTGTCTTAATGCCAAACTATTATAATATATATAATATCGAAAGTGAGTGATAAACATGATTGGGATGCAATATAAGATTATTTTGCCAAAAGATTATGATATGGAGATTATTAGAAAAAGGGTAAAACAGAATGGGCATAAAACAGATGGGTTTCAAGGGCTGAATTTTAAGGTTTATTTAATTACTGAGGCTGTGGAAAATAAGAATCTATATAATTCTTATGCCCCATTATATATTTGGAATAACCATGAGGGAATGAACAAATTTATCTTTGATGGTTTTTATGACAATATTTTAGAATCCTTTGGATGGCAACAAATTAATATTGGTGTTCCTTTATCTATTCATTTGGATAAAAATTTTAATAATAGTAGATATGTTGTTGAATATACAGGGAATATTTCTAAAAGTAAATCGTTAAGTCGAATTCTATTGAATACCAATAATCAATATGTGAACAATGCAGAAAAAAGTTTGGGGAATGTATTAGTGTATAATCCCGATAAATGGGGCTATAGTCAATTTAGTTTTTATCGAGAAAAACCAGAATTTAACTCACTAGACAACCTTAAATTATATGAAGTTTTATATATATCACAATAGAAATTAATCTCAAAAACGATACAATAAGAAAAGGAATGAGAATATATGCCTTTTGTTAACGTTTACTATCCTAAAGGTCTTTTGAAGAAAGAAGAATTAAAAAAGGTGAGTAATAGTATTCACCATTCGTTGATTGAATATTTTGAAATACCTAAAAATGATTATTTTCAAATGTTTTTTCCCTACTCTTCTAATCAATTTTTTTATGATTCGGATTATCTGTTAGAAGGAGAGGAAAAGAGAACAGAAAACATGATGTACGTTTCCATTACATGTGGGCCAGGAAGAACGATAAATCAGAAAAAGAGGTTGTATAAATCTATATCAAAAGCTATTTCTAATCATTTAAGCATCTCTACAGCTGATATTTTTATTATATTAAACGAGACATCGGCTGAAAACTGGTCATTTGGTCAAGGAGTAGTGCAATTGGCTAATATGAAGGAGGGAAAAGATTTCTTTGCTTGTATTTAAGTAATCTGGAAGTCATTTATCATTTCGTACATTTACAAAAAGATATGGATGAGAAAAAGAATAGAAAAGAGGACACGAAAAAGAGTTATTTTTATTTACATTGTTTCGTGAGGTTCATGTAAAAATTTCCTATTTGATATAATATAATTATAAATCTATTTAACTAATCTTTCTCATGGACAAGATTCTGGATTTTTAATGTGTTGATATATATTAAATGATTTTATAATAACTGTAAAATTAATGCGAGGATACTATCCTATTGTACACAATGACACTCCCAATTTGACTGATTAGGACCATTAATATTTATTCAAGAAGTTTATTTATATTAAGAGGAGGATTAAGGAATGGTAAATATTACTTTTTTAGGAAGTGGTGATGCTTAAGGTGTCCCACGTATGATCTGTTCTTGTGAAGTATGTAATGACAAATCTCAGATTAATAAACGATCACGATCAAGTGTCCTTACAGATCTACAAGCATAGGATATTGGTTAGGGAAAGATTTTGAGAGTTCAGGGTTAATGACAAAAGCATGTAGAGCTTTTGTAAATCATGCTATTACTGAGTTGAATTTAAATAGAGTAGAGATTCAAGTAGCTGTAGAAAATTAAAAAAGTAGAGCTATTCCAGAGAGGCTTGGTTTTATTAAGGAAGGTCGGATAAGAAAAGCAGAATGGTTCTATGACCATTACGTTGATCATATTGTTTATGGAATGTTGGCAGAAGATTGAATTGGAAATTAATTCTTTATTCAATAAAACAGAAACTATAATTTCAAAATATTCCTTGAATAGGTATCTATCCCATCTTCAGCAAGACAATATTTTAGTTTTGTGTCTTTAAAAATTCAAAAGAAATCCGCGATAGTCAAGTGCTTGTGTAAAAATCAATTATAGTAATCTGTATGTATTATATAAATTTCATATGGAACGAGTATTAATAAAAGTAAAAAAGGTGAGAGAATGATTCGCACATTTAACTTAGAGGATACTAATTATATAATTAATTCACATTACGAGCTGTACAATAAGGAATATAATTATGATTTATCTTTTAGAGATTTTATTTCAAAAAATATGGAAGGCTTTATAGAAAGAGCTGATATCATAAAAGAACGAATATGGATTTTAGAAGTTGATAAAGAACGAAGAGGTTCAATAAGTATAAAAAAGGTTAATGAAAATGTGGCTCAATTAGGGATGTTTCTTGTTGATCCAAATTTAAGAGGAGCTGGGTTTGGAAATCAATTGGTACAAACGGCAATTGATTTTTGTCGGCAGACACATTATAAGACTATCATACTCTGGACTAACAATGATCTTAAAGCTGCAAGACACATTTATAAAAATAATGGATTTAGATTAATAAAAACTCGGAAACAAACCTTGTCTAATCAAGAACTTCTTGAAGAACTCTGGGAATTATCTATTTAGAGGTTCTGATTCATTGCTATCAATTTAATTTAAATTTATGTTTATATAATGAGAAAAACGCTATTCTTTTGTAAGTAATATACAGGAAGGATGGCGTTTTTGCATGAATCTATCGATTTCTGATGAACTACAATTATTTTCTGAAGAATTACAGCGGTATATGTCACCATATGCTTTAGATTAGTTAGCTAGAAAAGTAGGATTTGTTCAACGAAGAAGTAAATATCGTGCACAAGACTTAGTAGCTATATGTGTTTGGTTAAGTCAAAACATAGCTCATGCTTCATTAACACAGTTATGTAGCCGATTAGACACATTTTAATGATATAAATAATAAATACGAGAGAGGGGACATTATGGATACATTATTAAAAAATAAAATTACTTAGTAAACAAGAACCAAAAACATTAGAGTAAATGGTTTTAAAATTAACCGAAGAGGCTGGTGAGACATCTCAAGCAGTAGTATCTTATTTAAAAGTAAACGGCAGTGAATATAGGAAATTAGAAATGAATGATGTCAAGGAAGAGTGTATAGATGTGATTCTCGTATCACTCGCTTTATTTTATAAACTAACGGAAAATGAAAATGAATGGAGAAAAAAATGAAAAAGTGGGAGAATGGAATGCGATAAATACTATTTTTGAAACTACTAGCATGAACTAGTAGTTTTTTGTTTTTATGAACATTTTTTACATTTAGTTTATAAATTGAATATTCATATGTCATTTATCCCGTCAGTAAGACTTCAATATATATAATAGGGATGAATTTGTCAGTTATTATTTTCAGATATTTGTTGAGAAAATATGAATTTAAAAATGTAGTAAATTGCTACTTTTATCATGTCTGTGGTTGAAGTGTAAATATAAATATACTTGTTTCAGAGGGAAAAGGTACAGTTTTTGAGCAAATGACTGTTTTTATAATAGATGATATTAATATTTTACTATATAAATATAATTAAAAGTTTTATCTGAAAAATAAAAAAATATTGACAAGATTATCGAGAAACATTATCATTTCGTTGTGAGTGAAGAAAATGAAAATCATTATCAATTGAAGTGATTTCGAAAATCAAAGTAAAAATACGAAAATCTATACTTGACAGATAAGTTTACTATGTATATTATTTTTGTTGAGATAAAATTGATAATGATTATCAATATCGATTCGAGGGATCTTATTTTCTCATGTTAGACAGGAATAAGAAATCGATTTTAAAAAGAAAGGACTTGGGGATATGAGTTGTAACGAGTTCAAGGGGAAAATAGCCTTAGTTACTGGGGCAGCCCAAGGAATTGGTAAAACAGTGGCCAGTATGCTTGCTGAGAGGGGGGCTGAAGTTGCTGCTGTAGATACAAACCTTTCAGCTCTTCAATTACTTTCACATTCTCATGAATTAGAAGGAACAATTTTGAAAGCGTTCCAATTAGATGTCAGTAACCGTGCGGCAGTAGAAAGAGTAGTAGATCAAATTGAAAATGAAATGGGATCTATTGATATTTTAGTAAATGTTGCTGGTATTTTACGAATGGGTCAAATTCCATCTTTTAGTGATGAAGATTGGGATGCCACTTTTTCTGTCAATTCTACAGGTGTGTTTTATATATCACGTGCAGTTAGTAAACGTATGATGGGGAGAAAGTCTGGCGTAATTGTGACGGTTGGTTCAAATGCAGCAAATATTCCGAGAATAGGGATGGCGGCATATGCAGCATCAAAAGCGGCGGTAACGATGTTTACAAAATGTTTAGGACTAGAGCTTGCAGAGTACAATATTCGCTGTAATGTAGTTTCGCCAGGTTCAACCGAAACAGAGATGCAGCGGCAACTTTGGACAGATAAAAATGGGCCTGAAAGGATTATTGCAGGTTCACAAGATACATATAGATTGGGAATTCCACTTCAAAAAATAGCGACACCTGTAGAAATTGCTGAAGGAGTATTATTTTTAGCTTCAGATAAGGCAAGTCATATTACGATGCATAATTTATGTATCGATGGTGGTGCGACTTTAGGAGTTTAAAAAGTCATTACGGGAGGAATTTCAAATTATGAATCATACAGCTACTTTAAACGAATTAGCGACAAGTTTATTGCGAGATTACAAAGCTGGGTCTTCGTTCTTTTTTACTTCACCATATCGAACGATGCTAGCTGAAGGAACATTTGCCACAGTTAAGCATAGTCAGGCAAAAAATTTCCCTGAGATTGTTCAATCTGTATTAAAAAGTGCAAAACAAGCGGGACATCAAAATCCCATTGTAGTAGGGGCGCTACCTTTTGATCGAACAAAAACAATGCAACTTATTGTTCCTCAGGAAACAAGAGTTACAGATCGTTTACAGTGGGATGTTGGAGAACAAACTCAGGACTCTTCCTCTGTACATAAATTTAAAATGAAGCCAATCCCAATGCCTTCAGAATATATGCGTGGTGTGGAGCAAGGGATAGCAAAAATAAAGAGTGGTGACTTAAAAAAAATCGTTTTATCAAGATTGTTAGATGTTTATTCTTCAAGGGAAATTGATGTTCAGAAATTGCTATATGATTTAGCAAAACACAATCCACATGGTTATACGTTTGCGGTAGATTTACCGAATAATGAGGATGATACAAAGCAGAAACGCACTCGGACCTTGATAGGAGCTAGTCCCGAATTGCTTGTTTCAAGAAGAGGAATGCAAGTTATTTCTAACCCGCTTGCAGGATCTAGACCTCGAAGTGGAGATCCTGCTGAAGATAAGAGGCGAGCAGAAGAATTACTTTCCTCAGCGAAAGATTTACATGAACATGCGGTTGTTGTAGAAGCAGTGGCGGCAGCGCTTCGTCCCTATTGCCGTACGTTACATGTGCCAGAAAAACCATCACTCATTCATAGTGAAACGATGTGGCATTTATCTACAGAAGTGAAAGGGACGCTACTGGATGAATCTATTTCTGCATTAGAATTAGCATCCGCACTTCATCCGACACCTGCTGTTTGCGGAACACCTACCGAAAAAGCACGTGAAGCAATTCAAGAAATTGAACCATTTGATCGAGAGTTTTTCACGGGCATGCTTGGTTGGAGTGATATAAATGGTGATGGGGAATGGATTGTAACAATTCGCTGTGCAGAAGTAGAAGAGAATTCACTTCGTTTATATGCCGGAGCCGGTATTGTTGCGGAATCAAAGCCTGAGGATGAATTAGCAGAAACATCAGCTAAATTCCGTACGATGCTTCAAGCTATGGGATTAAATGAGGACTCATTGGAGGGATAAATGATGTTATCAGGATGTTATGAATGGCCTAAAGAATTTGCAAATCGGTACAGAGAAGCCGGTTGTTGGCGCGGAGAAACGTTTGGAGAAATGCTCAGAGAACGGGCTATCAAGTATGGTGAACGCATTGCATTGACGAGCGGGGAACATCATATAAGTTATAAAGAATTTGATAAACGAGTGGATCGTTTAGCCGCGGGTTTTCTATCGCTAGGGATTAAAAAAACAGATCGTGTCGTTCTTCAGTTACCCAATATTATAGAGTTTTTTGAAGTGTGTTTTGCACTTTTT
This sequence comes from Bacillus cereus group sp. BfR-BA-01360, assembly GCF_022663595.1. Lineage (NCBI taxonomy): Bacteria > Bacillati > Bacillota > Bacilli > Caryophanales > Bacillaceae > Bacillus > Bacillus cereus group sp. BfR-BA-01360. Next base: position 153,130 of record NZ_JAKUFV010000002.1, read on the forward strand.
CGAATTGGGGCTCTTCCGGTGTTCGCTCTGCCAGCACATCGAAGTAGCGAGATTTGTTATTTTTGTGAATTTGCTGAAGCTACTGCTTATATTATTGCAGATAAACAACTTGGATTTGACTATCGAAATCTTGCAAGAGACGTGAAAAGAAAAGTACCGACATTGAAGCATATCATTGTTGTTGGTGAGGAAGAAGAGTTTGTTGGAATTCATGATTTATATAGAGAACCAGTTGACTTACCTGAAGTGAAATCTAGCGATGTAGCTTTCTTACAACTATCAGGAGGGACAACAGGACTACCGAAACTCATTCCAAGAACACACGATGACTATATTTATAGTTTACGAGTAAGCGCTGAGATTTGTCGATTGAATGAAGATAGTGTATATCTCGCTGTTCTTCCGGTTGCTCATAATTACCCGCTCAGCTCACCAGGAACTCTCGGAACATTTTATGCTGGGGGAAGGGTTGTGCTCGCTTCTGGAGGGAGTCCCGATGAAGCGTTTGCTTTAATTGAGAAGGAACGCGTCACAATTACAGCGCTTGTACCGCCGCTTGCGATGATATGGCTGGATGCAAAAGCATCGCGCCATAATGATTTATCTAGCCTTCAAGTTTTGCAAGTTGGAGGTGCAAAGTTTAGCGCAGAAGCTGCGAAACGTATACGTCCTACATTTGGGTGTACATTGCAACAAGTATTTGGCATGGCAGAAGGGTTAGTCAATTATACAAGACTTGATGATTCTGAAGAAATGATTATTCATACGCAAGGGCGACCTATGTCAGAGTTTGATGAAGTACGTGTCGTAGATGAAAATGACTGTGACGTAAAGACGGGTGAAGTGGGAAGGCTATTAACTCGTGGTCCCTATACGATTCGCGGTTATTATAAAGCGGAAGAACATAATGCGAAATCTTTTACACCTAATGGTTTTTATCGTACAGGTGATCTCGTGAAAATAAATGAGAACGGGTATTTAGTCGTCGAAGGTCGCGATAAAGATCAAATTAATCGCGGAGGGGAAAAAGTAGCAGCAGAAGAGGTAGAAAATCATCTGTTAGCCCATCATTCCGTTCATGATGCTGCAATTGTATCAATGCCTGATGAGTATTTAGGAGAACGTACTTGTGCTTTCATCATCGCGCGCGGACAACAGCCATCCGTAGGAGAGCTAAAAACATTTTTAAGAGAACGCGGAATTGCGGCGTATAAAATTCCGGATCGAATTGAATTTGTTAAAGCGTTTCCGCAAACTGGTGTAGGGAAAGTAAGTAAGAAAGACTTACGAAAAGCAATTGCTGAAAGATTACAGTCTACCATTCATTCATAATGTTTTCATCATATATTCAATTAACTTGAAAGGAAGTGATTAGATGGCGATTCCTGCTATCTCCATATATAAAATGCCAACTGAATCAGATTTACCAATGAATAAAGTAACGTGGAAACTAGATCCAAAACGTGCAGCACTTCTTATTCACGACATGCAAGAATATTTTCTTGATGCGTACTGTGATGAAGAATCTCCAAAAGTAGAGCTCATTTCTAATATTCAGCGAATAAGACAAACTTGTAAGGGACTTCATGTACCCGTTATTTACACTGCACAGCCAGGTGGACAAACATTGGAACAAAGGGGGTTATTACAAGATTTTTGGGGTGCTGGTATTCCAGAAGGACCATATAAACAGAAAATTGTTGATGAACTTGCACCTGATGACCATGATATTTTTCTTACAAAATGGAGATATAGTGCCTTTAAAAAGACAAATTTATTAGAAATTTTGCATGAACAAGGTCGTGATCAATTAATCATTTGCGGTGTATATGCACATATTGGATGTCTCTTAACAGCATGTGAAGCGTTTATGGATGGGATTCAACCTTTCTTCATCGCTGATGCAGTTGCCGATTTTTCATTCGATCATCATAGACAAGCCATGCAATATGCATCCGATCGATGTGCGGTAACAACAACAACGAATGCAGTATTAACAGATTTCCAACGTTTAAAAGAGGAAAATGAATCAGCCATTACACTACAAATGATACGTGAACAAGTCGCCCAGCTACTGCGCGAGTCCCCAGCAGATATTGCAAATGATGAAAATTTACTAAATCGCGGATTAGACTCTGTTAGATTAATGAGTTTAGTAGAGAAGTGGCGCCAAATTGGTGTAGAAGTTACTTTCGCTGATTTGGCAGAACACCCAACCATTTCAGACTGGTTTCGAATGATAGCATCACAAAAAGAAAGAGTACTGTAAATTGCAGATTACAAAATAAAGGGGTCATACAGTATGTCTAATTGTCGAAATGTTCGCTATTCTTTGTCGTCTGCGCAATCCGGAATGTGGTTTGCGCAGCAACTTGATCCAGATAATCCAATTTATAATACAGCTGAATATGTGGAGATACATGGGGTAGTGAATCCCGAAATATTTGAATTAGCAGTCCGTACTGTTGTAATGGAAGCAGAAGCATTACATGTTCATTTTGAAGAAGATGAAGCGGGCTTATGGCAAGTCATTGCTGATTCTTCAGATTTTCATATGCATTTCATCGATGTCAGTTCAGAAGATGATCCGAAACGTGCGGCTGAAATGTGGATGAAAGAGAATATATCCATACCAATTGATTTACAAAAAGACAAGTTGTTTACCGAAGCATTATTCCAAGTAGCATCTGATCATTTTATTTGGTATCAGCGTATTCACCACATTGTAATGGATGGATACGGTTTCTCGTTACTTGTCCAAAAAGTAGCAAAAGTATATACGAGGTTAATGAATCAGCAATCGTATCATGAGAAGCCATTCGGTTCTTTACAACAAGTGTTAGCGGAAGATGCTGCATATCGAAACTCTTCTCAAATTGAGAAAGACCGCAATTTCTGGTTAGAACGATTTCAAGATTTATCAGAAGTGATAAGCTTAGCTGAACATACATCTAAAGCATCGAAAGAATTTTTACGTCAAACAGCTTCTTTATCGCATTTGCAAACAAAATCATTACAGCAAGTAGCGCTGGAGTGCAATGTAAATTGGCCAGACTTGATTATCGCTGCACTTGCTATTTATCTTCATAAATTAACAAGCACCAAAGATATTGTCTTAGGATTACCGATGATGGGGCGTTTAGGATCAGCATCCATTCATACACCAAGTATGGTGATGAATGTCGTTCCGCTTAGAGTATCCTTATCTTCTCATATGAGCTTTGCTGAAGTTGCTGAGCAAGTCGCTCATGAAATACGCGAAATACGTCTTCATCAAAAGTATCGTCATGAAGAACTTCGCCGCGATCTTAAATTGTTAGGAGAAAACCAACGATTATTTGGTCCGATCATCAATGTGATGCCATTTGATTATCGTTTGAATTTCGCTGGAAATCTTGGAGTGAAACACAATCTGTCAGCGGGACCTGTAGACGATCTTTCTATACATGTATATAACCATTTTGATAAGAATGAATTCATGTTTCACTTTGATGCAAATCCTGCGGTATATAGCGAAGGAGATGTAACGGCTCATAAAGAACGATTTATGCATTTTTTAGAAACTCTAACACATATGAATCCAACTGAATCAATTGGTAAGATGGAAGTAGTACTTCCAAATGAACGCTATCAAGTAATACAAGCGTGGAATGAAACTTCTGTAGAAAAAGAACGTATCAGCCTGCCAAATTTATTTGAGAAGCAAGCGAACCAAACACCAAGTGCAACAGCGGTAGTAGGCGGAGAATGGCAACTGACTTATCAAGAATTAAACGAACGAGCAAATAAGCTAGCGCATTTCTTGTTAGAACGAGGGGTGCAGCCGGGACAATTTGTAGCCTTAGCATTTCCAAGGACAGTCGACATGCTAATTGGAATGTTAGCAGTACTAAAGACTGGTTCCGCATATATACCAGTAGATCCTGAGTATCCAGCTGATCGAGTGCAATATATACTCAGTGATGCCAATCCTATTTGCATGATTACAACATCTTCCGTGTTGGAGAATTTACCTGATGAGCGAAAGGTGGAGACGTTTGTAGTAGATCGTGAAGTAATGAAGAGAAATTTGCAACAGTATCCTTGTATCAATCCAGAAACGCGACATGCTTCTAGTCTTTTAAATCCTGCATATGCAATTTATACGTCTGGGTCAACTGGCAAACCAAAAGGTGTGGTTGTTTCAATGGAAAGTTTAAGCAATTTCTTATTAGCGATGCAGGATACATTTTCACTACAGGAAAACGATCGTTTACTAGCCGTTACAACTTTTGCCTTTGATATCTCAGCATTAGAAATGTATATCCCGCTTATAAGCGGTGCAAGTATTAGAATTGCGCAAAAAGAAGAAATCCAAGATTCAGTTACTTTAGCGGAAGTATTACAAAAAGAAAAAATTACGATTATGCAAGCAACACCATCGCTTTGGCAAATGCTTGTTACAGATAATCCGGAAAGTATAAAGGGGATACGTGCTCTCGTAGGTGGTGAAGCACTTCCCAATGCATTAGCAGCAAAATTAAAAGAATTAAATTGTGATGTTACAAATCTTTACGGACCAACAGAAACAACCATTTGGTCTACAGTAATGCATCTGAATAGTACGAACACACACATACCTCCCATTGGAAAACCAATTTGGAATACAGAAGTATATGTATTAGATGCCAGCTTGCAACCGGTTCCGCCAGAGGTAGTAGGAGAATTGTATATTGCTGGAGCAGGGCTTGCTCACGGATATTTAGGAAGACCAGATTTAACAGCAGAGCGATTTGTGGCAAATCCTTATGGGAAACCAGGAACGCGGATGTACCGTACGGGTGATCTTGTCAAATGGCGTAGAGATGGTTATCTCGAATATATTGGTCGTGCGGACTATCAAATTAAAATGCGCGGTTTCCGTATAGAGTTAGCTGAAATAGAAACAGTACTCCATCAGCATGCAGCTGTTCAACAAGCAGTTGTACTTGTGAGAGAAGATCAACCAGGAGATAAAAGGCTCGTTGCTTACATTGTAGGGGAATCTGCTGATTCTACAGACATTCGCTCTTATGTAGCGGAGCACTTACCGGCATATATGGTTCCTTCAGCTATTATCGTATTGTCGAAATTACCGTTAACACCAAATGGGAAAATTGATCGAAAAGCACTGCCAGCACCTGATTTCAGTGTAAATACAAGTGAACGAGTACCGCGAAACCCGAAAGAGGAAATTTTATGTAATCTTTTTGCGGAAGTGCTTGGCCTTAAACGAATCGGGATAGATGATCATTTCTTTGAAATGGGCGGTCATTCTCTTTTGGCATCCCGGTTAATGGGACGCATTCGGGACATGTTAGGTGTAGAAATAGGAATTGGTAAATTATTTGAGGCGCCAACTGTTGCTGCACTTGCGAAACAGTTAGATGGTGCAAAAAGTACAAGGCCAGCTTTGAAAAAGATGAAGCGTCCGAAGGAAATTCCTCTTTCCTTTTCGCAGCGCCGTTTATGGTTCTTGAATTGTTTAGAAGGACCAAGTCCAACATATAATATTCCGTTAGTGATTCGTATGTCTGGTGAAATAAATAAAGAAGCATTACAAGGTGCGTTTTACGATATTGTAGAACGCCATGAGACGCTCAGAACGATCTTTCCAGATCGATTTGGAACCCCGCACCAGAAAATTCTCACAATAGAGGAAGCGAAACCTAAGCTTATGATAACGCAGACTACGGAAGCGGATTTATCTGATTTGCTTGCTGAATCGGTTCGATATAGCTTTCATTTAGCTACAGAGCCTGCCATGCGCGTTGAACTATTTGAAATTAGGAAAAATGAATATGTACTCCTTATTTTATTACATCATATTATAGGGGATGGTTGGTCTTTAAGCCCATTCACAAAAGATCTTGCTACTTCGTATAGAGCTCGTTGTCAAGGTGAAGTCGTGCAGTGGGAAACTCTTCCGATGCAGTACGCTGATTACGCTCTTTGGCAACAAGAACTATTAGGAAATGAAGAGAGAAAGGATAGTCTGATTTCAAAACAAATTGATTTTTGGAAAGAAAAATTAAAAGGATTACCAGATCAACTTGAGTTGCCTGCAGACTATCAACGTCCTGCTGAAATCAGTTATCACGGGGATACGATAGATTTTCATATTCATTCAAGGTTACACAAACGTTTATTAGAACTAGCTCGCATGCATGGTGTGAGTCTATTTATGGTAATGCAAGCAGGTCTTACGGCATTACTTACAAGATTAGGAGCTGGAACGGATATTCCAATTGGTAGTCCGGTAGCTGGACGCAATGATGATGCTCTTAGTGAGATGATTGGTTTATTTATAAATACATTAGTTTTACGTACAGATACATCAGGAGATCCGACTTTTGTAGAACTATTAAATCGAGTGAAAAAAGGAAATCTTGCTGCTTATGAACACCAAGATGTTCCATTTGAGCGACTTGTGGAAGTATTAAACCCTGTACGTTCGAGAAATAGTCATCCGCTCTTTCAAATTATGCTAGCTTTTCAAAATACACCGGAAGCTACATTTGATATTCCAAATGTAGATACAACGCTTGAGATTCAGAGCGTAGGCGCTGCCAAATTTGATTTGACGATTGAACTAAGTGAGCAAAGTACTAAAGAAGGAAACGCGAATGGATTACAAGGTTTACTAGAATATCGTACAGATTTATTTCAATATGAGACGGCTCAAAAATTTGTAACGCGGTTTATTCGACTGTTAGAAGATGCGGTAGAGAATCCAGAGAAACAGATTGGACGTTTAGAAATTTTAGAAGAAGAAGAATATTGCACGATTTTGAAAAAATGGAATGGTGGTTTTCAAACTACAGCTGAAGTGACGTTGCCAGAACTGTTTGAGCGGCAAGTTCGCAAGGCTCCGGGTGCAACTGCTGTTGTGTTTGAGGGGAAAACATTAAGCTATGAACAGTTAAATAAGAAGGCAAATCAGTTAGCTCGTTTATTAATTGCAAAAGGGGTAGGGCCAGAGCAAATCGTTGCGCTAGCAATGCCGCGATCACTTGATATGATGATTAGCTTATTAGCCGTTTTAAAGGCAGGAGCAGGATATTTACCGTTAGATCCTGATTATCCAGCAGATCGAATCTCATTTATGTTAAGTGATGCACAGCCGGTTTGTATCATTACAAGTACAGAAGTTGAAATAGAGTATCAAGCGACCAATGTAATTGTTATTGATGATGTGAAAACAAGGAATGCGATCGATCAATATTGTACCGAGGATATTGAGGATGTAGAACGAATCCAACCTTTATTACCGGTGCACCTTGCTTATGTTATTTATACATCAGGTTCGACAGGAAAGCCAAAAGGTGTTATGATTCCGCATCAAAATGTTGTAAGGTTATTCGGTGCAACGGATCATTGGTTCCAATTTGATGAAACAGATATTTGGACAATGTTTCATTCTTATGCATTTGATTTCTCAGTTTGGGAGATTTGGGGACCGCTTTTATATGGAGGTCGGCTTGTCGTTGTACCGCATACGGTCAGTCGTTCACCTCAGGAATTTTTACATCTTCTTGTTAAGGAGAGAGTAACTGTTTTAAACCAGACACCGTCCGCATTTTATCAACTGATGCAGGCGGATCGCGAAAACATAGAATTAGGCAAACAGCTTTCTTTACGCTATATCATTTTTGGCGGGGAGGCGCTAGAATTAAGCCGCCTAGAAGATTGGTACAGCCGTCATAAAGAGCATGCACCAAAGCTCATTAATATGTATGGGATTACGGAAACAACTGTACATGTAAGTTATATGGAACTGGATCAAAATATAGTATCCTTACGAGCAAATAGCTTAATTGGATGTAGTATACCAGATTTGAAAGTTTACGTATTAGATTCTTATTTGCAGCCTGTACCACCTGGAGTTATCGGGGAAATGTATGTGGCTGGAGCAGGGCTTGCACATGGATATTTAGGGCGCGCTGGATTAACGGCAGAGCGATTTATAGCAAATCCATACGGAGAGCCAGGGACTCGCATGTATCGCACTGGGGACTTGGCGCGCTGGAGGCAAGATGGAACATTAGATTACATAGGTCGGGCAGATCACCAAATTAAAATTCGCGGTTTCCGCATTGAACTTGGGGAAATTGAAGCTACAATTATGCAACATCCACAGGTAGAACAAGCCGCTGTTATTGTGAGGGAAGATCAGCCAGGTGATAAACGATTAGTTGCATACATCGTTCTGTCACCACAAATACAGATAGAAACAGTTCATATGCGTCAATATGTCGGGAAGAGTCTACCAGATTATATGGTGCCATCCACTTTTGTTGTAATCGATCAGTTACCATTAACTCCAAATGGAAAGTTAGATCGAAAGGCGTTACCAGCTCCGCAATTTACAGTATCGAATAGAATCCGAGGACCAAGAACACCGAAAGAGGAACTATTATGTGACATATTTACAGAAGTGTTACAAGTGCCTCGAATTGGAATTGACGATAGTTTCTTTGAACTCGGCGGACATTCATTGCTTGCTGTAAAGCTAATGAGCCGTATTAGAGAGGCGTTAGGTATAGAAATAAATATCGGTCATTTATTTACAGCGCCGACAGTTTCCGCTCTTGCGGAAAGACTTGATATGGGAACGAATCAAAGTGCGTTAGATGTCATGTTACCTTTACGAACAAGCGGGGAAGAATTGCCGATATTTTGTGTTCATCCAGCGGGAGGACTGAGCTGGTGTTATGCAGGATTAATGAAATCTGTAGGAAAAGAGTATCCAATTTATGGGTTACAAGCACGCGGTATCTCCAAAAAAGAAAAGCTTCCAAAAACATTAGAGGAAATGGCTACGGATTACCTTATACATGTTCGTGAAGTGCAACCGCATGGTCCATATAGATTATTAGGATGGTCGCTTGGAGGAAATGTTGTTCATGCAATGGCGACGCATTTACAAAGTGAAGGCGAAGAAGTTGAAATGCTTGTGATGCTTGATTCGTATCCGGGGCATTTCTTACCAAATACAGAGGCGCCTACTGAAGAAGAGGCACTTATCGCATTGTTAGCTTTAGGTGGTTATGATCCAGATCATATGGATGGGAAACCACTTAATATGGAAAGTGCCATTGAAATTCTTCATAAGGATGGAAGTGCATTAGCCAACCTAGAAAAGACAACCATTTTGAATTTAAAAGAAACATATGTGAATTCTGTTACTCTATTAGGAAAATATGTTCCAAAGAAATTTAAAGGGAATCTTATCTTTTTCAGATCGACAATGATACCAGAATGGTTTGATCCTATTTCACCGGACACGTGGTCTAGCTATATAGAAGGGGAAATAGAACAATATGATATTGACTGCCGGCATAAAGATTTATGTCAGCCGGAACCACTTGCTGAAATTGGAAAAGTTTTAGCGAATAGATTACAAGAAAAGAAAGGAGTAATCATATATGACGAATCCATTTGAAAATGATAATGATATGTATAAAGTGTTAATAAATGAAGAAGGCCAGCATTCTGTCTGGCCGGCTTTTCTTGATGTACCAGCTGGTTGGAGCGTTGTGCATGACAATGATAGTAGGCAAGCTTGTCTAACATATATTGAATTACACTGGACGGATATGATGCCAAAGCGTCTTCATCAACTTGAATATGTATCAGTAGGGAAGTAAGAATGAATCCAAAAATGGTTGTTACTGTTGTATATATTATAGCGATGTTTATGGCTTCCATGGATGCAACGATTGTGAATGTCGCGCTTCAGACGATTAGTCAAGAGTTACAAGTTTGACGACATTTCCAGAGGCAATTGGATTAATGATTTCATCACAAATCGTACCATGGTCTTATAGAAAAATAGGGTCGCAAAGACTCATTTCTATCGGTTTACTATGTGCGGCTATTTTATTCGTTTTGTTAAGCTTTGTAACGAATGAAACAAACCCGTGGCTCATTCGTCTACTATTGTTTGGAATAGGTTTCTTCTTAGGACATTCTGTCGGGGCGGTACAATTTTCTGCTTTTCAGCATATTCAGTCATCTTCTATAGGAAGGGCTACAACGATATTTCATGTACAAAATCGCTTAGGTTCTGCAATAGGTGTTGCGATTCTTGCTAGTATGTTAGCGCTGGAAAGTTATATTGCAGGTGAAATGGTAGTTGGACAAATCAATATTACAGCTTATCAAATTGCTTTATGTACCGCAGCTGGCTTTTTGTTTATCGCATTATTATTTGCATTACGTATTCGCGATGAGAGCGTAAGCAAAAAAGGAGAACAAACATCTATACAATGAAATAAAAAAGCGGTAAGGGAGTGAAGAGATTGTAGAAGATATAAAGGGGGGATGCTAGTGATAGCTTGGAAGGATGGAGATTTCATTCCGAAACTTCATCATCGTAACTGTCAAATATGGTGGGCACAAATATCAGACTTACAACCATGGCATTTTCATTTATTAAATGAAGAGGAACGAAAAAAGGCAAATTCGTTTCATCATGAAGCGGACCGCGCCCGCTTTGTAATCGGTTGTGTAATTAGTCGTCTCGTACTTGGAAAACATCTGAGTGTGTCTCCGCTTCAAGTACCAATAGATCGGATGTGTCCAGTTTGTAAGTTAGCACATGGAAGGCCGCAATTACCAGATGGTATGCCGCAATTATCCGTATCGCATTCTGGGGAGTATGTTGTCGTAGCATTTACAGCCTCTGCGCCTGTTGGGATAGATATTGAACAAATAACGCCGAATATTGATGTTATGAATATGGCGACAGGTGTATTAACAGATACGGAAATGATGCACGTTATGCAATTGCCAGATGAAAAAAAGATTGCAGGGTTCTTAACGTATTGGACACGGAAGGAAGCTGTACTAAAGGCTACTGGAGAAGGACTGATGATCTCGCCAACTCATCTTACAGTCTCAGCACCCAATGATGCTCCTAAACTACTTGTTTTTAAGGAAAAATCATCACTCTTAGAAAATACAGTCATGATGGAGGTACAATTAGGTTTTGGATACATCGCATCATTGGCAGTGTTAAATAAAGAAATAACAGAGTTTCAACAGCGAAATGCTAGGTCTCTTCTCTATTTTTACGAAGAAGAGAGATTGCCAATATACAAAAGTTCAGAAAGATAAAAGAGGTGTTGGTCGTGTTAGTAACGGAAAGTAAAAGAAACGAAGCTGCTGATATGACAGCCGCAAAAGCCATAAAAGATATCGTGTTTTCTTATGATAAATCATCAATGGAAACGTTAGAAAACATCATTCAAGACAGCGTTCAGTTTCATGTGATTGAACAAGAAATGTTGGAGAGGGAATATATTCCAAAAGAAGTGAAAAACTTTTTTGATCATAATGGAACATGTCTTTATCGTGTGTCTTCTATTTCTTACAAAGGAAAGGTATTATCTGAAAGACTCGTATTTGCTGATACATCACTTTTGCCGAGACATGTAAAGAAAGAATTAGAAAATGAATGTACCCCTGTTGAAGAATTAGTGAGACAGCTAGATACAAGAAAAAATATTCTATATCAAGGTTACCAGCCGTCAGGACATATCCTTGAATTATTTGATGGATGTTCAGTAGAATCACATATATATCCAACTAGAAAATATCAAATTGTAAGTAAATGCAAATGCTTATTTTATATTTGTGAAGTATTTCATGCAAAACATATATATGAAGTTATGGAGTGTAAAGAAAAGGATGCTACAGAGAGAACATTTACTTCTTAATTCCATACAATTCCCCCGCATGATAAGAGAATTTTTGAATGAATTTGTCCCGTTGAAAAAGGGAATTTCAATATGTTATTGGCAGATCGATTAGAAATAAAAAAGAAGATGATCATTTCATACATAAATGGTCATCTTCTTTTCGTTTCTGTATATAGATAAAAATTCTGTTCTTTTCTTTTTTGGATAGAATAGATCAAGTTTCTTCTTATTTTACAGCTTCTTTTAATTCTTTTCCTGCTTTGAAGGCAGGAACTTTTCCAGCTGCAATTTGGATTTCTTCCCCTGTTTGAGGATTGCGTCCAGTTCGAGCTGCTCTTTCCCGTACTTCAAATGTTCCGAATCCAATTAGTTGTACTTTGTCTCCGTTTTGTAAAGCATTCGTAATTGTGTCAAATACAGATTGAACAGCTACTGAGGCATCCTTTTGAGAGATATCAGCTGACTGTGCTACATTTTTGATTAATTCCGTTTTGTTCATTTTTTCACCTCATAAAAGAATTATTTTGCGTGTGATTACTAGTATAATGAATAGTAAGAATAGAAAAGAATTCACTTATAGAATGAATTAGTAGGATCATATCATACTGTTACTTAATTTCGTTGTAAGAGATGAAATCCCTGCTAAGGACTAAGAATTTATTTTAATCGCGGAAAGTAAATAAAGTGGAATGAAGAGGGGGAGTAAGTCTATGATTATTCGTAATCAAAAAGAAGAATTTGTATTGATTCGCCAACATGATCATGGTTTTCTAGCGGGAGAATTTGCGAAACATATAAAAAAAGATTTCTTTGAAAATACTTTATATTTAAAAGAATGTATTGATGCGATTTATGAACATGATAGGGGATGGATAAGATTGGATAAGACGCCAATTTGGAATGATGCTACAAATGTACCATATACTTTTATGGACTGTCCAAGTTCTTTACGATTTGTTTTTTACACGTTAGGACTTAATGAGATTGCCAAAAGTAATACATATGGAGCTGTACTTTGTAGTAAACATTTTATTTCATTTCCTCTCAATCAGGAAGATAACGAGATGGTGAATTTCTATCAAAAAGAATTAGACCGTCAAAAACAACTTTTGAAAACGTTAACAAAAGGACGGTATATGATGTTTGATAAGCATTATAGATTATTGAAGTTTTGTGATGAATTGTCTTTATATGTTTGTATGAATCATCCCGGTGCCTCAAAACAAGAGGAAGTAGCTTTATTTAAAGGTGGATTTGAGGGGACTGAAATATTTAATAGAGAAGCAAATGAGTTACTACAAGCGGAATGGGTAGATAAAAAAACGATTCGAGTCGCGCCATTTCCTTTTGAAACAGAATTCAACACATATGTAAAATATAAATCTATAAAAAAGAAAACGATAGAAAAAATAGGAATTGCGAAAGCGGATGAAAAAACAGAATTTCAGAAACAACAACTATCTGTGATCAGATAAATGCCATATGAACAAACTGGAAATTAAGATTTACATACATATATTCGATCGAGTTCGTTTTATGAGGAGGCTGTCCTAAAAGGATAACTTTGGGGACAGCCTTTAGTTTTTACAATTTAGATTCAAGTGGAATAGAAGAAAGGAACTTTTCAAAGCGGAACAAATTATTTTTTTGTGATTCCGAATAAGTTGTTGATTTCACTTAAAGTAGATAATGCCATTACCATATTTTGATCAGCAAGACCTAAAGGATGAAGTGTATTTTGGGAAATTTCATTTAAAGGTGTACCATCACTTAAATCTTCAGAAACTGAAGATGCAGCATTTTTCATATAATTTGAAGCCGCGATAAATGCGATTCGAAAATGATTCATTTTTTTCTTCAAATCTGTATCTTGTAGTTTTTTCTCTGCCTTAAAATTCTCCATTTGACTTGAGAGTTCGCTAAAATCATTGCTAATCTGATTCATTTTTTCTATTAATTCGGCTTTATTTACATTATTTTTGTTCCCATTTATAATGTCCCAGGCAGGGAGCCATTCCTTGGCTACAATTTGATCATATTTTGCATTTAACAAATCAATGTGCGATTTTAATTCTTTTTGATAAGTAGATTTGTCAAGGGATTCTTTTGTATCCTGTTGTAGTTTTTTCTCTGAATTGTAGCTGAATGTAATAAAAGAAATTGTGCCTGTAATGATGACCGCACTAAAAAGCACTACCCACCATTTTCGATCGAATAACTCTTTCATGATGTATATTCCTCCAGTAAGGTGAAGTATCAAAATATCTTATCTATCATAACAAGTTATACATTTTCTTTTTGTCATATTTTGTCGACGTAGAAAGATTTCGTACTAAGACAAAAGTTGAATTATCTAGTTCATATTGCTATCATCATCTGAAAATTTCGATTTATAATATATATATATCCTGCTGTAAAATATTTTAATCAATTATAATTATATTATGTAAACTTGATTCGGTTTTACTAGTAGATTTGTTAGGAGAGAATGAAATGCTGTTAAAAACAATATTTTGTCAAGTCGAAAAAGAGAAAATGAGTTTGTTTTCAAAAGCGCAAGAAAGATGGAGGGATTTGCGAAATGTGAATGGATTTCTTGGTCAATGTGGGGGATGGGATCAAGAAGAAGCTTGTATATGTACTCTTTGGGAGAATATGAGTACATATCAAACCTTTATGGATGAAATATACGATTCCATTTTTAACAATAGCAATCAACAGGAAACGTACATAACTTGTGATATTGAACTATATGAAACTTTATTTCATATAAAGGATTCATCAATCACGAAGGCAATTGCAAAAGGTACGTTTATTAGAACTGCAATTTGTGATGTGAAACGTGGAAAGGAAGAACAGTTTTTACATGTACAACGAACGATTTGGAATGAAGGGATGAGAGAAACAGCAGGGATGTTAGGCGGTGTTGTAGGAAGATCATTGAAAAATGCAAATCGCTATATTGTACTTTCTTTTTGGAAAGATGAAAAATCACATCGCTTTTACATGAATGAAATTTTTCCAACGTTATATGAACAGGCAAATGTATCATTAGATGTAGAACAGGTACAAGGGAAAAAAGTTGAATATATAAAAGAATGGCTTATTAGTTCATAATAAAAGTGCAGAGTCAGGAATAAAAAAATAATTTTTTTATTTTAAAATACTTGCAAAAAAATTTTGAATAAGATATAGTTAATAGCAATTAATGGATATGAATCTAAAAGCAAAGAAAAGGACACGAGTTATTTAAAACGGTTATACAGAGAAGGAAGAATAGCTGAGAACTTCCTAACGCAGTGAAATAACTTACCACCTTCGAGCTGCACTGGGGAAAAGAAAAGTATCTAGTGCCGTGTCAGCGACGTTACTGCAAAAGAAGCCATTGTATATTTTTATATAATGGGAATCTGGGTGGAACCACGGATATTAAGCATATTCGTCCCTAATTTCAGGGATGAATATGCTTTTTTTATTTTTAAAATTTTATATCACGACAAGCAAAGAAAAGGACACGAGTTATTTAAAACGGTTATACAGAGAGGGAAGAATAGCTGAGAACTTCCTAACGCAGTGAAATAACTTACCACCTTCGAGCTGCACTGGGGAAAAGAAAAGTATCTAGTGCCGTGTCAGCGACGTTACCGCAAAAGAAGCCATTGTATATTGTATATAATGGGAATCTGGGTGGAACCACGGGTACAAGCACGCTCGTCCCTATATGTATAGGGATGAGTGTGCTTTTTTTATAAAAGAAATGGAGCGATGAAAATGAGTGAACAGATGATCAGTATTATTTTTCCAGATGGAAGCAAAAAAGAATATAGAAAAGGAATTACTTTAGAAGAAATAGCGGCATCCATTCGTTCTAGTTTGAAAAAGAAAGCAGTAGCCGGGAAAGTGAATGATCAACTATTTGATTTACGCCGTAAGCTTGAGGATGATGCAAAAGTTGAAATTATTTCTATCGATTCAGAAGAAGGGGTAAACATAGCAAGGCATACTGCTGCACATATATTAGCACAAGCTGTAAAAAGAATTTATGGCAATGTCAAACTTGGGGTAGGACCTGTGATTGAAAATGGTTTTTATTATGATTTAGATCTTTCAAGTAGTATAACTGTTGAGGATTTTCCGATAATTGAAAAAGAAATGAAGAATATCATACATGAAAATTTAAATATCGAAAGGATTGAAATAAGTAGAGAAGCGGCAGAGAAGTTTTTTAAAGAAGCGGACGACCATTTAAAGTTAGAACTTTTAGAAGCAATACCTGAAGGAGAAGTTATAACAATGTATAAACAAGGAGAATTTGTAGATTTATGCCGCGGTCCACATTTACCATCTACTGGATATTTAAAAGCATTTCAATTAACTCATGTTTCTGGAGCATATTGGCGCGGAGATAGCAATAATCAAGTATTGCAGCGTGTATACGGCGTTGCGTTTTCCTCCCAAAAAGAATTAAAAAAATATTTGCATTTTGTAGAAGAAGCGGCTAAGAGAAATCATCGTAAACTTGGAAATGAACTAGAATTATTTATGTTCTCTGAAGAAGCACCGGGAATGCCATTTTATTTACCGAAAGGGCAAATCATTCGAAATGAGTTAGAAGGATTTTTAAGAGAAATTCAACAAGCATATGATTATCAAGAGGTACGTACTCCTCTTATGATGAATCAAGAGCTATGGGAAAAATCAGGACATTGGGATCATTATAAAGATAATATGTATTTTTCAGAGGTAGACCATAAAAGCTTTGCATTAAAACCAATGAATTGTCCAGGACATATGCTTATATTTAAGCATAAACTTCGGTCATATCGTGATTTACCAATTCGAATGTGTGAGTTTGGCCAAGTTCATCGCCATGAGTTTAGTGGTGCATTAAATGGTTTATTAAGAGTACGTACATTTTGTCAGGATGATGCACATATTTATGTGACAGCTGAACAGATAGAGAGTGAAATACAATCAGTATTAAAACAAATCGATTATGTCTATAGAACATTTGGATTTGAATATGAAATTGAGCTATCAACAAGACCTGAAAATTCAATGGGGGATGATGAACTATGGAATCAAGCAGAAGCTGCTCTTGAAAACGTACTGAAATCTTTACAATATAACTATAGAATTAATGAAGGAGATGGTGCTTTTTATGGACCAAAAATTGATTTTCATATTAAGGATGCTTTAAAAAGAAGTCATCAATGTGGAACAGTTCAATTAGATTTTCAAATGCCTGAGAAATTTGATTTACACTATATCGATGAGAAAAATGAAAAGAGACGACCAGTCGTGATTCACCGTGCTGTATTAGGATCGTTTGATCGTTTCCTAGCAATATTAATTGAACATTTTGGAGGAGCCTTTCCGGCATGGCTAGCTCCTATTCAAGTAAAAGTAATCCCAGTTTCAAATCTAGTCCACGATTCATATACAAAAGAGATTGAAGATAAATTCAAACAGGTTGATATACGAGTAGAACGGGATATTCGTAATGAAAAACTAGGATATAAAATCCGGGACGCTCAAATACAGAAAATACCATATGTTCTGGTCATCGGAGATAAGGAAATGGAGAATGCATCTGTAAATGTACGTAAATATGGTGAAGAGAACTCAGAAGTTGTATCACTACATGAGTTTATAGAGAACTTACAGATAGAAATTAAAAATAGAAATGAATAAGTAAAAAGATAGATGAAAACATTTTGTTTTTATCTATCTTTTTACTTTTATCTTTAATCAATAAAGGAAATAAGCCTTTTTCGTGATGAATTTGAATAAATCATAATGAAATTAATGATGTCCTGTAAAGAATGTGATAAATAAAACGCCGCTGATAGACCAGAAAAGAAAGGAGATAGGAGAAAGATTTTTTACAGCTTTGCCTAGCATTTCGTGTATGGTAACATATCCTAATGAACCGATTGCACTTCCCATAACTAGTCCTTGTAAATGAGCTGCTTTTCCTTCCATTATAATACCGAAGATCGTTCCTGTACCGAGAATCATAGAAAGTAAGAAAATGATAAGTAGAAACGAAATATACGTATGTTTTGTAAACAAAAACGGGATAATTAAGGCTAATCCTTCTGGAATATGATGGATTATAACTGCAAGTAAAAAAGGAATAGCAGACTCGTTATGATTGATAAAGGCAGACCCAAGGGCAAATCCGCTCGGTACATTATGAATAAAAATGGCAAAAGATAAAAATAAAAAAGTTTGCCATGCTTGTTGGTTTTTTGTATGTATAATGGAATGGTGATAATGATGATCGAATAGGCTCATAAGTAAAATGCCAATGACAATTCCAAGTATGGGACTCACCGCTTTGTAATTTGAAAAAGTTTCTGGAATAATTTCAATTGATAATAACCCAAGTAAAATGCCACCGCATAGTGCGTATAAATGATGCATCTTTTCCGCTATAAACTGACGTGTCATCACACCAACAGCACCACCTAGTAATAAACCACCAAATGAAAAAAATGTCACGATTATTGGAATCCATAATCGTTCCATCGTATCACTCCTCATTTTTTCACTTCATTTTAACTTACGATAATCGAAAAGAGATTAGTCCAACTAATTTTAAAGGTTATAGAGAAATATTTATTTCGTATAATTTGTATATTGTTTTCACTCAAAAAGAGATGAGGGATGTATTGTACAAAATAAAATGGAGTTTATTAGATCTATCATTTTCACTTTCAGGAGCTGAGAGAGTAAGAATTCAAAATAGATATTGCATACGGCACAGAAAAGGGGACATTTCCTTTTGTCAAGAAGGATATCGGATGATTGGATCGGAAATGAACTAAGACATGATTGTTATTCTATGGTACTAGTTTGCCAGAAAAGAGAGGGTGTTAGTTCGTTCAACTTACTTTCCGATATCTTTTAAATTATTATATGAAAAATATATAATAATTTAAAAGATATTATAATATTTTATATACCATTTAAAGGATAATTCAATGATTTTATTCGAATAGTCGTTTGTTTATCCCGCTATTTTAGGGCAGTAAGATTGCCTCTCAAGATTCAAAAAGAGAAGCAAGGAAGATAGGTGGGAGTAGGGCTGCCCGTAACAGCCCGATTGGTGAGGGCTCATAATCAGTGGAGGATGAAAAAAAACCACTGATTAAAGTTTCACTTTATGTTAACGAGATCACACCTAGTATTTTTTGAACCTTATGAAATCAAATTTAAGAGAAGTATAGAAGGGAGAAATTTGATTGAATCAATATAAGGTATTTTGGCTCTCTAGAACTATTTCTTTTTTTGGAGATTACGTATTTTCTATTACTATGGTTTGGTTTGCATTACAGAGCAATGGAATATGGGGGGTAACGGGGGCAGTTTCTACAGCTGTAGTCTCTAGGATGATTGGATCTATCGTATTTGCACCATTAGTAAATATATTTGGTAGTAGAAAAATTATTATTTGTACAGATTTGTTAAGAGGATTTGTGATGTTAGCTTTCTGGTTATTGGCGATATTAGGAAGCCAAAACGTTATTCTACTCTCTCTCTTAGTGGGATTAAATATGTTTTTTGCAGGAGGTTTTGAAGCTGCACTTCAAAGCTTTATTCCAACTATTAGTGACGAATTACGGAAAGCGAATGCGGATTTAAGTACAGGGAGGAACTTTGTTCAATTAATAGGGTTGTTATCTGGCGGTATTTTAATGGAAATGTACTTTGGATTAGGATTTTTTCTAATTTCGTTTATGATCGTTCAACTGATCAAGAGTTGGAAAAGTTTGTTGATTATATTGCAGAACGCCCAAGGACGACTCCTAGTCCTTGGCGTAATCTCAATTATTTAAGAGGTATTCTCAAAGAAGGAATTTTTCATGCTGAAAGAGCTCTAGATGATTGGATAAACATGCCATGGGATATAGGCATATCTACGATGTTTCAGCAGAATATGGGAGCATTATCTATAGCTAGAAGGTTAAAGAATCAGTTTAATTTACACATTATTTTTGGCGGTGCAAATTATCAAGGAATAATGGGAAAAAAGTTAATAGAGCCATATTCGTATATTGATGTTGTATGTACTGTTGAAGGTGAGGAAGCGTTTCTTTTTTATGTAGAACAGTATATGTTATAGGAGAAAACATAAGTAAATGGAATGATTACGCAGCACAACTTGCATCTTTCCATTCCTGATAAGATACAGATGGATAAGCTCCTTTTGCCTACTTTCGATGATTGGAAATGCTATTTGCTATCTAAATTGTATATGTCATTTTGGGAAATTAATAAAAAAGAACCCTACTTAAATAGGATTCTTCTAAGTGATTTAGTCTAACAAAAAAAATCGGCTTCACGGTAATATTCATCACAAGAGTTGTTTTGGTTATTACAGCAAATACAAAATGTTTTTTCGATATACATACCGATACCGCCCCCTGTATTGGAAGCATTTGTGAGTTGGAGTCGTTGGATATCCTCTACTTGAAATATTCTTGTATCAAGAGCTTGTAGAGTAGCAGTAATTGGTGTTGAAGAACTTCTTGTGAAGATTGATACTGTTATAGGAGGAGTACCACCAGTAACAAAAAACTGAAGTAATGCTTTATTGTGATTGCTAGTAAAGTCTTCAAAAGCCGTTATTGTAGAGTTAGGTGGTATGTTAACATCTAGTAGAATATTTCCGTTTAGGTTAATTCCGGCACCGGATATAATGTGTGTTGCAATAGAACAATTATTGTTTTTTTGCTGGTTTTGTTTTTTATAATACTTTTTACCATCTTTATAAAAATAATCAGCCATGCGTATGTCATTCTCCTTTCTTTGCAATGTTTATATATTCTATTCGCTAAACGGTAGGATGCTTGTACAAAATATAAAAACCCGCTCTAGTAAATAAAAACTACTTGACTAATTGTAAGAAGGGATTTACGATACAACCTAAGTTTTCGTGAGGTAGTCGAAATGATGGAAGAACGCGGGCTATTTATTGCTCATACAACCATTATGCGCTGGATTCATCAATATGGTTCTGAATTAGTTTTCACATCAATGTAGTTCAGGAATATATGAAAAAGTCAAAGCGAAGTTACTATTATTCAACAGAACAAAACGTGAAGAAAGTTCGTGTTATCTAAAAAAGAAGGGCTCCATTTGAAAGAAAGTGGAGCCTTTACAATTTAGAATGATGGGGAGTAGCCCTTATGGTTTCGGGCTACATAGGAATAACATGATGGAAATCTTGAACTACCTAAATAAATTATGCGCGTGTGTCATTATTTTGTATTAGGTAAATATTTTTTACCTAATACAAATATACAATTCATTTTTTGTAGAGTCAATCTTTTTTGTAATGTTTTACCTTTCGCTTAAATAAGAGATATTTATTTGTTTTTTCTTACATATGTAAGATTTACAGAAACATGAGGGTTTTACTTATTATGTAAGTAGTCTATACTAAGATACATAACTTTTAAAATTGGAGCGAGTATTGCGATATGGAGCTGAGAAGAATAGAGGAAATGATTGACCTAAAAAAAGAAGAACTCGTTATGCTTGTTGCGAACTATGGTTTTCAACATGAAAAAGTATTAGAAGTGAGTCAAGAAATTGATAAACTAATAAATTGGATTATGTTTTTGAGATGAAGACATGTATGAAGAAGATGAGATAAAAATTATCGAATATTTTTGATATATTTTTATTTAGCAGAATATTTCATTTATTTTAAGGGGGAGTAGAGGTGATATTACATGCGAATATTTCAGGGGCTGGCGAACCAATTGTATTTCTGCATTCTGGCGGTATGACAGGATTAACAGAGTTTGAAGAACAGACTGAGTTTTTTAAAAAAGAAAGTTATAAAATAATTCGACCGGATTTAAGAGGCCATGGGAAAACAGGGGGTTCCATAAAAAATTACTTTTCTCAATGTCCAGACGATATAAGAGATACTTTAGAATTTTTACAAGTGAACCGTTGTCATATCGCAGGAGTTTCAATTGACGGGTTAGTTGCACTTTTATTTGCCAAAAAGTATCCGGAGAAAGTAAAATCATTAACTTTTTCTGGGATTTTTCCGATGAAAACAGAAAACTGGGATGAAGATCAAAAGGAAGAAGCAATTAGACATAAAATGTTATTCGAAAATGAAGAGATTGTAAATTATATGAATCAAATCCATGTAAATAGTGATTGGAAAGCATTAATCGAATCATGGAATGAAGAGGATTGGTATCCATTTTCTGAAACGAGGGAAGTTTCAAGTTTACAAGTGCCATCGTTATGTATAGTAGGGGGAGAATCAAAAGCTGAAGTTACCGCCGCTATGATATTTAAAGAATTAAATCCCGCAATTCATATTGCGGTTATTCCTTTTGCAAGTCATCTCGTTCATCGGGATCAGCCTGATGTATATTCAAATATATTGTCTAAATTCTTACAGAGTGTGAAAGCTGCTAGTCGAGAGAACTAATTTTTGGGTATAATAATAAAAGAATTTAATAATTTGTAGTATCGGTTAGGAGCTTAGTTGACATGAAAACAGTTCTTGTTATAGGTGGAGGTATTACAGGCCTCTCCACAATGTTTTACTTAGAAAGAATGAAAAAGGATTACAATCTAGATTTAAATTTAATCCTAGTGGAAAAAGAGAAATATTTAGGCGGGAAAATTCATAGTGTGAAAAAGCATGGTTTTATTATGGAGACAGGGGCAGACTCTATGGTTGCACGAAATGAACATGTTATTCCTCTTATAAAAGAATTGAATTTAGAAGAGGAGATGGTTTATAACGAAACAGGAATTTCTTACATTTATTCAGATAATATGTTACATCCAATTCCCGCTGATACTGTATTTGGAATCCCAACAAGTGTAGAATCATTATTTCACAGTACATTAGTTTCTGCAAAAGGGAAGATCACTGCGCTAAAAGACTTTATTACGAAAAATAAAAGTTTCACAAAAGAGACATCGCTTGCTTTATTTTTGGAAAGCTTTTTAGGAAAAGAGTTAGTGGAAAAGCAAATTGCTCCTGTGCTTTCGGGTGTATATTCTGGCAAATTACATGAACTTACGATGGCATCTACATTGCCATATTTAGTGGACTATAAAAATAAGTACGGCAGTATTATAAAAGGATTTGAAGTAAATAAAAAACAATTTCAGGCGGCTGGAAATAAAAAGTTTGTATCATTTAAAAACGGATTATCTACAATTATTCATCGGTTAGAAGAGACATTAAGTGATACGGAAATACGAAAAGGAATGCTAACAACAAATATAAGTAAAAACGATGATGGATATGAAGTTTCTTTTGTGAATGGAGAAACAGTAAAAGCAGATTGTGTCGTGCTAGCTGTTCCACATGATGTTGCACAAACAATTTTACATTCTCGTGATTTGGACGATGAATTTGATAAATTTAAGAACTCATCGCTTGTAAGTATTTATTTAGGGTTTGATATACCTGATCATCAATTACCGGCAGATGGAACTGGCTTTATTGTTTCGGAAAACGGAAATTTACAATGTGATGCTTGTACTTGGACAAGTAGAAAATGGAAACACACGTCAGAAAAGCAAAATTTACTAGTGAGAATGTTTTATAAAAGTTCAAACGCAAATTACGAAAAAATGAAACATAGTAGTGAAGAAGAACGTCTTCAAATTGCTTTAACGGATATTGAAAAAAGTCTTGGAATTCAGGGGAAACCACAAGTAGTTGAAGTTACAAATTGGGATGACTTAATGCCAAATTATCATTTAGAGCATAATCAAGCAGTTCAATCTTTAAATGAAAAATTAGTAAAAATTGTTCCGAATGTTTATGTAGCTGGAGCTTCTTATTACGGTGTAGGTATTGGTGCTTGTATAGGAAACGGAAAACAAACAGCAAGTCAAATTATAAAAGCATTACATAATTGCTCAAAGTAAGCATAAAGAAACAAACCCTCTCATCGCTAAGAGGGTTTGTTTCTTTATGACGCTGCACATTGTCATGCCTTACAATCTTCTTAAATAAGCGGATGAAGGAAAAGAATAAAAAAATAACAAAACCGGTGGAGATAATCTATTTTCTCCACCGGTTTTTTAGTTATTGGAAGAAACTTGTAGGAAAAGTCCAAGAAGATTATTACTTTACTTTAAATAGAAGATCTATTTGACGAATTTCGTCGTCTGTTAGATGGATATCTAATGTTTTTAAATTATCAAGTATTTGATCGACTCTTTTTGCACCTGGTATTAAAGCGTCAATGGAATCTCTTGTTAAATACCAAGCAAGTACTACATGAGCTATTTCTGTCTGTTTTGCATGAGCAATTTGACGGATTCTCTCTACCTTTTCTAAATTTTCTTTAAACGATTCACCTTGGAAATGAGGCATATCGGCACGTAAATCATGAAACTTCATATCTTTATTGTATTTACCAGCCAATAAACCGGCAGCTAGAGGGAAGTATGGTATAAATGAAATGTTATTTTCTTTCGCATAGGGTAATAAATCAATTTCTGCATCTCGTTTTAATAAATTATACTCTCCTTGATATACATCAACATAACCATTTTGGTTAGCTTCTTTTAATTGATCAATCGAAAAATTTGATACACCAATTGCTCTTATTTTTCCTTCTTCTTTTAAACGCTGTAAGGCACCGACAGCTTCATCTTTTGGTGTATTGTCATCAGGGAAATGAATATAGTATAAATCGATATAATCTGTTTTCAGGCGCTTTAAACTATCTTCTACAGAGCGGGTTAAAAATGCAGGAGAGTTATCAAAAACAATATCATTGCCTACTATTTTATGAGCACCCTTTGTAGCAAGAATAACTTCTGAACGCTTTTTTGTTTCTTGTAGTACTTCACCAATTAACTCCTCAGATCGTTCAGGTCCGTATATGTATGCTGTATCCAAAAAGTTAATTCCATTATGTAGCGCAGTTCGAACTAAATCTTTTCCAACTTCTTCATCTAAATTTGGATACAGATTGTGACCTCCAACAGCGTTTGTTCCAAATCCAATAGGATTGACATATAAATCGGTATTACCAAGTTGGACTTTCTTATTCATTATCATTTCAACTCCTTTTAAGTATCTAATTTAAAGGATACCAGAATAATAATTGAAATGAAAATATTATGATTATTTATAAAAATAAAATCCCCTCCTATCATAAGATAAGAGGGGACGTGTAAATATTATCCTAATTTAGGTAGTAATCGTTCTCCGCTTTTCATATTACTTTTACATAAAGGGCATTTTGGCTCTTCTTCAAATGAAAAGTTTTTTCTCATCCATCCTAAACAATCCTCTGATTCACATTCCCAAACAGGGGTTTGTTCTGGTGGTACTTCTGCTACATCGTTCTTGCGATTGCGATACATATGACCACTCCTTTTATGTAAAAATTTGAATTATATATAAAAAGGTTGTTAACCGTGCTTGGTAACAACCTTTTTTTATTGTTTGGATTATAACTTTACAACGTTTTTTGCTTGAGGTCCACGATTTCCTTCTTCAACTTCGAAGTTCACTTCTTGACCTTCGTCAAGAGTTTTAAATCCTTCGCCAGTAATAGCTGAGAAATGAACGAATACATCGTTACCATCTTCAACTTCGATGAAACCGAAACCTTTTTCGCTGTTAAACCATTTTACTTTACCTGTTAATGTCATGGCAAATGCCTCCTGAAAATAAAAAAATTATAATATGATCAGTCTTATTTAGACGAAAATAAACATTCACATATTATCAAAAACCCATGAAGAAGGAAAAACATTCCTTATGGATGTTTGATAATATGTGAAATGAATGTTATTCCATTGAACCTTAAATTTCATTTTACAGCATATGGTGAGAAATAGCAAGTGCTGGAATGATTATGAAGAAATATAGGAATCGGAATTTGAAACATATAGACAGATATCATTACTTATATTGCTATCACGGAGGAAGAGAAAGTGTATTTGTATAACAAATTGTTAAGATGTCAAGAGTTGTGAGAAAAAGAAAAGAGAAGGAATCTGCGTGACCGTATTGTAATATAATGGTAAAATGTATTAGGAGGTGGAAAAATGAGACATACTGAATACAAAGTTATTGAAGCCGCAAAAGAAGGGAAGAAGAAGGTCCATCCAATTTTTGCAGTTATATTATCTATTCTATTTATAATACTTGGTGAAGTATTTATATTGTTTATGTTATTTTTACCAAAAGCAGAAACAACATTTATGAAAGGGATTTACGCTAATATACAGATGATTTTAACGTTTGGAGGAGCAACTTTTATTGTATTTCTATGGGTGCGCTTTATAGAGAAAAGACCGTTCTCATCCATTGGATTTTGGAAAAATCAATTTTTAAAAAAATACATAAAAGGAGCGTTTATAGGGTTTCTACTCATTTCTCTCCCTGTTGTGTTCCTAGTTATAACAGGATTTGTACAGCTGCAAATGCAACATATGACGATTACAGCTATATTAGGAATTTTAAGTTCTTTCGTTGCATTTCTCATACAAGGTGCCACAGAAGAAATCATTGTAAGAGGATGGTTGTTCCCGGTTATATCTGTTAGAAGTCGTATATGGATCGGCGTTATGGTAACTTCTCTTTTATTCGGGTTTCTACATTTGCTAAATCCCGGTGTTACCATCTTATCTATTACAAATATTATATTAGTTGGTGTGTTTGCTGCTTTATACGTATTAAAAGATAATAGCCTTTCGGGAATTTGTGCTTGGCATTCGATATGGAATTGGGCGCAGTACAATGTATATGGTTTTGCAGTTAGTGGGACAACTGTATTTTCTACACCGTTTTTTCGATCGACGACAAATGGACCAGATGCTTTGCATGGAGGAGCGTTCGGAATTGAAGGAAGTGTAATTACAACAATTATGCTTGTTGTTGCTTCCATCATATTATGGAAACAATTGAATAATAAACAAAGAGTGCTAAAATAGGAGGTCACTGAAAAAGTCGACTTCATAATAAAAAGGAGTCTATCACCCACTATATACAGAGGTGGCGGACTCTTTTTTATTCTTAACATTTTCATAAAATACATGTTGTTTCTTCGAAGTAATCACTTTTTCAGTGCCGTCCTAAAATAGCTAGCGTATTACTTTACAGAACTGTATTGTTTGGATGTTTGCAAAATCGTGTTTAAAATTTGTATGTTTGCCATTTCATTTTTCGTAATCGCTTCTTGATATTTTGGAATAAATATTTGAGGAGGTGAAACTGGCATTTCTCCACAAATATCAATTCCATATACTTCTTTTTTGTCAATCATGGAGCGGATATAGCTTAATAATGTCGATAATTTCATGTGACCTTGATCCCAATTTGTGACAGTGTCTTTCGGATCTAAAACATCTTTATCCACACTTATATAAATCGTATCGGTTTGAATATGAGAAAGGATTGTATGTAAAGAGACGATATGTGAACCTTCCACTGGAAAAATTTCTATTTTTGAATGTTCGGAAGAATGGATTTGAAACGAAGAAGGCCCGACAATGATTACTTTTTGAAGCATATCATTGTTTCGCAATGCAAATGAAACCCATGATCCGCAAGAAATCATATTCCTTTCTTGAGAAGGAGATAGATTCATATCTGTATGATGATCAAACAGAATGAGGGTGAAAGGTTTTAATACTTCTTGAATAAGTAAATATGATACGTAATGATAGTTACCAGAGCCGATAAAGGTAATGCCTTTTTGTTTTCGATTATGTAATTTTGCTTGAATGTGCTGCAATGCACTTTTCTCACAGTATAAATTTGAATGTTCCAAATGACGAAAATCAATATCTTCATGTGAATAAGAATGAAGTTTATTTTGTAATCGATACGTTTCATCAAAATGAAGAAAAGTTAAACCATTATTTAATAAACTCATATTTATTCATCTCCTTTCTATAACTCTAGCATAAATTTGAAAGAGTACAAAATGAAATGCTTATTTGTATAGGGAGTTGAGTAGAAATTCACATAAATAAAGTGAAACTTGAATCAGTGGGAATTTTCTTCATCCTCCATTGATTATGAGGCATCCCCAATCGGGTTGTTACGGGCAGTTAATGCGGGATAAACAGAATAATCTTATGATTATTATTTAGAAGAAATATAATTTTAGTGAATATGTATATTACGATAATATATTGTTGGAAGTGTAGAGGGAAGGGAATTTATATGTGTAAAGCGGTAGCGCAAGTGGGAATTGCATTTTAAAATTGATTTGTAACAAATATATTTTGCGGAATAAAATAATATAATGAAGCTTTTTTGTTATATTTTGTGATAATATATTGATTTGAAAGCGGTGTACTCCGCTAATAAAAAAATATAATATAATGAAATTGATGGAATAAGTATTATGGAGGGACAATATGGGGAATAGTGCTACTTTTGAAAGTTTTTTTGTAAAAGAACCAAGAAAGGAACAGTTATTTTCGTTATTCGAGGAAGTATTTGGTGTTTCTGAGAAAATGTTGCAAGATTTCGATGCGAGAGGATTTTGGGATCATACATATAAACCAGTTTCGTTTGTTCATGAAGAAAAAGTAATTGCGAATGTTTCTAGTTTTACACTTCCATTACTTGTGAATGGAAATGTTGTGAATGCAGTGGGGATTCAGTCGGTTATGACGCATCCTGAGTATCGGCAGAGAGGTTTGATGAAGCAACTTTTTTCTAAAGTATTAGAACAAATTGATAGACAGTACGACTGTGCAATCTTATTCACAGAGAATCCGGAATTCTATGAGTATTTTGGATTTCAAGTTTTAAAAGAATATCTAATGACATTATCATATGAAAGTGGTGAGAAGACAGATTCATCACTCCGAAAATTGAATTTTTATCATGAAGAAGATATTCAGTTCATAAAAGAAAAGATAGAGGAGAGTCAGACGCTTTCTAATATGTTTTCAACCTTAAACTATAAATCTTCTTTTTATTTCAATATGTATGAGGACAAATGGAACGATAAGCTCTACTATTCAGAAAAATTAGACGCAATAATCGTGTATGAAGTAGAGAAGAAAACATTAAAACTATTCGGTGTGTTTGCACCAGTTTTCCCAATTTTAGATGAAATATGTAGTGAAATTCCTGAAAGATTTACAGAAATTGAATTTTATTTTCATCCAGATGAACTAGGGATTGAAGACGTAACATATCAAGAATTTCACTCCGGTAAGTATTTAATGGTTCGAAGTAATCATAACATCCAGTTCAATCGATGTAAATTTCCAATTTTAACTGAGTTTTAATGTGCATAAATAAAGGATTCGAAAACGAATTACTTGAGTTTTCAATTGAATCCGAGGAAAACCGCATTCTTGCAAAAGAGTGCGGTTTCCTTATGGGATGAAAATAAGAATACATTGACGAATAAAAGGTTAATATTTTATCAATTAATAATGTTAAATATTAACCTGTAGAATATAATAGTAGTAGAGGGGAAGCCGATATATAGAAGAGTAGAAGGAGGAGATATATCAATTATAAAATGTCAATTTAATAGAAAAAGGAGAAAGTGTATGAAATCATTCCGGAAATTATTGCAATATTTAAAACCATACATGTTCTTTGCGATGATTGGACCGTTATTCATGGTACTTGAAGTAGCGATGGACTTAATTCAACCGACGATTATGCAGCACATTATCGATATTGGTATTGCGCAGCAAGATTTTCATTATGTCATGAAGATGGGACTTCTTATGATCGGTGCAGCAGGGATGGGATTAATTGGTGGTTTAGGTTGTATGCTGTATTCTACGAAAGCTGCGGTGAATTTTGCAACAGATATTAGAAAAGATGTTTTTACAAAAATTGAGACATTTTCTAGTAAAAATCGTGATTCATTTGGAACAGGTAAATTGCTTACAATTGTAACAAATGATATTACATCTATTCAAGCAGCAATGACGATGACATTACGTGTTCTTGTCCGTGGACCTTTATTATTTATAGGAAGTATTATTATCGTTTTCGTTACAGCAAGAGATTTATTTTCTATTTTACTTGTCGTTGTACCAATTTTATTTGTTGCGATTGTTTTTATAGCTGGGCGAGCTAGCGGTTCGTTTAAGCGCGTACAAGAAGCTTTAGATAAAGTAAATACAAAACTGCAAGAAAATTTATCCGGTGTTCGTGTCGTCAAAGCATATGTAAGACAAAAATATGAAATTTCTCAATTTAAGAAAGTGAATAAGCATTTAACAGGAGTTAGTACGTATGCAGTACAAATGATTTCACTTATGATGCCAATTATTATGCTTGTTGTAAATGGAGGTATTGTAGCTACATTATGGATGGGTGGGGAAAAAGTATTTCATGACACTCTCCAAGTCGGAGCGATCTTAGCATTTATTAACTATTTAAATATTATTTTGATGTCGCTTATGTCTATTAGTATGGTATTTATTCAAATTTCACGTGCATTTTCATCTGCTGATCGTGTACAACAAGTGCTTGACACGAAAGTGGATATTACGAATGAAGCAGACATGTATAAGCCTAAGAAAATAAGTGGGAATATTGAGTTTAAAAATGTAAGTTACAGTTACAGTAAAAACGATGAGTACGTTTTGAAAAATATTTCGTTTAAAGTCCAAAAAGGTGAGAAGGTAGGAGTGATCGGATCTACGGGAAGTGGTAAGTCTACTTTAATGAAATTACTTCCGCGTTTGTATGATGTTGACCAAGGTGACATTTACATTGATGGTGTGAATGTGAAATTATATGATTTACAAACATTGCGTGCTTCTATCGGAGTTGTACCTCAAAAGGCATTGTTATTTTCAGGAACGATTGAGGAGAATTTAAAGTATGGAAAGGAAAATGCAACGGCAGAAGAATTAGAAGTAGCAGCGGCGGCAGCTTGTGCGACGGAGTTTATTTATAAGTTAGAAGATGCATACCGCTATCAGTTAACACAAGGAGCAACAAACTTATCCGGTGGTCAAAAGCAACGTTTATCTATTGCAAGAGCGCTTGTACGGCAACCTGCTATACTTGTGCTCGATGATTCTACTTCGGCAGTAGATGCAAAATCAGAAAAAATCATACAAGAAGCATTAAAGGGTACATATACAGGAACAACAACATTTTTCATTGCATCAAAAATTTCATCGATTATCGATGCGGATCAAATACTTGTCTTGGATAATGGCAAGTTAGTTGGAAACGGAACACATGAAAATTTAATAAGGTCATGTAAAGTATATCAAGAAATTTATCTTTCCCAAGGTGGTAGTTTATATGAAGAAGGAGGGAAAGAAAATGCGTAATTTCCAAGGGCAGTTTGCAAATAAAAATGGGCGTAACAACGTAAAAGGTGGAAAGCCAAAAAATACAAAAGGCACAATAATGAGAATTTGGACCTATATGGGGTATCAAAAAGTGGCTCTTATTTTCGTTGTTATGCTTGTAATTGCGACCACGTTATTAGGTTTACTAGGACCGTATTATATAGGAGTTATTATTGATGAATATATTATACCAAGAGACTTACATGGGACAGTTAAAATGTGTATACTCCTTACGGCCATTTATAGTGTAACCGTATTTTTAACTTGGCTGCAAACCTTTATGATGGTGAATGTTGCATTAAAAACAATTCAAAAAATACGCCAAGATCTTTTTGAAAAAATCCAGACATTGTCTCTTCGATTTTTTGATATGCGTTCTCAAGGGGATTTAATGAGTCGCGTAACAAATGATATTGACAATTTAAATCAAGCTTTAACGCAGAGCGTCGTCCAAATTATCTCATCTGCTTTAACATTTGTTGGTGTAACGATTGCTATGTTTGCACTAGATTGGATTTTAGCAATTGTAACTCTTATTACGGTCCCGATTATGTTTTTTGTGACAAAAAGATTAGTTGCCTATAGCGGGAAAAATTTTGCGAAGCGTCAACAAGATTTAGGAGAATTAAATGGCTTTATTGAAGAAGCGATTACAGGAGCAAATGTAATCACATTATACGGAAAAGAAAAAGAAACCGTTCATAAATTTAATACGATTAATGAAAAACTGAGAGTCTCTGCGACAAAGGCAGATACCTTTTCGGCATTCATTTTTCCGAGTATGAATTTCATTAACAATTTAGGGATGGGGCTTGTTATTGGAACAGGATCAATTATGGTTTTAACTGGAATGACAACAGTAGGAATTATTGCTTCATTTATTAACTATTCTCGTCAATTTTCAAGGCCGCTGAGTCAATTTGCTACACTTATGAATACCATTCAAGCAGCAGTTGCTGGAGGAGAGCGTGTTTTTGAAATCATGGATGAAGTGCCAGAAATTCAAAATAAAAAAAATCCAATTGTTGTTCAGAAATTAGAAGGTAATGTGATATTTGATCATGTTTCATTTGGATATGAGAAAGAAAAAGAGATTTTAAAAGACGTTAGCTTGCAAGCAAGCCCAGGTGAAACGATCGCGCTTGTAGGGACGACTGGATCTGGAAAAACAACGATTATTAACTTGTTAACACGGTTTTATGATATTCATAAAGGGCAAATTAAAATCGATGGAACGAATATAAAAGAGTATGATATTTCTTCATTGCGAAGCAAAATCGGTGTAGTTTTACAAGATACGTATTTATTTGCTGGAACAATTATGGATAATATTCGCTATGGACGATTGGATGCAAGTGATGAAGAAGTCATTGCTGCAGCTAAAGCTGCTTCGGCGCATTCTTTTATTAAGCATTTACCAAATCGATATGAAACAAAAATAGCATCAGAAGGAGCCAATTTAAGTCAAGGACAAAAACAGTTACTTGCAATTGCAAGAGCGATTTTAGCTGATGCAGATATTTTAATTTTAGATGAAGCGACATCAAATATTGATACAAGAACGGAATTGCAAATTCAAGCTGGATTACATCGTTTAATGAAGGGGAAAACAAGTTTTGTCATTGCTCATCGCTTAAAGACAATTGAAGAAGCTGATCAAATTCTTGTTATTCAAGATGGGAAAATTATTGAAAGAGGTGACCATACATTACTAATGGAAAAGGAAGGGGTTTATTATGGTATGTACACAAGTCAATTTAAAATTTAAATCAAAATGTTGATAAAAAGCGATTTCTCTTCAAATGAGAAATCGTTTTTTCAATTGACAAGCGAAAGGTAAGGAAAGGTTTCATTACGAACAAAAGGAGCAATCTTTAAGAATGCTCCTTTTGTTACATGAGTTGTTTAGCTATTTTTTATTGCAATTACAGCCTTTTTTCTTTTTATATCCTTGCTGTTGTAATTTGCTTTGCCGCTCAGAAGAATTGGAAGGTTGAGAGGATGAAGGACGATTGGTTTTATTGTTAGAGGAACTGTTACGATAGTTCATGATTTCATCACCTCCAATTTAATATATAAATATTATATGTTTGAAGTCTATTAAAAGTGACATGAGAAAGAGAGAGCGATATGTAAGAATATGGACAGCTGTGTAAAACAAAAATCCAATGTTTTTCTCTATGAAGGTATTGAAAAGATATATTTTCTAATTCATGTTGAATATGAGATAAGCCTAACTTTTTTGCCAAGGGCGCAAAACAGCTTTAATGTTTCATTAGCATAAGCAACTTGTTTAGCAGGCTTTTTAACACTTAATGTGTGTATATTATGAAGGCGATCTATTACTTTAATCATTACGACGCGAATATCTTTTTGTGAAGCGAGTAAAAATTTTTTTAAGTTCATAGCGTCATATAGTTCTTTTTCTTGCCCGTGCTGTTTTTCTTCTTTCGTTAATCCATCTATAATATAACTGACAGTATGACCG
Organism: Bacillus cereus group sp. BfR-BA-01360; assembly: GCF_022663595.1. Taxonomy (NCBI): domain Bacteria; kingdom Bacillati; phylum Bacillota; class Bacilli; order Caryophanales; family Bacillaceae; genus Bacillus; species Bacillus cereus group sp. BfR-BA-01360. The sequence continues at coordinate 186,667 of NZ_JAKUFV010000002.1, forward strand.
AAAAGAGATTGAACTTGCTTAAGTGAATAGGAAGTATCTTCGACGACGTCATGTAGCAATGCAGCAATTAACGTTACTATATCCGCCTTATAATTTAATAATATTTCTGTTACCGCAAAAGGATGATTAATATATGGTTCTCCAGTTTGGCGATATTGACCATCATGCGCTTGCTTAGCAAATAATATAGCTCTTCTCAAGTGATGTTGTTCCTCGGAAGATAAATAAGAGGCTTTTTCTAATAATATTTTATTCATATATATCCATCCCTTATATTTTTAATCATTCATTCGATAGAAAAAAGAAAAACCCTTTTTTTCATGGAATGAATGATTTAGAGTGAAGGGATATGTATAAAATAGATAGAATGTAATTCTCTAGTTTATATTTTTACCCAATGAGTACGAATTCGATGCGAAGTGAAAAAGAGTTATTGATTAAAGTTCCACTCTATATCTGTAATCTAGATAGCGTTTTATTTTTATTAATAAGAATCAAAATAAGAACTCCTCACCTCAGAATTACATAGAGGAGGAGCTCTACTAGATGTTTGATTTATTTTTCCAAGAGCTCAAGAGGAACGTCTTTTTCGCCTAATACTTCAAATTTAATCTCTCCGTCCTCTTCATAAATTCGTTTAATAATCGGTATAGTTATCATTTGCTTTTTATGTTGCTTTCGTTTTCTAGCCATATCTAAATTGATCACGTTCATATTTAAAGCATCCTTTCTTATGAATAGTTACTAGAAGAAAATACGTCCAAAACGGCGCTTTTTACACTTGAAATACCGATTAAAGTGAATTGGATTTTAAATAGAAAATATTATGAATGATATAAATGCACGTAGAAATTAACTGTATCAAAAAATGAAACAATTTGCCATAAAAAATTCATTTTTTTGTCTTATAACAGGAAAAAGGAAAGCATTTCGCATATAATGAAAGATAGACAAACAGAATCAACTTTCTCATCAATTTTTTTATTATTAAATTTGTTGGAAAGGCGATGAATAATGTGCGCTCTTTAGAATCGTTATTGTTTGAACTTGAGCGATATGGAGAAGAACATGACAGTAAAACAGATAAGCGGGAGGAAAAATTAAGAAATATTTCGCGCGAAATGGGACAATTTTTATCACTTTTCATCAAAGGATGTCAAGCAAAAAAAGTTTTAGAAATTGGTACTTCAAATGGATATTCAACATTATGGTTAGCAAGTGCATGTGAGGAAACAGACGGAAAAGTTACGACAGTTGAACTTTCTTCAGAACGAGTTGCGGAGGCGCTTGTAAACTTTGAAAAAGCAATTCTCATGCACAGAATCGATATTCATAATCAAGAGGCAGGAGCATTTTTAGATGCGCAAGTTGACGATTCATTTGATTTTATATTTCTAGATTCAGAGCGTACTCAATATATGTGGTGGTGGGAACATATAAAGCGCATATTACAGCCAAAAGGGTTTCTCGTTATTGATAATGCCACTTCACATGCAAATGAACTAACTACATTTATGCACATGATAGAAGAGGATGATGCATTTGAAACGGCGTTGCTAACTTTTCAAAAAGGAGCGTTTGTAGCAAGAAAAAAATGAAGCCATAGAATTGAATAAGATAAAGTTGGAAACTAAAAATATAAATTATTTCCAATCGGATTATGACATGAAAAAAGCTTATGTGTCAAATGATGCAGTGTGATATGAGACCATGTTTCGTTAAAGATATAAAGTGATTCAATTTCGGGATATTGAAAAGGAATAGTGTCAAAGATGGAGATATATAGATGCTGTGTTGTTTCAGTTACCGAAAGCACAAATAAAGTGAAACTTTAATCAAATCAGTGGAGGACTCTTCATCCCTCACTGATTATGAGCCCTCACCAATCGGGCTGTTACTGCCCTAAAATGGTGGGATAAAATAAAGGGCATTTTTTACATTATGATGAGCAGTGAAATATAAAGAAGAATACGCCTTCAGCACGTAACTTTCTAGGTCTTAAGTCTGAGGAAAATAAAGTAGAAAAAAGGTATACTTACAGTAAGAAATAGAAATGACTGCATAAGCAGGGTCTTGTAAAAATAAATGGAAAATTCGTGTATAAATATAGTGCAAATCATTTTGCACATATAAATAAAAGGAGCGATTTTGTTGACAGAATTAGAGAAAAAAGAATCTGTATCGATGGTAAAAGATCATATAGAAGTTGTGGATACAGTTATTAAAGAAGAAGAACTTGTTGAACTGAATAAAGAAGCTGATCTTTATGTACAGAAATTAAATAGTGAACACAATACGGATCTTTCAAAAGTTTTATCGCAACTTGGAGATCTAGGTGATAAAGAACAACAAGCAGCAGGACAGACATTATCCGCGCTAAAACGTCCTGTGACTGCGATGATGAATGGAAAAAACGAGGAAATTCCAAATACACTTTTAGAATTACGTAAAGTAGTCTCAGAACTTGATCCGAATTCATTAAAAGCATCGGGCATGAAGAAATTGATGTTTAAAGTATTTAAGAAAAATCCGCTTGAAACATACGTTTATAAATATCAATCCATAGATAAACAAATTGAGGAAATTATTCGCTCATTATTAATTGGCCGAGATAATCTACAAGAAGATACAGTTGGCTTAGAAATGTTAAAGGAGCAGTCTTATGATAAGATTCATGCACTTGATAAACAAGTGTATTTAGGAAAAAAATTGGCGAGCATGCTGGAAGCGGAAAAACAAAATCCAGAGCGTCAAAAAGATATTCCATTAATCAATGATGCATTAGAAAAAATTCTTGTGCGAACAAGAAACATGCAGCAAGCGAAAAGTGTGTTATTACAATCGATTGCCTCTGTAGATATTATTAAGAAAAATAATGAAAAATTAACAGAAGCAATTCGGAACGCCATTACAATGACGCAAAACGTAGTAACGGTTTCAGCAGCGATTCAACTCGCTTTAACAAATCAGCGTAAGACGATTGATGCAGTGAACGCGACAAATGAAGCGATAGAATCGATGGTATTAAGTAACTCACAAGCTTTAAAACAAAATACAGAAGAAACGACGCAGTTGCTTGAAAATCCAGCAATCAGTATGGAGAAATTGCGCGAATCATTCCAAAATGTATTTGCGGCAATTGAAGCATCTGAGAAATCTTCAGAACGCATTATTGAATCAAGCAAAAAGTTTGTGATAGAGCTGGATACATTTAATGAGGAAATGAAACAAAAGCTCATGCAGCGTCCTAAAAAATAAAGATGTATTAGAGGAGGTGAAAAGATGGGTTTCATAAAAATGGTTTTACTACTCATTGGAACGTTACTACTCATTGGTTTTACAATCGTTGTTCTTCTTGTGTATTTTGGACGGAAACGATATTTATCATGGGCAAAGCCGTATAAGCGAGCGCATGAATCCATTGAGAAGCTTTCCAATAAATCGACACCGTTTTTGCAAGAATTTACGCAGCATCCACTCTTTTATCGCTGGATTCGTACGGAAGGGAAAAAGGAACAGAAAGCTTTTAATACGCTTTTTTGTGTAGCAAATCAACGGACAAGAGAACAAGTTTTCTCGATGCTACCAAAAGATAGACAAAAAAAAGTGCATAGTATGGCAAAATCAACGAAAAAGATTACGAACGAGGACATGGACATAGCTGTCATGAAGGTAAAAGAGTTCCTCAGACAAGAAGCGCAGCAATCCATAAAACCAACAGATTTGTCGTTTTATCAATTGTATTTTTATGATCGTTATCCAGATGCGTTAAAGACAATTCAAGCCTATAAACGATCTATTACCCCTTCATTACAAAGAACGGTTGATGAAATAACAATTTCAGTTTTACAGGCACTTCCTTACTATCAAGAACAACGCATGTTTGAGCAACAACATAAACTGGAAACTTTCTTAATGAAAGACTTAATTGATATGCTGTCGCTAGTGGCTCAGCTGCCACCATCACAACGTCTAGAAAAAGAAGAAGAGCTGAAAATGTATTTGCAAAACTTCCAAAAAGAAATGGAAGCAGTAGAGCGTGATATTCGCGATTCCATCGACTATGATTTAAATGTGAAGATGAGAGCGGCGACGGAGAAATTTAAAAATAAGTAAAAAACAAGGTGTAAAATAAAATCCTCCGCCAATGAAGCGGGGGATTTTATTTTGATTATTTCGCTTTCACAGTCGTTTTACTAGAAGGAACACTTTCATTATGCAAGCGATCCAATGCAGTTACAGCATACGTATACGTTTCTCCTTGTATAGCTGTTTTATCAACATAAATTTCTCCAAGTCTTGTTTTTCGTACAGTTGTAATTAAGTTTTTCGGGTTTTGAGTATCAACGTCATTTTTCCCGTTTACGCGGTAAATCGCATAGTAGGCAGAGTCATTGTCTCTGTCATTGATGATCCCTAAAGCAATTCCTTCATCTCTAGCGATTGCTCCTTTTAAAGTAGGTTGTTTTGGTGGATCGTTATCAAGCCAAGGCATAGGTGGAATTAAGGCTGGATGTTTATATATATCATGTTGTAGTCGATCTTTCATCCCTAATGGATTGTTATTAATATCTTTTAAACTAAAGTGCATACTGCCTTTTATATCTGCATATTGACGGTTTAGTGCAATTTGTTTTGGATATTCTTCTGGGTCAGACCAAGCTGGAACGGAATTATTATTTATTTTATAGGCAGCTTGTCCAATATATAGGTGAATCGGTCTATTTTTAATTTCTTTTACCCACCAATCAAGAAGGATATCATAAGCAGCAGGAGCAAAACCGATATTCCAATAAATTTGCGGTGTAATATAATCAATATATCCTTTTTGAATCCATTCTCTTGTATCCGCGTATAAATCATCATAGTTTCTTTGACCAGCAGTTGTATGAGAACCTGTTGGATCATCAGCAATATTTCTCCATACACCAAATGGACTAATTCCGAATTTAACATATGCCTTTTCAGATTTAATCGCTATATTTAATTTTTTAACCAATTCATTTACATTATGGCGGCGCCAGTCTTCAATATTCGAAAATTTCCCGTTATTATAAGTTTCATATGTGTTTTGATCAGGAAATTCCTCACCAGCTACTTTGTAAGGATAAAAATAATCATCCATATGGAGGCTATCAATATCGTAATTTTGAACAATTTCTAACGCGCCTTCTGTAATAAAGTTTTGTACGTCAGGAATGCCAGGATTATAGTATAGTTTGCCGCCATAAGATACAACCCAATCAGGATGTTGTCTTGCAGGGTGATTTTCCGCTAAGCGATTTAAGTCCGTATGATTCATTGTTATGCGATAAGGATTAATCCAAGCGTGAAATTCAAGGTTTCGTTTGTGGGATTCTTCAATCATAAATGCAAGTGGGTCATAGCCAGGGTCTTTCCCTTGTGTCCCAGTAAGATATTCAGACCAAGGTCCATATTTTGAAGGATAAAAAGCGTCTGCGGTTGGTTTGATTTGCACAACAACTGCATTCATGCCAGCACCTTTCACATCATCTAGTAGTTTCATAAACTCTTGTTTTTGTTTTTCGATAGACAAGCCAGTTTGAGAGGGCCAATCAATGTTAAGGACAGATGCGATCCATGCAGCGCGTAATTCATGTTTTGGAGAGTAGGTGGATGCTTCAGTGCGTGTGGTATTGAAGAATAGGAAAGGAATCAATAAAAAAGCGCTACAACAACTTATGAATCTTTTTTTAGAAATCATTGTATGCCTCCTTATATATTCTATTATTGAAACTACTGTATCATGTGAATGTAAGATTCACAATTGAGAAAACAGAATATTTAATCTTATTTTTTCGTAAAAAATATTTTTACTGAAACTTCATTTCATAAGCACTAATTTGTCTTCATACTTCATATGATTTGTAATAACGTAAAACTTCTTTTCGTTGGTGGTTTTGCAGTCCTTATAAAAGGATCAAGATTACTTAAAGTGTATAGGAGGATTATGAAATGAAAGTTCTATTTGTATGTTCCGGAGGGATGTCTAGCTCTATTGTTGTAAACGCTTTAAAAAAAGAAGCTGAGAAACAGGGAAGCAGTATGGTGGTACACGCAATTGGTACGAGTGAAATAGAAGAAGAAGTAAAGAATGGTTGGGATGTTGTTATGGTTGCTCCGCAAGTAAGGCATAGATATGATTCGATTAAAAAAGTGGCACATGCAGCATCTATTCCGTGCGGCATTATTCCGCCGCAAGCTTATACACCACTTGGTGGACCGGCGTTATTAAAGGCTGTAAATGAATTGGTTGGTTAGGGGGAGTATGATGAATAAATTCATCTCATTTCTTGAGAATAACTTGTCAAGTCCGATGGCAAGGCTTTCTGAGCAAAGGCATTTACAAGCCATTCGAGATGGCGTCATTTCAGCATTACCATTTATCATTGTAGGAAGTTTTTTTCTCATCGTGGCCTTTCCACCGCTTCCAAAGGATAGTTTTATTTCGGTATGGGCAGCTAAACATCAGACGAGTATTTTAATACCGTATCGCTTAACGATGTTTATTATGTCGCTTTATATTGCTTTTGGTATTGGCTATAATTTAGCGAAAAGTTATAAGTTAGATTCTTTATCCGGAGCGCAGCTTGCAGTTTGTTCATTACTTCTAACTTTAACACCGGAGTTAATCGATCAGAAAGGTTTTATGCTCCCGATGACAAACCTTGGAGGGCACGGATTATTTGTAACAATGATCGTTTCCATTTTATCAGTTGAGATTTTAAGATTTTGTAAGTCAAAAAATGTAATGATTAAGATGCCAGAGCAAGTCCCACCATCTGTCTCTCGTTCGTTTGAAGCACTTATCCCCGCTGCTTTTGTCATTATTATTATGAGTATTATTACCGTTGTTTTTCGTATCGACTTACACCATGTAGTGGACCAGCTAGCTGCGCCACTCGTAAAAGCTGGTGATAGTTATTTCGGTGTTATTTTGCCTGTATTTTTAATTACATTTTTCTGGTCGTTTGGTATACACGGTGTGTCTGTTGTCGGAACAGTGGCTCGTCCTTTATGGGAAGTATATCTCGGGAAAAACTCGGCAGCAGTTGCTGATGGTGCAAGCAGCATACCTTTTATCGCACCAGAGCCGTTATATCAATGGTTTATTTGGATTGGTGGTTCGGGAGCGACGCTCGGACTTGTATTAGCGATGATTATATTTGGTAAATCAAAATATTCCAAGGCATTATCAAGATCTTGTATTGTACCAGGTATTTTTAATATTAATGAACCGGTTATATTTGGACTTCCAATTGTATTAAACCCCGTATTAATTATTCCTTTTATTATTACGCCATTAATAACAGCGACGGTTGCTTATACTGCAACGGCAATCGGACTTGTTACACCAACTTATATTATGCCTCCGTGGACATTGCCAGCTCCAATTGGTGCCTATTTAGCAACAGGTGGAGATTGGAGGGCAATCGTGCTCGTCTTTATTAATATTGCAATTTCGTTCTTTATTTATCTACCATTCTTTAAAATGTATGATAAAAATATGCTTGAAGTAGAAAATAGTGATAATGAAAATGCGGTAAAGGTGTAACGAAGAAGTGGGGTCATTTCGATGATCTCACTTTTTTAAGCATAAACAAAGGAGAAGGTGGAACGGATGAATATGAAATTTAGCTATAAGGGATTTCTATTCGTTGTCGTTTGTTCAAATCTATTGTTTTAAAAATGCTATATGTATTACAAATGCATAGCTTGTGGATTGTGACAAGTATGTCAGCGCGTATTATCCGGACAGTTGTTGGGACATATTCATCAAAATGGTAGCGATTTCACAGGTTTACTATGTTTTTGATAGGTTGTACGTTGCTTACGTATATCACAATTTTTAGTAAAGTACAGAGGGGATGTCATGTATATTGTTGACTGCATGCAAGGTGCAGCTTTAGAGGGGATAGATATTGTTTTATCTCATATGGAAGGATAGGTGAGAATGTGAAATATATAATTGGTGTAGACGGTGGTGGAACGAAGACAGAAGCAATAGCATTTGATAAAAATGGGAAAGAAATTGCCAGAGGAATGAGTCGCTTTGGCAATGTTTTATTGGATTATGAGCGAGCTATATCGCATATTTGTGAAGCAATCGATCAATGTTTTCAAAGGTTATGTAAAACAGAATGTGCTTGTATAGGGATAGGATTAGCAGGTGTAAACAGTATCGATATTCATGCATTAAAGGAACGTTTTATAACAAAATATCAAACGGAAATTGAAATCTATAATGATGCGATCATTGCGCATGCTGCTTTATTAGAAGGGAACGATGGTATTTTAACGATAGCAGGCACAGGTGCTGTTTGTTTAGGGAAGAAAGGGGAAAGATATGAGTATAGCGGTGGATGGGGACATATTTTAGGAGATGAAGGAAGCGGGTATTGGATTGCTTTACAAGCTTTAAAAAGAATGACACGTGCATATGATAAAAGAATCTCCTTTTGTAAACTGGGTAAAGTGATTCAAGAAAAATGTCATATTGTTACACCAGAAGATATAAAACAGCTTATATATTCAAAACCGAAAGATCACGTAGCTTCTATCGCTCCAATCGTGGTAGAGGCAGCTAAGCAAGGAAATACGGATGCGTTTCAGATTATAATAAGAGCAGGCGAAGAATTAGCTAACATTACGAATTATATGTATAAGAGAATGCTGTTTGAAGAGCCAATTTCGATTGCAGTCAAAGGCGGAATTTTAAATTCCGTACCAGAAATATATGCTCATTTTAAAACAAATTGTGAAAAGAACATACAAGAGAAAATACATTTCATTCAAAATGATGTTTCCTCTGCAAAAGGGGTGTATATGTTAATGGCCGAAAAAGAAGATATATGGTAGGGAAGACGGTTATGATAACCCCCTTATGAATGTGCATGTCTAAAAAAAGATTCCATTTGCAATTTTCCTTTTTGCCGAATTTCTGCATCTCTATGAACCATAATATATTTGTATGCCAAAGCAATTATGATTGCATCATCTAAAAGACTGATGCTGATAATAGCAGCTAAATCAGGAATGAAATGGAGTGACCATATGTAATAGGATCATCCCATGAATATAACTATTTTTTCCTTCAGTAGTAGATTTTGTTTCTTTAAAGTGCAATATAAAATAATACTTTCATACACAGCAGATTTCTCTAACTTTGTAGAACCTGTTTTTAACTTTCTCCATCGCTTTTGTTGCTTCATGTAAACGCTCCTTATATATGTATATAAAAAATATGTTTTTTTTAAAGGATGGCTAAACAACGAGAAAAATAACCATTAGGATTATTTTTTCATTTCGATTTCGTAAAGGCGAAGCAGAAAGAAGATAAAGTTTTTTTCATATTTAGAGAAACAAATGGTACAATGGAAACTTAATGTGAAAAATAAGGAAAAGAAGTGATCGATTTGAAAAAATTTTTAGAACTTGGAATGAGTGAAACATTTCAACATACATTACGAGAAAATGGAATTGCTGAAGCAACACCCATTCAGGAAAAGGCAATTCCTGTTATTATGGATGGGAAAGATGTAATTGGACAAGCAAAAACAGGGACAGGAAAAACGCTTGCATTCGTTTTACCGATTTTAGAGAATATTGATCCAAATGCAAGTGATATACAAGCTTTAATCGTAGCGCCAACGCGAGAACTAGCATTACAAATTACAACTGAAATTAAAAAAATGCTGGTCCATAAACAGGATATTCATGTTTTGGCGATATATGGTGGACAAGATGTGGAACAGCAAATAAAAAAATTAAAAGGAAATACGCATATTGTTGTAGCAACACCGGGGCGTTTGTTAGATCATTTACGCCGCGAGACAATTGTGTTATCAAACGTTTCTATGGTGGTATTAGATGAAGCGGATCAAATGCTGCATTTTGGTTTCTTATATGATATTGAACATATTTTAGAAGAAACACCTGAGAATAAACAAACGATGTTATTCTCAGCAACGATGCCAAAAGATATTAAAAAACTTGCGAAGCGATATATGAAAGAGCCACAGGTGATTCAAATCCAAAGTGCAGAAGTCACTGTAGAAAATATAAAGCAGCGTGTAATTGAAACGACAGATCGCGCAAAACAAGACGCACTTCGTTATGTCATGGAGCGTGACCAGCCATTTTTAGCTGTTATTTTTTGCCGGACAAAGCGCCGCGTAACGAAATTATTTACTGCTTTAAAAGGGTACGGTTACAATTGTGATGAATTGCATGGAGATTTATCGCAGGCGAAACGTGAAAGAGTAATGAAAAACTTCCGCGAAGCAAAAATTCAATATTTAATTGCAACAGATGTTGCGGCTCGTGGATTAGATGTAGAAGGCGTAACGCACGTATTTAACTATGATATTCCAGAAGATGTAGAGAGCTATATACACCGAATTGGTCGAACAGGTCGTGCTGGAGGAACCGGTCTTGCGATTACATTTGTCGCTCCGAAAGATAAGATGTATTTAAAAGAAATCGAAAAGTATATCGGTAGTACTTTACAAAGACAAGAAATTGAACAACCTGCTAAGCAAACAAATAATACAAATGACAAAAAGAAACAGATCAAAAAGCCACAGAAAGCAGGACAATATCGTTCAAAAGGTAAACAAGACGGGATGAAAAAAACAAATCAAAGTTCTTCTTATAAAGTAAAGCAAAAGAAGAGAGGAACAAAGCAAGGACAAAAAAGACGCAGTCGTTAAATATGAGGGTGTTCCTAAAATTATGGGACGCCTTTTTTGTACTGTATATACTTGTGCGATAATGTAATGAACCTATATATGGTATTTCGTTTGATAGAAAGTACTCTTTTGGGACAACCTCTCCATGTATCGTCATAAGATGTGGATATTAAATCAAAAAAGTTGATTCAGCTATGAAAAAGAAAATTGTGGTATAATTTACATATAGGGGGAAATTAGATGACAGACCATAAAGAAGAACTGATGAATCAGGCACTGGCATTGTTTTATTTTGCATATAAAACATTTACTGAAAAACCAGATGAAATTATAAAAGAGTATGGCATTCAGCGTGTGCATCATCGAATTTTATTTTTTATTGCTCGTTTTCCTGAGCTTAGTATAAATGAATTGTTGTCTTTGCTTGAAATTAGTAAACAAGCTCTTCATGGACCGCTTCGTCAACTTCTTGAGAAGGGACTGATTGAAAGCAATGAAGCTGAACATGATCGCCGTGTAAAACAACTTGTTCTAACGCAAGCAGGAGCAGAGTTAGAGAAAAAACTAAGCGATGTGCAAAGAGAACAAATGGGACATATTTTCACAACGTTTGGTGAGAAATGTGAAGAAAATTGGCACCAAGTTATGAATGAACTAGCCAAGAATCGCCTTGGTTTTCATACATGGTCATCCAAACGTAAAGAGCCAGTAAATGAAAAATAAATGAGATCATTGATCTGTGTATTTTGGCAACTATGTGTGAATCATAGAGTACATGGATACAAATAAACATTACCAAATCCTTTAGACGTGTACGTATTTACAAAATTTAAATCGCAATTTCCGAAAGGGGAATGAATATGATAAAACTTGTACTTATTCGACACGGACAAAGTTTATGGAATTTAGAAAATCGGTTTACAGGATGGACAGATGTAGATTTATCCGAAAATGGATTACATGAAGCGCGAACAGCTGGTGCGATATTAAAAAAGAATGGCTATACATTTGATGTTGCATACACATCGGTATTAAAAAGGGCTATTCGGACATTATGGATCATTCTTCATGAGATGGACCTTGCTTGGGTTCCTGTACATAAATCATGGAAATTAAATGAAAGACATTACGGAGCATTACAAGGATTAAATAAGGATGAAACAGCTAAAAAATATGGAGAGGAGCAGGTTCATATTTGGAGACGAAGTACAAATGTAAGACCGCCAGCTCTTGCCGAAGATGACCCAAGATATGAAGTCACTGATCCAAGATATAAGCGATTAAAAAAAGGTGAGTTTCCACTGACAGAGTGCTTAGAGGATACGGAAAAAAGAGTACTAGAATTTTGGCATAAAGAAATTGCACCTATGCTATGCTCAAATCAAAAAGTCATTATATCATCGCACGGTAATACGATTCGCTCTCTCGTGAAGTATTTAGACCATCTTTCCGATGATGGAGTGGTTTCATTAAATATTCCTACTGGTATTCCGCTTGTTTATGAATTAGATGAGCATTTACATCCAATCCGTCACTACTATTTAAATATGGATGGTGAAGTACAAGAAGGTGTTATTCCAAAACACATTTCTTTTTAAAAATATTTTGAAAAAGTTGAAATACAGGCTTGTCTACATATAAAATGTAGATTCATTCTCTAAAAGACGTGGCTTCCTTCTTAGTATATGCGCGAGCAATTGTTTTAGAAGGTTGTCCATGTCTTTTGTCATAATCAAGACAAAAGAAGCATGTAATGATATCGTGTGAAGTTTTTGAATGGAGGGGGATGTGATTGACTGTCACTAGCGTTCGAATTGGCTTGTTTTTTCTTGTAATCTTTTTTTTATTTCTTATTTTCTTTTATTGGAGAAATGAAGAACGATACGAGGAAAGAAAACAACTTATTCGAAAGACGTGGTATGGTTTATTTATTACATCAGTCACAATGTATTTCATGATGAAAGGAATTGATTTAACCCTCTGGAAACATATTTTAATGGTTGTTGCGATGGTTGTATTTGTTGATATTGCATTTATTTTAACGCCAAATATTTCGGAAATCTGGGGCGCAAAGTTTAGTGATATTGGTAAGACAGTTCAATCGATTAAACGATCGCTTATTGCTTCAAAAGCAAGAGGAGAAATATATACAACACTTATTCAAAATGTAAATCCAGCTGCATTTGGTACGATGGAATGGGAAACAGATGCTGAGTATGCACGCAGTTTAAATGCTTTTCTTGATACGTATGCTGAAAAAATAGGTGCGAAAATTGTAGTATTTGTCACAGAAGAGGAATTAAATACAAACTTCCGAGGTGTTCGATCTCAATTTAGTATTACAGTATCACCCGAATCTATTGAACAACTGAATGAGCAAAAAGCAGTTCAAATTGAAAATGTTGGAATTATACCAGCGAAAATAATAAAAGACGTTTATATTATTATGGATGGACAAAAAAATAATTTGCAAGATCGTGACTTTGAAAATGTATATAATTTAACAATACATCATAGTTACTTTTGTAAGTAAGGGCAGAGATGATTTTCTGCCCTTTTCTCCTATACATATTTTTAACGAACATTCGATAAAATTGGACAAACATTGAATAAAATGAACGAAACATTCCTACACTATCACATAGAGGTGATTATAGTGTTAAAAGAATATAGCAATGATTTCTTTAAAGACGAAGCTGAGGATACAACAGATTTTTCTTTAATAAAAGGAGATACAATGCAGCAAGTGGAAGAATTAGAAGAAGAATTGAAAAGAAGAGGATAACGGTGCATTCCAATTCTATTTAAGATATAATAAAGGTAGATAGAGATGATGTCTTTTATTAAAGGGGGCAGGAGAAATGAAAGAAACAAAACAAAACAATCTTTCATTTTTTAAGGAACAGAAAGAAGCACCAAACATTGATTTCTCTCTTGTGAAAGGTGCATTAACAGAAAATATCAATCGGTTAGAAAAACTGATGTATCGTGAACCATCAAAATATATCCATGGAAAAAAACTGAAAGAAAACGTATAAGGACAATTTCTTTCAGTTTTTTATTTTAATGCGCTCATTTAGAAAAAGTTACTAGAAAATAAAGGGAAACTTTAATCAGTGGGGGGCTTCATCCCCGCTGATTATGAGCCCTCACCAATCAAGCTGTTACTGCCCTAAAATAGCGGGATAAAAATATTTTATCCATTCCATCTTCCCATTATAACAGTATGATAAAACTGACCGTCAGAAAGGAGTTTGTCATTTCGAAGAATTCCCTCTGTTTGAAAGCCGAATGTTTTATAAAGATGGATTGCTTTTTTATTTGTTTCAAGAACAGTTAATATGATCTTTTTGATGTTATTTGCATCCGCCCAATCGATGGATTCTTTTAATAAGTTTTTCCCAATACGATAGCCCCAATAGTCTTTTAAAACACAGACGCCAAATTCGACTTTATGAGAAAGTCGTTTTAAGTTACTTCCTTCGCACCTTGAAAATCCCACAATTTTATTTTGGACGATAGCAACTAAGAATAGATTTTTGGAACTTTCCGTATCTGTTTTAATTAACTTTTCAAATCCTTGTGTATCTATAAATGCTTCCCCTTGTTCTCTGTCAAGATTTTCTGTTTCACCGTCAATTTGTGATCTTACTTTTGATAATTCTTCAGCATCTGCATGTATGGCAGAGCGAATCCTATATGTTTGTCCTTTTACGTGAAATTCGCGTACATTGATTTTCATTTTGTCCTCCTTATCATGTGGTATGTTAGTAAAAATAGATTTAAAAGATTGTATTGGCATGAGAAGATAAATTTTGTACTTGTTTCAAGTATGTAGTCATGTTTTGATCGTCACGAGTAGGATATGTAAAGGATAGGACATCTGCAACATTTGTTGCTAATATTCTAAATAATTCGCAAGCAACAAAGATAGAATGCCAAAAGTTTTCATAACGATAATCTGAATATGTTTCCTCATACATTTTCCAATAAGACTTTGGAAGGTATTCTTTAAAGTATTTCCCCATTTTCCCTGTAGAAATTTGAAAATCATATTTCATACCAATCCACCATGAAACCATTTCGTCTAGTCTAGCCCTTATAACACATTCGAACATTTGTTTCGCGTATGGTAATTCATCGCGCCAAATGCCCTTTGCAACGTTTTGTAAACACCACCAAAAATCATTGCAACAACTTATATACATAAGTTCTGTTGCTTTTTTGACGTGATAATCAACATCTGTCGGAGTAGGGATAGTTGGTAGAATGTTGTCTTTATCTAGTAATGGGACTGTCAGCTTATCTTTTCCATAGTCTTTAAGCATGGCAGATTTTGTTTCAATGTGAAGATCTATACGATTTCCATCTGTAAAGAGCATTAAATATCCATAGGAATTTTTGAAGTCGATTGTTGGGTTCTTTAATTGATCATTTTTATCTGGCTCTTGCATCATAAGTAACTCGCCAAACATTGTAATCCATCTTTGATCCTCTATAAAAGAGGCTGTATCTGTCACGACATAAACGATATCATAATCTTGAAAAATATCTTTTGGAATATTGGAGTTTGTTCTAGAACCATTCATATAAACTGCTCGAATTCGTTCATCTCGCTGAGCGAATCCTATAATTAAATCGAACATTTCCTTTTCACTTCTCATTACACTCCACCTCATTTTTACTGTTCTAAAAGAAAGACTTTCTATTTTTAAATTATAGCAATATTTCGTAAAATAAGTCGTCATATTATAAAATATTGATAACTAAATAGTGTCAAAAAGAATGAAAAAGGAAGCGGAAGAACGAAACGTGATATAATGGTAAGGAAAATACTTCTATTTATAGATTTAGGAGAGGAGCTTATACATGTATTCTACTTTAGAACAATTAACGAAGCATCCTGTATTTTATCATTTTGCAGAAATTTCAAAGATTCCAAGAGGGTCTGGAAATGAAAAAGAAATTAGTGATTACTTAGTGAAATTTGCACAAGATCGTAATTTAGAGGTTGTGCAAGATGAAGCGTTAAATGTCATTATAAAAAAACCAGCAACTCCTGGATATGAAAATGTGCCGACTATTATTATACAAGGGCATATGGACATGGTATGTGAAAAGAATGAAGCAACTGTTCATGATTTTGAAAAAGATCCGATTGAGCTTAGAATTGTTGGTGATATGCTATATGCAAAGGAAACGACTTTAGGTGCAGATAATGGCATTGCCGTTGCATATGCATTAGCATTATTAGATTCAACAGATATTGCTCATCCTGCCCTTGAAGTTGTTATTACAACAGAGGAAGAAACAACAATGGGCGGTGCTTTTGCTGTTGATCCAAAACATTTTGATGGAAAGATATTTATTAATATTGATTCTGAAGAGGATCACAAACTATTAGTAAGCAGTGCTGGCGGAGCAAAAGCGGTTGAAACAATCTCTATTATTTGGGATGAAGCACCAGCAGAATTAGAGACATATCGTCTATATGTAGGAGGGCTAAAAGGTGGCCATTCTGGTATGGAAATTGATAAGCAACGTGGGAATGCGAATAAAGTATTAGGACGAGTTCTTTATGATTTATCGAATGAAGTGTCATTTTATATAAGTGATATTCGCGGTGGATTAAAAACAAATGCCATTCCGCGTGAAAGTGCGGCAACAATTTTATTCGCTAAAAGCGATATAGAAACAGTAGAAGGGAAAGTAGAAGAGTGGACGCGTATTCTACAAGAAGAGCTACGCGCTGTAGACCCAGATGTACATGTTTCCCTAACAAAAGTGGAAGAAAAAGCAAATCAAGTATTTGCAAAGGAAACGCAAAAACAACTTATTTCTTCTTTATTCTTAATCCCAAATGGTATTCAAAGCATGAGTATGGATATTAAAGGACTTGTTGAAAGCTCGACAAACCTAGGAGTGATTGAAACATTACAGAATGAAATTAAATTAAAAAATGAAGTGAGAAGTTCTGTAGGGACTTTAAAACAGCATATTACAAATGAGATTAAGCACATTGCAGAGTTAGTTGGTGCACAATTCGAGAAAGAATCTGAATATCCAGAATGGCCATACAATCCAAACTCTCCAATTCGCAATCTGTTTGAAAAAGTGCATAAAGAAAAATATAACGAAGATGTTGAAATTTATGCAGTGCATGCTGGTATTGAGTGCAGTGTATTTGTGCAAAAAATGCCGGAACTAGATGCGATTTCATTTGGCCCTGATATTTTTAATGTTCATACACCAGACGAACATATTAGCATTTCATCTGTTATAAATAACTGGGGTTACTTTATTGACGTGCTAAGAGAAACAAAAGAGCTAGTGAAATAAAGTGAAACTTTCATCAGTGGGGTTTCATCCCCGATTCATTATGAGACATCACCAATCGAGTTACTCTAAAATAGCGGGATAAAAAATAAATGATAAGATGGTTCCGGTACAATGCCGGAGCCACTTTTTGAATGTTCAAAATTTGGAGTTCGTTTGCTATTTCGTAATGCCATACGTTATGATGACATTTTCATTCATGGAGGGGAAAAATGACTATACTATGCAAACAATTCATGCATGTAATTGATGATAAAAGGTACATGCAAGATATTATATCCCTCTGGAACGATAATTGTTTACAAACAGCAGAGTGTGAATTGGAAGAAAGTGAAAGGCTAAAGGATAAAGTGTAAAAAACATACAAGATCAAACTTAATATAATTATATTGCAATCCAAAAATTTTGACGAAAATCTGTACGCTTTTGTAGTACAAGTATCCATTACAATTTTGTTAAATTTATGATACGCTACATAAACTAACAAATTTTGAGGGTTTTTTTTGATATAGTATAAATAATTTAAAAAATCAGTTTTATTTAAGGAGATATGGCTTAGTTGATATTAAAAATGGTTTAGAGGAGTGTACTTATGCATAAAGAATTTGAAATTGAAGAATATACAGAGATTGAAGAGCAAATTCATTATTATTGTCAATGTTTGTTGGTAAATCATCCTGAACAAATTATAAGGTATTTAGAAAAAAGGCTTGAAAAATATACCGAAACGCTAAAACATGCACACTTGTACCCTGAAAAAATCATTTTATCCATTCAACATTTAGTAATTGAGTATTCCTGTGATCTTGCTAGAATTAGAAGGTATTTAAATTTAGAAACGTAGTTTATAATTTACGAATGAATATGAAATAGTATGAGATGAATATTGTTAGGTGAGCACAGTTTAGAATGATTTTGTTGTAAACAAGTTTGTCTAACTGTCTGCAAATGTACTAAAATATTCATCCGAGCTATAAAATTAGAGATGTACACCATTATACAGAAGAAAAGGACAGGGCTAACTTGTTTAATAAGGTTGTACTCAAAAAAATTTTCGCATATTATAACTGAGCCGGAGATTGCTTGTCGAATTTTATTATACTTGAATAGAAAACTTTACGGAAGAAGCAAATTGAAAGATTGTATGCCATTTTAGTCAGATTATGTATTATTATTTATAATTATATAGTCAATAAAAAGAGAAAGAACGGAAACAGATGATGATCGATTAGAAGAAAATGATTTTTTTGCCTATTTGTATTACGCGCTATACATTGAATACAAACGTATGGGAGTGCATTTTTAAGTATTTTAAAGTATAAGGGAAAGAAAAAATGAGATTGTTGTATGAATATATAGAATGAAATTTCATTGAGTAATTTGCGATGATTTTAACATCATGAACAATCTAACCTTGACAAGGTTCATGTATGATGGAACGCTTTCTTTTGAAGTACTGGCAGAAGGACTGTGAGAAAGAGAGTATCGAAAACCACATAATTCGACAAAAAAATTCCCGTGTTGTTGTAGAACAATGTAGGAATTTTTTTGTGCATAAGTACAGATTCTGTTTTAAAATTAAATTATGACAGAATTATAACAATTATCTAACTACTATTCTGTATCTTTTGAAAGGCAATGGTTGTAGTACAAACTCGCACGCTGTCGAAACTCAATATTCGATAAGGGGTGTGTAGCGGAATGGAATTTACTCTAACTCGCGAAAAACAAATGATTAAAGAAATGGTACGTGATTTTGCTGAAAAGGAAATTGCTCCGAAGGCTGTTTACCATGATAAGACAGCAGAATTTCCATATGAAACATTTCAAAAAATGGGCGAACTAGGTTTGCTAGGCATCCCATTCCCAGAGGAGTATGGTGGTTCTGGTGGTGATACATTATCATACGTATTAGCCGTTGAAGAAATTGGCCGAGCTTGTGGTGGTACAGGTTTAAGTTATGCTGCAACAATTTCGTTAGGTGCTTCGCCGATTTATTACTTCGGTACGGAAGAACAAAAGCAAAAATATTTAGTTCCGATGGCATCAGGGAAAACATTGGGTGCTTTTGGATTAACGGAACCGAATGCGGGATCAGATGCAGGTGGAACACAAACAAAAGCGATTTTAGATGGCGATGAATATGTGATTAACGGTGAGAAATGTTGGATTACAAACGCGGAATACGCAAACACAATTATTGTAACCGCTGTCAACGGTGTTGATGAGAACGGTAGAAAACGTATTTCTGCATTCATTGTGCCAACGATTAGTGAAGGACTAACTATTTCAAGCCCTTACGATAAGATGGGGGTTCGCGCATCTAACACTTGTGAAATTGTATTAGAGGACGTACGTGTACCGAGGGAAAATATACTCGGTGATGTGAATAAAGGCTTTAAACAATTCTTATATACACTTGATGGAGGTCGTATCTCGATAGCAGCATTAGCTGTAGGGATTGCACAGTCTGCATTTGAACGTGCACTTCAATATGCAAAAGAGCGTAAGCAATTCGGGAAAGCAATTTCGAATTTTCAAGCGATTCAATTTAAGCTAGCTGATATGGCGACTGAAATAGAGTTAGCGCGAAATTTAGTACATAAAGCAGCTTGGTTAAAAGATCATGATAAACCTTTCGGCAAAGAAGCGGCTATGGCCAAATTGTTTGCATCTGAAGCGGCAAGTCGTATTTCAAATCAAGCAGTACAAATTCATGGTGGATATGGATATATGCGTGAATATGAGGTAGAACGACATATACGTGATGCAAAGCTATTGGAAATTGGTGAAGGGACTTCTGAAGTTCAACGTCTCGTAATTGCTAGACATTTAGGATGCAGATAAAAGGAGGACTCACTATGTTTCAAAAAATATTAATTGCAAATCGTGGAGAAATTGCAGTCCGTATTATAAAAACATGTCAAAAACTTGGTATTCAAACCGTTGCGATTTATTCAGAAGCAGATGAAAATGCACTTCATGTCAAATTAGCAGATGAAGCGTACGTAGTAGGTGGGCCACGTGTTCAAGAAAGCTACTTAAACTTAGAAAAGATTATAGAGATCGCCAAGAAAACAAATACTGAAGCCATTCATCCAGGGTATGGATTATTATCAGAAAACCCATCCTTAGCTATTCGGTGTAAAGAAGAAGGAATTGCATTTATCGGACCTTCTGACGAAATCATTGCCAAGATGGGAAGTAAAATCGAATCTCGTTTGGCAATGCAAGAAGCAAATGTTCCAGTTGTACCTGGGATTACAACAAATATCGAAACGGCTGAAGAAGCACTTGAAATTGCAAAACAAATCGGTTATCCGTTAATGCTGAAGGCATCCGCTGGAGGCGGAGGCATTGGAATGCAGTTGATGGAAACTGAGCAAACGCTCACCAAGGCGTTTGAAAGTAATAAAACAAGGGCTCAAAATTTCTTTGGAAACGGTGAAATGTATTTAGAGCGCTATATTGCAGACGCACATCATATTGAGATTCAAATTCTTGCCGATACACATGGGAATACAGTGTATTTATGGGAGCGTGAATGTTCTGTCCAGCGCCGAAATCAAAAAGTAATAGAGGAGGCACCTTCTCCGTTTTTAGATGAAAAAACGCGCAAAAAAATGGGAGAAGTTGCTGTACAAGCAGCGAAAGCGCTCGGTTATACAAACGCTGGTACAGTTGAATTTCTTGTCGATGATCAAAAGAACTTTTATTTCTTGGAAATGAATACGAGATTGCAAGTAGAACACCCAGTAACAGAGGAGATTACAGGATTGGATCTCGTTGAAGAACAGATTCGCATTGCCTATGGCGAGAAACTATCCTTTACGCAGGAAGAAATAAATCGCAATGGTCATGCTATTGAAGCGCGTATTTATGCAGAAGATCCAAAGACGTTCTTCCCATCACCAGGAACAATTACGAATGTAACGTTACCAACTCATGTGCGCATCGATCACTTTTTAGAAAATAATGTAACAATTACACCTTTTTATGATCCGATGATTGCGAAAATCATTGCACATGGTGAGACGCGTGATGAAGCAATTGTAAAATTACAAAATGCGCTGCAAGAATTGAAAGTAGAAGGGATTAAAACGAATACACCGATGTTACTCCAAGTGTTAGAAGATGAAGTATTTCAAAGCGGAGTATATACAACTGGATTTGTAGCAAAACAACTTGTGAAAAAATAAGATGTATCACTATTAAAGGGGGAAAAATGATGACAAAAGTATATGCATCGATGGCAGGTAATGTTTGGAAGATTGTAGTGGGAGTAGGAGATCCGGTAGAGGAAGAACAAGATGTCGTCATTTTAGAATCTATGAAAATGGAAATTCCAATCGTTTCAGAAGAAGCTGGAACAGTTATGAAAATACATGTTCAAGAAGGTGATTTTGTTAATGAGGGAGATGTATTAGTAGAAATTGAATAGTGAAAATGGGGGGGAAATGGATTGAAATTACCTAATTTTGCTGTCATTAAGGAAGTTGGGCCAAGAGATGGCCTACAAAATGAAAAAAAGATCATTGGCACAAAAGATAAAGTAACATGGATTCAATTACTAACAGAAGCAGGATTATCATACATTGAAGTTTCCTCTTTTGTTCACCCAAAGTGGGTTCCTGCTTTAGCTGATGCAAGTGATGTATTTAGAGAGCTAAAGAGGGAATCAAATGTGACATATGCTGCGCTTGTTCCAAATCAAAATGGTTTGGAACGAGCTCTTTTGCAAGATGTTGATGAGGTGAATGTCTTTTTATCAGCAAGTGAATCTCATAATAAAAGTAATATTAATAAATCTATGAAAGAAGCAGTAGCAGTCATAAAAGATATTACGAAAAAAGCTGAGTTTGCTGGTAAAAAAGTGAGAGGGTATGTGTCTACTGTATTTGGTTGCCCATATGAAGGAAATGTAAGTATAGAAGCAATAGATGAATTATGCAACCAACTCTTTTCATATGGTATTTATGAAATCTCGCTAGGAGATACAATCGGTGTAGCGAATCCCCTTCAAGTAGAACAAGTATTAGAGCATTTATTAAAAAAGTATGATGCTTCTCAGTTTGCTATGCATTTTCATAATACGTATGGAATGGCACTTGCAAATGTCGTGAAATCTTTAGAATACGGAATTATAACCTTTGATAGTTCGTGCGGTGGTTTAGGTGGCTGCCCTTATGCACCAGGAGCTTCAGGAAATGTTGCAACAGATGACCTCGTGCATATGCTTCATAAGTTAGGTGTACAAACAAATATAAATGAAGAAAAGTTATGGAAAGCTAGTCAATTCATTCAAAATAAACTAAATATTCAATTACCTAGTCATGTGTATAAAGCGCTTCAACATAAAACGATAAGTAGGTGAGAATATGCTACAATTACAAAACATTTCTGTTGATTATGTAACCCCACACATCGTAAAGTTGACATTAAATCGTGAAAGGCAAGCAAATGCTCTATCTTTAGCGTTATTAGAAGAATTGCAGTCGATATTAACTCATATTCATGAAGAAGCAAACGTTCGGGTTGTTATGATAACAGGTGCTGGAGAAAAAGCATTTTGCGCTGGTGCAGATTTAAAAGAGCGCGCCAATATGAATGAAGAGCAAGTACGTCATGCTGTTGGAATGATTCGCTCGACAATGAATATGGTTGAGCAGTTAACGCAACCTGTAATTGCTGCGATAAATGGCATAGCACTTGGCGGCGGAACGGAATTAAGTTTAGCATGTGATTTCAGAATTGCAGCGGATTCAGCAAGTCTTGGTCTTACGGAAACATCCCTTGCAATTATTCCAGGAGCCGGCGGGACGCAGCGTTTACCAAGATTAATTGGAATCGGTAGAGCAAAAGAATTAATATATACCGGAAGACGTATTTCAGCTCAGGAAGCAAAGGAATATGGTTTAGTAGAATTTGTTGTACCGAAACATTCTCTTGAAGAGAAAGCGATTGAAATGGCTGAGCGAATTGCTAGCAACGGCCCGATTGCGGTCCGATTAGCAAAACAAGCGATTTCAAATGGGATTCAAGTAGATTTACATACCGGATTGCAAATGGAAAAGCAAGCATATGAAGGTGTTATTCAAACGAAAGATAGATTAGAAGGGTTACAAGCATTTAAAGAAAAACGTAAACCAATCTATAAGGGGGAATAAATGTGCTAGATCAAAAACAACAGTTGCATTCATTAGAAGACCGTATTGAAACAATTACACAAGGTGGCGCACCAAAATATCACGAGCAAAATAAAGCGAAAGGAAAACTTTTTGTCAGGGAGCGTCTAGCACGATTATTTGATAATGGAGAATATGTAGAAGATGCTTTATTTGCTAATTGTGAAAAGAAAGACTTACCAGCAGATGGTGTTGTAACTGCAACAGGAAAAATACATGGTCGTACGGTATGTGTAATGGCAAATGATTCAACAGTAAAGGCTGGATCTTGGGGGTCTCGTACAGTCGAAAAGATTTTACGTATTCAAGAAACAGCTGAAAAATTACGAGTTCCTTTATTTTATCTCGTTGACTCTGCTGGTGCGCGCATTACTGATCAAGTTGAGATGTTCCCAGGGCGCCGCGGAGCAGGAAGAATTTTTTATAATCAAGTAAAGTTGTCAGGTAAAGTGCCGCAAATTTGCTTACTATTTGGACCATCAGCAGCTGGTGGTGCGTACATTCCTGCATTTTGTGATGTTGTGATGATGGTGGAAGGAAATGCGTCAATGTACTTAGGGTCTCCGCGCATGGCCGAAATGGTAATTGGTGAAAAAGTAACATTAGAAGAAATGGGCGGTGCTCGTATGCATTGCTCTGTATCAGGATGTGGCGATGTTTTATGTAAAACAGAAGAAGACGCTATTTCTCAAGCAAGACAATATATTTCATACTTCCCAAATAACTACTTAGAAAAAACTCCTATGACGACACCTCAAGAGCCAAAAGAATTCGAAAAAACGTTAGAACAAATCATTCCAGAGAATCAAAATACCCCATTTAATATGAAAGATTTAATTAATCGAATTGTTGATGAAGGTTCCTTCTTTGAAGTGAAAAAACTGTTTGCACAAGAATTAATTACAGGTTTAGCACGTATTGATGGAAAGCCTGTAGGAATTATCGCAAATCAACCGCGCATGAAAGGTGGCGTGTTATTCCATGACTCTGCCGATAAAGCGGCGAAATTTATTAATTTATGTGATGCCTACCATATTCCGTTATTATTCCTCGCTGATGTGCCTGGATTTATGATTGGTACGAAAGTGGAAAGAGCTGGTATTATTCGCCATGGTGCGAAAATGATTTCGGCCATGAGCGAAGCTACGGTACCAAAAATTTCAATTGTTGTGCGAAAAGCATACGGTGCTGGGCTATATGCGATGGCGGGACCTGCATTTGAACCAGATTGTTGCTTAGCATTACCAACTGCTTCTATTGCGGTAATGGGACCAGAAGCGGCTGTGAATGCAGTTTATGCCAAAAAAATTGCAGCGTTACCAGAAGAGGAACGCGCAGCATTTATTGAAGAAAAGCGTGAAGAGTATAAACAAGATATTGACATTTATCGATTGGCATCGGAAATGGTGATTGATGGAATCGTTCATCCGAATGATTTGCGAGAAGAACTGAAGAAACGTTTTGATATGTACATGAGTAAGTATCAAATATTTACAGATCGTAAACATCCAGTTTATCCAGTATAGAAAGCCCTATTTAGGGCTTTCTTGTTCGAAAACATAAGGAGGGGAAAACATTGAAACAAGCTGTTTGGTTTCCAACAGAAGAATATAAAGAAAAAACGCGTTTATATGGATGGATGAAAAAACTTGGTTATGAAGATTATGATGTGTTTTATAAAAAATCAATCGAAGAAACGGCATGGTTTTGGGGCGAAGCAGAAAAAGCAGTTGGTTATCAATGGATGAAGTCTTATATGGAAGTACTAGATTTAGAAAATGGCACACCATTTGCCCATTGGTACACAGAAGGGACTTGCAATGTTGTAGAATCCGCTTTATCCCGTTGGCTAGCGGAAGAAGAAACAAGAATGCAGCCTGCACTGATGTACGAAGGAGAGAATGGCACGTCAAAGTCATTTACATATGAAGAACTTGATCATTGGGTAAGTAAAGTAGCAAATGGATTGAAACATTCAGGAATTGAGAAAGGGGACCGTGTAACGATTTATATGCCAATGATTCCTGAAACAGTCGTTGCAATGCTAGCTGTTATGAAAATTGGGGCCATTATTTCTCCTATTTTTTCAGGTTTTGCAGCAGATGCAGTGATGACACGAGTTCAAGCAGCTGGATCGAAAATGATTATTACAGCTGATGGCTTCTCACGTCGTGGCAAAATTGTTTCTTTAAAAGATGAAGTGGATAAAGCGTGTGAACAATGCCCAACTGTTGAAAAGGTTGTCATAGTTCGCCATGCTGGAAATGATTTTACACCTCATAATTATGACCTTTCGTGGAGCATCCTTGAAAAGGAAAAGCCATTTACGCATGCAGAAGAAATGAAGAGCGATGATCCACTCATGCTGATTTATACGTCTGGTACAACGGGAAAACCGAAAGGAACGGTTCATACGCATGCCGGATTTCCTTTAAAGGCAGCGTTTGATGCCGGATTTGGGATGGATATTAAGCAAGGAAATCGTGTTCTATGGGTAACTGATATGGGATGGATGATGGGACCGTTTTTATTATTCGGTTCTCTTATAAATGGCGCTACAATGGTTATGTATGAAGGAGTTCCTGATTATCCAAAAGCAGATCGATTATGGGAAACAGTAGATCAATATCAAATTACACATCTCGGCATTTCGCCAACTTTAATTCGAGCATTGATGGCGAAAGGTGATGAATATGTAAAACAACACTCATTAAAAAGTTTAAAAGTTTTTGCATCTACAGGAGAACCATGGAACCCAGACCCTTGGATGTGGCTCTTTGAAACAGTTGGGAAAGGAAAAGTTCCAATTTGTAATTATTCAGGTGGAACAGAAATTTCTGGTGGGATTTTTGGAAATGTTCTTGTAAAGCCCATTGCTCCGGTTAGTTTTAATGCTGCGTTACCAGGAATGGCAGCAGTTGTATTAGATGAACAAGGAAATCCGATTCAGGATGAAGTAGGGGAACTATGCTTAGAAAAACCTTGGGTAGGAATGACGAAGAGTTTTTGGGAAGATGATGAACGGTATGTGAATACATACTGGTCACGCTTTAAAAATAAATGGGTACATGGCGATTGGGTTATTTATGATGGAGAGCAATATATAATTACAGGGCGCTCTGACGATACATTAAATATTGCAGGGAAACGCATTGGACCGGCGGAATATGAATCGATTCTTATGAAGCATACTGATATTGTAGAAGCGGCAGCAATTGGTGTGCCAGATGATGTAAAGGGCGAGGTTTGTCATTGTTTTGTTGTTTTACAAGAAGGAATATCTTTTACTGATCAACTAAAGAAAGAACTAATGGATTTAGTGAATTCTCATATTGGAAAAGCACTATGTCCTAAAGATATTCACATGGTAGAAGATTTACCAAAAACGCGAAACGCTAAAGTCATGCGACGAATTATTAAAGCAGCATACTTAGGTAAAGAACTAGGAGATTTATCTTCACTTGTCAATCCTGAAGTGGTTCCTTACATTCAAGGTTTGCAATCGAGTCGAATATAAACAAAAAAATGGGCTTCTTTCATAAGAGGCTCATTTTTTGTTTATATAATAGAGTATAGGACAAGTGTTGGTTTTCTTCATCCCTATGTCTTTGTCTCTATCATCTCTATTCTTGTTAGCATATTTTATAGTAAAAGAATAAAGGGGTGAAATTATGGGTTACCGAGATGATTGTTGGTATGAAAAGAAAAGATCTAAGTGTTCAGGCAGAAACGGTGGTTATGATAGACATGATTGTGATGATTGTTGGAAAAAATTCGAAGAGTGTAAAAAAGAAAGCAATCTAAAATGTGATTGTTGCTGCACAACTGGAATTGTTCGTAAATTAAGAGCATTAAGAGGTACATCTGTAGCTGTAGAAATTACTACTAGCAGTGGTCAAGTCATTGAAGGAACTGTTGAATCAGTTGATTGTCATACTGCTGATATTACGGCAGCAGGAGTACGAGTAACAGTTTCTGTTTGTGAAATTGAGTCATTTTCACGTGTTGTTTAACAGTTAGCTCGTTTAAAAGCTGTTCTATTGAGAACAGCTTTTTTAATTTATATGAATATTTCTATACAAAGTTCGAATCTACATAAAAAGAAAACCTTACTGTTACGAAGGCACTGAAAAAGGGATTGTTTTCTATCAGAATGTTGAGAATGGAAAGGAGTCAGGCATTTATATACAAGTAGATATTAGACTTCTTTGGACTTTGTCAGTGACCTCGCTGCTAGGGCTTTCTTTTTGATAGGATATTGCGGTTACATAATAGCCATTTTTAAAACAATCCACGTTCGCCTTTTTGCTGAATTAAATAAGAAATAGCTTCTATATGATCACCGACAATTCTTGTCGTTGAAGGAGCTAAACCACCAGTTTTAGAGAAATGTTTATCAGGGCGAATGCGATTCATTTTATCAACGTCGACACGATGAACGTTTTTTACTTGTAATCCGCTTAATATTGCTTTTACTTGTCCGTATACTGGCGAAGTAAGAGCATCAAACCCGATCGTTTCAATACATTTTTTACTAAAGGCATGCGGTACAGCGACAATAGAACCAACTCCTAAATCTTTACGATCACAAGCTAAATTAACAGCGTATTTACATGCTGTTACAATATAGAGCGGGAAACGATAAGAAAGATAATGATCTAAATCATTCAGTGCTAAATCAACACCATTTTCAACCGCATGTACAAATGGCAGTAGATCATTTGAAGGGATTACAAAATCTCCATCAATAAATAATAGTATATCGCCTCGTGCAAAATACGCACCAATTGCTCTGCCAGTATCATTTCCCAATTCTTCTTCATACATAACAATCGTTGCTCCGTGCTTTTTCGCAATTTCTGCTGTTTTGTCAGTCGTACCATTAACGACAACTATAATTTCTAAAGGATTTAATTTTCTAGATTCCTGGATAATCGCTTGTATCATTTTCTCTTCATTTTGAACAGGAATAATAATAGATAATTGCTTCCCACCATAGTTGGATGTGTTTACGCCCCAGCCTGTATAATGAACTTTAGGAAAAGACTTACTCTGCTTTAATTTCAATCCTTCGACAATATCTCGCCTTCTTCCACCATCAGAATAATGTGCACGGGGATTTTTTAGCTCATCGATCCACTCTGCCATAGCTGCGATATGATTTCCGATAATTCGCTTTTCAGAAGTAGAAAGTTCATTATGCTTTGCAAAATGTTGCTGAGGATTTACGCGATTGATTGAAATGACATCAATTTGTTTATGACGAGAAATGCGGAAGTTATGTTGGATTATTTTGAGATGAGCGAGCGTTGGGTTTCCTAGCGATTCTGCTCCAATGGTATGAACGACTTCTTTTGTCATCGCGTGCGGAACAGAAATAGGGGAATCGATTTTTAAATCCGGACGATGAAAAAATTGATTTGTAACTTGTCTCCAAATCGTTGTGGAATGGGGACGCTGTTTTTTATAAAAAATATAGTCTAAATTATTTAATACAACGTCAGCTGTATGATTCATTAACGGTTGAAGAAATTCGCGTAATATATTGCTATCAAGCGGAAAATCAGCATCCATAAACAACAAAATATCTCCTTTTGCTTGCTGTGCGCCAATAGCACGTCCAATATTATGTCCAAGGGCTGCTTCGAAATTTAACACATGGCATTTATATTTGTGAGCAATTTCTACAGAACGATCGGTACAACCATTAGCAACTACAATAATTTCTAAAGGATGGATTTGCAGAGCCGCTTGCAACACACGATCTAAAGTTTTTTCTTCATTAAAAACAGGAAGTATAATTGAAATAGATTTTTTCTGCATGAAAATTCTCCTTTTATATGAATAAATTAAACTCATATAAATAATGTATGTATATTTTGAAAAGGTGGTTAATCTTTTGTCATAATTCCTTCCAATATATACATTAAAAACACAAACAATGAGCATTACATTTCTAGAGAAAAGATTTCAAATATGTTTTGCTTCCCTAGTGATGTAATATAAACAGCTCGTGATCCATCTGTTCTAGTAATCCAATTTTGTTCTAGCATTCGTTCTAAAATAGCATTGCCGAGGGCTCCAGCAATATGATATTGTCTTTCAGTCCAATCTAAGCAACATTTTGAAAATGCACGTCTTTTGTTACGTAATATGTCTAAATTTATACCAAAATCTTCAAAAAAATGTGCGCCAATTTCAGTGACCTCAAATTCTGACCCATTCTTTTGTAATACTTGTTTATATAGTAGAGAGTTAGTAAGATCGACACCCAATTTTCCAGCTAGATGATCATAGCACGTTCTGGCATATTGAATTTCTTCATGTTTCTTTATTTCTTTAAAGGATTGAATAGGTTTAAATGGAACGATGTAGAGTAGTTTTCCTAATATTTCTGCCATTTCTTGATTTGCTAATTTGTAATAGTGATATCTACCATGCTTTTCAACTTCGAGAATTTGCATGGTATATAGTTTATGAAGGTGAAAACTTACTGTTTGAGGTTTGATTTTTGCGACCCGTGCTAGTTCAGTGGCTGGATGAGGGTGACCATCCATAAGATGTGTTAAGATAGCCGCTCGTGATGGATTACTAATAAGAGAGGCGACTTTTGCGATATTTTCATTCACACTTACTCACTCCTTTTTTATATTCATATTTCGATGATAATAGAAATTTTTATGTTTTACAATAAGGAAAGAATGAATGTAAGAAGTGATAATATGAACTTAGAAATAGGTAAAAATGTATACAAAGAGATACACCCGAAAATCTTATACTATGGAATGCCAGTGTATTTGTTATCAACGCTGAACGAAGATGATACAACAAATATAAGTCCGATGTCTTCCTCATTATGATCCATTTTTTGCAATTGTGGAAACAGAAGTTATTCATGTACATGCCCATACAAATATCATAAAAGATGGAAATCCTATTGATCCGTAAAAATGGAATCCATTATTTTATAATTTTAGATATTATTTCTCAATTGGAGAAGAGCTTGGTAGGAATTATCGAACTTGAAAGCGAACATTCTACTTATTTTGCAAGAAATGATTTTAAATAGCTTATAAATTGAATCAGAAAAGTTAAGAGTCAGCATTTATGTATCCGCTGAATGAAGAACAGTTATAAAGGTATGTAAAGGATACCAGTCATAGAAATGCGGATCCTTTAGTTTATAAGGTAACAGAAGAAAAAGGTAAAGTAATAGGCGTATTTTCCTTGGCAGAGTAAATCGAATAGAAAGAACAGCACGGATAGGTAAGGTTTTAGTCAGAGATAAACAAATGAAAGGCAAATCTGTTGGTGACAAGGTGATAAAGAGGGTACTGCCTATCGCATTTGAAAAAGAAAAACTGATAAAAGATGCACATAAAAATAGGGGGATCTTAGAATATATGGGAGAGGAAGATTTCAAAAGAAAGATTGCTTACATCCAGATTCATGTAGAAAATGATTTCTTTGAAAAACCGACTTACAGAAAAAGGATAAGTCGGTTTTGGATTTACAAATTCTCTGAGTCTTGTTTTCGCACATGAATAATCATTGAAATCATGATAATAAATAAAACGGTAATGCTTTGTACGAAAAAGTTCTTGAATGATAGTGATGATAGCCATGATGAGATATAGTCTTTAAAAGATTGAAAAGATGGGAAATAAGTAGGATGGAAACCATAGTTAAATAATTTTTTTGATTCGATAAAGGAGCTGTTTTCTCCCTTTGCACCTAATACAACTGAAATCAGTCTTCTATCTTTTTCTTTTGCCGTTCCAACAAAGCTGTAGCCAGTAGTAGGTGAAAAACTTGTTTGCAAACCATCAACGCTTTTCAGCTTTACATTTTTATCAAGCGAATAGAGCATTCTATTTGTATTAAATACATGGATATCTTTGAAGATGAATTGATAAGAGGTCATACTGCTACTTTTTAATATCGTTGGGTAATCATAAAGTAATTGACGAGCTAATTTAGAGGCATCTAAAGCGGTGATTTTAGAGAATTGCTCTTGTTTATTTGAAACCCCTGTTACATTTATAAAGTATGTATCTTTAGATAATCCTAGCTGTCTTGCTTTTTCATTCATTAGTTTTATAAAATTTTCTTCATTTGTTGATATGTGCTCTGCTAAAGCTAGTGCTGCACGATTATTCCCCGTTAACGCAACAGCATGGAATAAATCGCGAATTGTGATATCACTTTTAACTGTAGTACCAATATCATTCGCTCCTATGTGAAAAGAATTATCCTTTATAATCACTTCATCTTCCCATTTTAGGGTACCGTTATGTATTCGTTCTAAAAGAATATATTCTGTCATGAGTTTAGATAAATCACCTGAGGGAAAAGGCGAAGTTTCATTCTTTTTATACACAATTTCACCAGAATCAGCATCTATTAAAATCGCTGACTGCGATTGAATAGCGGGACCATTTACATAAATGTAAAAATATAAAACGATAGCTATTGTAATGAGTAAAGATAGAAATATAAGCATTGCTTTTTTTAAGAATTGCATAAGTATTCCCCCTCGAGATCCTTCCGTATTTCCTATTGTAAAAATGAATACTTAATTAGGGGGTAAGAAAAGGTAAAGAATTTCTAAAGAATTTTTAAGAATTACTAAAGTGTGGGTAAAAATAGGGGAGATTCGATTTCTTAACGCTTAAGAAATCGAATCTTGAAGATAGATAAATTTTATTTATATCGAAGTAGTTTCACAGTAAAAGTTGTTTTTTCTTCATCACTGTATACTTCAATTGTTCCGTTGTGAAGTTCTACAATACTTTTGGCGATTGCTAATCCAAGCCCAGATCCTCCTGTATATGCCGACCGAGATTTCTCAACGCGATAGAAGCGTTCAAATATATGAGGTAAGTCAGTACTTGGGATGGGCTGTCCATAATTTGTAACGTCAATTGCGACTAGATTTCCTTCTTCGTAAGCTGTAATATCAATATATTTACCATCACTTCCATACGTAATGGCGTTGATAATTAAATTTTCAAATACACGTACAAGTTTATCACCATCAGCTAATACCATTAGTTTTTGAGATGGATATGAAGGTCTGCATTTAATATTTGCTTCTTGAAGTTGGATACGAAACTGGACAGTTAATTGTCCTAGTAATTCAATCATATCAATAGGTACAGAGCGTAAACTCAATTCTTTATTTTGTACGCGTGTATATTCAAATAAATCATTCATCAATGTATTTAAACGGTGGACTTTGTCATAAATGACTTGTATGTAATGGCGTAGTTCTACTTCATCTCGATAGTTATCATGATGAATCAAATTTACATATCCAACTATAGATGTGAGAGGAGTTCGTAAATCATGTGATACATTTGTAATGAGTTCACTTTTCGCTTGTTCTGTTTGTCGTTCTTCTTCAATCGATACTTTGAGTTGTTCAACAATTTGGTTGACGCCAATCGCTAATTCTTCTAAATGATCCTGTTGAACAATGGAAACTTTATGATTAAAATTCCCGTTCGCAATATAGCGAATTTCTTCAATCATTCTCTTTATGCAAACTCTATAATATAACTTTTTTTCGTGGCGATAAAATATATAAATATAGAATGAAAAGATTGAAAACCAATATAAATAGGATAGCATCATAAACCAAATGGATTCTTTCAATCCTCTATATTTTTCATAACCAACAATTCGAACAATCTCTTTTCCTAATTCTGTTAGCGTGAGGGAACTATCAATTACACTTGTCACGAGACGATATATAATAATTTCAGTAATGGGTGTCAATAGAATGGCTAACACAAGCCAAAGAACAATTTTCCATTTCGGAATGACTCTTAAAATATCGAAGGTTTCATTTTTCAATTTTATAACCTACTCCCCAAACAGTATGAATAATTTTCTCGGTATTTATCCCCGTTTCCAATTTGTCCCGTAAGTTACTAATATGGACCATCACAGTCTTGTTAGAACCATACCCATCTTCATTCCAAACACGCTCAAATATTTCTTCTGAACTAAATACCCTCCCTGTATTGCTAGCGAGTAAATAAAGAATATCAAATTCGATGGAAGTGAGTTTAATATTTTCTCCGTTTACTTTCACAGTATGATTATGTTTATGTATTTCTATAGAACGAATGCGAATCATACCGTCTTCATTTACTTGAGAAATCGTTTGTTGAAAGGACGATCTACGTAGTAGCGCTTTGACTCTAGCCATTAATTCTAATGGATTAAACGGTTTAATCATGTAATCATCTGCACCTGTCATGAGTCCTAATATTTTATCCATATCTTCTGCTTTGGCACTTAGCATAAGAATCGGAACTGTGTTATTATGCTCTCTAACTTGTTGGCAAACTTCTAATCCATTGCGTTTTGGCATCATAATATCTAAAATCATAAGATCAATTTCATACATGGATAGCATTTGTAAAGCTTCATCACCATCATACGCTTTATAAATATCATAGCCTTCATTGCGTAAATAAACTGCAAGTAATTCTACAATTTCTTTATCATCATCAATAATTAATATATTTTTATTCATTATATATAATTCCTTTCTCTACAATGATTCAACATTACTATAATAGCAAACATTTAGAGGTTTTGTAGTAACGTTTCCTCATATAATTTCATGTAACGTATTAAAAAGGATTTAACCTATACATAACGAATACAATAATAAAATGAGAATATTTATATTTTCGTTGTAGGAAAAGATAATCATGAGGTGATATTTTTTATGCAGTATAATGATATCTATACATTTCAAGTAGCGGGAAACATAGAAGAGGATATGAAAGATTTTTTATTAAAATATGAAAAAGAGTTTACATATAAGCATTCTATGCGTGTTGCAAATGAAGCACGTAAACTGGCAAGAAAGTTTCATGTGAACGAAGAAGAGGCAGCTATTGCAGGATATTTACATGATATTAGCGCCGTCTTTCCAAATGAACAACGTATTGCAGCTGCTGAATCATTTGGAATAGATATACTGCAAGAAGAGCGAGAGTTTCCAATGATTATTCACCAAAAGTTATCAAAAGAAATCGCAAAAGAAATATTCAAAGTGACAAATGAACAAATATTAGATGCAATTGGTTGCCATACGACTTTGCGAAAACATGCAACAACGATGGATCTTGTCTTATTTGTAGCGGATAAAATAGAATGGGATCAAAAGGGAGTTCCTCCATATATAGACCGCGTGAAGAAAAGTTTAGAAATCTCATTGGAGCAAGCTGCTTTTGCATACATCTCCTATTTATGGGAAAGGAAAGATACGCTTAAAGTATTACATCCTTGGTTAGAAGAAGCGTACTGGGATTTAATTGAGGTATTGGATTAGAAGAGACTTGCATATAAATATAAAAGGATATATGAATAGCGCATTTCCAAGTGTCATTTTAAAATCGAGCATTTACTTTCAATGGGAGACCACCTTCATTTTGATTTTGGAAAAGACATTTTTTATGTGAGTGTGGCACTGCTACATGCAACAACAAGTATTTTTCTCAAATATATAAATATAATATATTGTTATTCCAAGATGTATTTTCTACAAAAGATATGATATTTGTAGTAATAAATGTTTATCGCTTTAAAAAGGATAGATTAAGAAAATAGAAGAAACTAAGGCTATATAGCCGATTTCTGAAAAAGAAAGAATTACAATTTCGACTGAGGCAAGAAACGTTTCCCTATTTCTTTGATAATGAGGACGCAGAGTTATATTGTACATATCAATTTTCATTACAGTGTTTGGCAGACGATATTAAGTATATACCACTCATAAAAGCTATGAATCATGAAGACTTTCCTAATTTCTATCCGCGTTTAGGTGGAAGAGCAGATATTTCGTATCCTGACGTTTTTCTTATCAATATCTATGATGATAGAGGATGTGAAGTGATTGCGAAGAATAAAGAAAGTATAAGACATTTATATAACCAATATGAAAAGTGGATACCAGATTATGAGCGCGATCATATAGCAACATTGTTTAAATGAAAATAGGAGGAAGTGAAGCATGTAATGAAACGTATTGCCATTGTATCTGCACGGGAATCAGAACTTACGTATTTGCATCAATATTATCCAAGCGAACATGTTGAAAGACGAGCAGCTTGGGAATTTCATTTTCATTCTATTCATGAATTAGAAATTATATCAGTTGTTACTGGTGTAGGAAAAGTTAGTTGCGCAAGTTGTGTACAACTATTAATTAGTGAATTCCAGCCTGAAGAGCTTTTTATGACGGGCATTTGTGGTAGTTTATCGAACAAAGTGAAGAATGGTCATATCGTTGTAGCTCTTCATACTTTACAGCATGATGTGCCAGCTGCTGGAACGGGAGAAGATCAGTTTAATTTATATACTGGGAGAACAGCGCCAATTGAAACAACGAAAGTGCTTGTCAGACAAATAAAGAAAATGCGTTTTTATGAGCCGGTTCATTTTGGAACAATTTTATCCGGCGACCAACCTATTCGCAGTCCAGAAATGCGCTATCTGTTACATACTGTATATGGGGCATTAGCAGTTGATCAAGAAATAGCTGCTTTTGCCTATGTATGCCGTGCAAATAAAAAGCCATTCTTATGTTTAAAAGCAGCTTCTGATCAAGCAAATGATAAAGCAGAAGAAGAAAAAAACATCTTTAAACGATTAGCGTGTGAGAAATCTTGCGAACATTTAATTTCTTTTTTACGAATGCACAAGAGAACTATAAATAACATATAAAGGAGCCTCATACGAGATATGGGAACAAAGGATACAATAGCGGTGATTAGTGCAAATGGAAAAGCTGGAAAATTTCTTGTAGACCAAGCGTTACAGGAAGGATATCAAATACGAATTTTAACGCGACATCCAGAGAAAATGTGGAAATTATAAAGGGAGATGCGCGTAATTGCTATGCCATACAAGAACTGCTTCAAGGTTGTCAAGCTGTTATTAATGCTGTAGGTCAACTTAAAAAAAGAGTCTTACATATTCAGTGCCTTGACAAGTCATATTTTAAAAGTAATGAATATAAAATAAAACGGTATATTTTAATTTCTGGAGGATCATTAGATATAAAAGGAGATCAAAAAAGTATCCTAAACAAAATAGGAGCCGTATTATTTCAGTTGTTTTTTCAAAAGATGATGAGTAATAAATATAAAGAATTACGCCTTCTACAACATAGCGCTATAGATTGGACAGTTGTTAGATTACCTTTTGTTGTAGAAGGAACAGGTATTGAGCAATCAAAGAGAATGTAGTAGATGTACCAGGAATTAAAATTCAAAATGGAGATATCGCCCCTTTTGTTATCAAGCAAATTAAAGATCGTATATATGTACAAAAGTGTCCGTTCATTTCAAATTAAGAAAAATATAAGATATATGTTTTATTATAAAAGCATAAAGGTATAATCCTTTATGTTTTTATTTGTTAATGATGGAATTTGAGAAATATGTTTTAGCTCCTTATACAACCAGTTGAATTAATAGCCGAAAATAAATTATTTATTATATAATTATTATCATATAAAAGATGATTTTAAACAAAATAAAAGGATGGATTTTTATTCTTATATCTTCTTTGTTGACTCTCACACTATGTCATTGTTTAAGCTAGAGTTGAGCTTCGAAATAAATGGAAATTACAGGAGGAACAAATGTTTAAAATAGGGGATTTTTCAAAACTTTCTTCAATTAGTATTCGAATGTTGAGACATTACGATAACATGGAGTTATTGCAGCCTGAAAAAATAGATGCGCAAACTGGTTATCGTTATTATTCAGCAGCACAATTACAGAAAGTAAATCAAATTCAAAATTTGAAGGATATGGGATTTCGTCTCACTACTATTAAAGAAATATTAGAAAATAATAATATAGAAATTATGACAGAACATTTTGTTCATCGTACGTCTCAAATAAGAGAAGAAATGAAAGCCCTTCAAAAACAATTGCGACTTCTCGAAGACTCAATGAAAATAATGAGAGAGGATGTTATTGAAATGAACTATCATGTTTCTTTGAAAGAGATACCTAGAAGGAAAGTAGCAAGTGTTCGAAAAGTGATTCCATCTTATCATTGTGAAGGAGAGTTATGGAATATACTGATGCAAGAAATAAAACGACAAAATATAAATATAGCGAATCCAAGGCATAGCTTAGCTATATTTCATGATAATGAATATAAAGAAAAAGATGTAGATGTAGAAATACAGATAAATGTGACAGGGGAATATGAAAATACGAAAGAAGTCATATTTAAAAAAGTCGATTCATCTTTTGTTGCCTCTATTACAGTTAGCGGAAGTTATGAACAAATGACAGCAGTTAACGAAGCTGCGGCAAAATGGATTGAATCTGAAAAATATAAAATTACAGGGCCGATGTTTAATATTTATCACGTGAGTCCAGCGATGGAATCTGATCCTACGAAGTGGATTACAGAAATTTGTTATCCAGTGAAAAAATGAAGAATCGTTACAATTGTTTCATTATTCATGGGTTTGTGATACCCCTTATAAGTTAACATAATGTAATTATGTTAACTTATAAGGGAAGGAGTAAATCATAATTTGTATTAACAGTTAACAAGAACGCTGCGAATAGGAAATCGAACTTATATAGAGAGTATAAATAACCATCAATAATGACAGTTTTTCTTTAGAAAAGGGAAAAGTGTACTTTAAAAAGACACTTTTCCCCTTTTTTATTTAAGGTTGTTGTAAGGTTTTCTTTAGACTAAGGAAAGGTGTATTCATTACAGTGAAAAGAGAAGGGGAATATTGATAAAAATAGAATGGAGTTGTCTTTTGATATGAGTACTTCAGTTATTATTCAAACACATAATCTATCAAAAATATACGGAACGATACATTGTGTGAATCAGGTGAATCTTCATATTGAAGAAGGAGAAATTTATGGTTTTTTAGGACCAAATGGAGCTGGAAAAACAACTACGTTAAAAATGTTACTTGGGCTTATTAAACCTTCTGAAGGAGACATTAAAGTATTCGGAGACAGTTTGAACAAATGTCGTTCGTCTATTTTAGAGCGGACAGGATCCCTTATTGAATCTCCCTCGTATTATGGACATTTAACAGGACTTGAAAATCTCAAAGTGATGCAACGCCTTCGAAATGCGCCAGATAAAAATGTGCATGAGGTTCTAAAAATTGTACGTTTAGAAAAGCAAATAAATAAAAAAGTGGATCAATACTCACTGGGAATGAAACAACGGTTAGGGATTGCTATGGCTCTTCTTACTTTTCCTAAGTTGTTAATTCTTGATGAACCAACAAATGGTCTTGACCCAGCGGGCATCGGTGAAATTAGAGAATTGATTAAGTCATTACCAAAGCGCTATGGAATCACGGTATTACTCTCTAGCCATCTTCTTTCAGAGATTGAACAAATTGCTACTTCAGTCGGTATTATTAGTGAAGGAAAACTGTTGTTTCAGGGGAGTATGGCTAATCTACAGAAAAGAAATAGAAATGCTATTTTTATTAAAACGGAAGATAATATGAAAGCAGGTCAGCTACTTACTACTCAAGGCTACAACTTTGTCCAAAGTGGTAATCGGTTGAAATTTGCTCATCTTGAGGATGCGAAAGTAGCGGAAGTAAATCGGATGCTTGTTAAAAATGAAATTTCTGTAACCCGAATTGAGAAACAGAAGAAAAGCTTAGAGAACATTTTCCTGGAGTTAACAGAAAAGGAGAGAAGCTTGTGATGAAAATGTTAGGATTAGAATACTTTAAAATTCGTCGCAAAAAAATATGGGTTATGATTCTATTATTTCTTAGCGCAGAGATGCTATGGGCATTTATCGCTCTTAGTCGATCGATGGCTACTAACTCTAGTTTTGTCTCTTGGGAAGCAATTGTTTTTAGTATTTCCTCTATGAATGGCCTTTTTATGCCCATTATTTCAGCGATTGTTGTATCACGTATTTGTGATATGGAACATAAGGGAGAAACGTTAAAAATGCTTGTTGCTACGAATGTAAAACGCAGAGATCTTTACGCAGCGAAGTATATATGTGTGAATAGTTTACTTCTGTTAAGTATTTTTGCACAGGTTGCACTTATGATTATGTTTGGATTCGTACACAAATTTTCTAGTAATTTTTCTTCTGCATTGTTTATTCAATTTGTTTTCGGAACTTTCTTAACGAATCTTGCGGTTACAGCGCTTCAGCAGTGGCTTTCTTTTACTATTAAGAATCAAGTTTTCGCGCTATGTTTAGGCATGCTAGGTGGATTTATTGGAATGACTGCAGGGTTGTTTCCAGCTGCGATTAGACGTATGTTTATTTGGGCTTATTACTTGGAACTTAGCCCGGTTACTCATTTATATAAGAGTTCCTTAAGTGCTTACATAGTCCAGTCGATCAACCTTTGGAATGTCATTGTTACAATAGCTTTAGCTATCTTATTCTATATTGTCGGAAGCGCTCGGATAAGCCGACAAGAAATGTAAGGAGGGAATAGAATGAAACGAAGTATTTTGGCGGAATGTCTTAAATTACGCCATTCTCGAATCCTACTTGTACTCGCGACACTTCCTATTATAAGTTTGCTAATTGGATGCGCGAATTATTATTATAATCAAGAAGTGCTAAAAAATGGTTGGTATAGTTTATGGACGCAAGTTAGTTTGTTTTACAGTGAGTTTTTCTTACCTATTTTAATTGCAATTTGCTGCTCATATATTTGTCGACTTGAGCATTTGAACCGAAATTGGAATATGACTATGACATCTCCTGTATCAGTTGCAAGTGTATTTCTTGCTAAATTCGTTATTGTTAGTCTTTTAATTGGGTTTGCACAAGCGTTATTTATAGGGCTCTACTGGCTTATAGGGAACTTTTTCTTCTTACCTAAAACATTTCCGCTAGAGACAATCGGTTGGGCGATGCGCGGATGGTATGCATCTCTTGCTATTATCGCTCTGCAATTAAGCTTATCGCTAAGAATCCGAAGTTTTGCTATGCCTATCGGTATGAGTTTATGTGCAGTCTTTATCGGACTTGGTATGTATATTGCTAAGTTAGGAATGTTTTTTCCTTTCTCACTGCTCACCATTGGTATGAGTGTACTGAATCAAGAAAAGTTAAGCGTGGGACAGAATTTTTTATTTTTGATGATGAGTACAGTTTTCATTATTATGTTTTCAATGATTTCAATTCAGCGATTAAAGAAAAAAGATATAATCTCATCCTAATCTCACTCAGGATGAGATTTTTATGAAACAAATAATAATATTAGGGATTACTATGATGATAAGCATTGGATTTTGGATGGGTCTATTTAGTAGAGAGGCTTATTCCTAACAGCGCTTCAGGAAAAGGGATGTATTACAGTCCTGGCATACAGAATGAGGCGGGACGTTATAACTATGAGTTGTTTACTTACAATCAACAAGGAAAGAAAAAGAGACTTGTTTTTTCTGCTCGAAACCAATTAAGGAAAGAGTCTTATATTCGGCTATATTATACGCTATTTCGGGTGTTACGTACTGGTAAGAGGTTCAATTTGAGGATTTGCCAAAAGTAGTGAAACAACGGTATAAAAAATAGGAAAAGATAACTTTATAGATTTTACTATTTTTTATATCATATCGTATTTTATGTATAATGAAATTAGGTGATGCAAGATGGGAAATTTAAAAGATAAAAAAATCTTAATTGTCGATGATGAACCAGAAATAAGAATCATGATTGAAAGGTTCTTAAGAAAAGAGGGATTTTTCCGGATTTTTAGTGCTGCTGATTGTACGTCAGCTCTATCGCTTTGTCGTGTAGATCGGCCAGATATCGTTATTCTTGATGTTATGCTACCTGATGGTGACGGCTTTTCACTTTTATCTTCGATTAGGCAGTTCTCAAATATGCCGGTTCTGTTTCTATCTGCACGAGGAGAAGATGAGGACCGGTTACTTGGATTAGGTTTAGGGGCAGATGATTATATTGTAAAGCCGTTCTTACCACGTGAACTCGTATTACGTCTTATCGCTGTTTTAAAACGAGTCTATTCTTCTCCTGTTGTAGAGCGTCTATCAATCTTTCAATTAGGGAAACAAACTGTGGACTTAGAAAGCGCTGTTGTGTATAGGGGTGAAACAGAAATGCCCTTAACAGCAAAAGAACATGCTATTCTTGTAAAGCTATATGAGAATCGAGGTCGAATTGTGACAAGCGACGCTATATGTCAAGCAGTTTGGGGAGATGATAGCTACGGTTACGAAAATACATTAATGGTCCATATTAGGCGAGTACGTGAAAAAATTGAACCAGATCCCTCCAAACCGATTTATCTTCTTACTGTGAGGGGACTAGGGTATAAATTGCTTTTGAAGGAGACGCATTAATTGAGAGGAATTATTCGTATATTACATAAATTTGCAATGGCAACGATATGCATTTCTATATTTTTACTGATTTTTAATTATGTCTTATTAGGCATAATGATATTTAAAGAAATGAATCTAGATTTATCCCCAAAAAATGTGCTGAAGCAAGTGAATGAAGGATTAAACAAACAGGATGAAAACTATCAACTTGATGAACAAGCTGTAAAGTGTCTGCAAAATAATCGCGCTTGGGCAATGTTAATTGGTGAAAATGGGCAAGTACAATGGGAGTATCAATTACCTAAAGATGTACCTAGTTCTTACAAGATGGCGGATATTGCTAAGTTTTCACGTTATTATCTTTCAGAATATCCTGTCTATACGTGGGAACATCAAGATGGGCTACTAGTAGTAGGATATCCAAAGAAAAGTCATTGGAAATATCAACTTCATTTCCTTTCTGATTCGATTCAGTCAATGCCGATGAGACTTCTCCTGCTGCTACTCTTTAATATAGGAATAACTGTATTTATCTCTATGTTGATTGGTACGCGTCTTATAAGAAAAATCCGCCCTCTTGTGTCCGGGGTTCACAAACTGGCCAAGGAAGAAGTCGTTCAGCTGGATTCAAAAGGTCTATTCGGTGATTTAGCTCAAAGTATCAATTCAGCTTCGACTAAGCTTCAAAATAAGACAGCTGCGTTGAAAATGCGAGATGAGGCACGTTCCAACTGGATTGCAGGAATTTCTCATGATATTCGAACACCGCTGTCTATTATTCTTGGTTATGCAAGTGAAATGGAAGATGATTCAGATTTGTCGGAGGATCAGAGAGAACGAGCTCGTATTATGCGACATCAAGGAGAGAAATTACGAGCGCTTGTGAGCGATTTAAACCTTGTTTCTATGCTTGAATATGAAATGCAGCCTTTATATTTAAAAAATATTCGTCTATCTGTTTTAGCAAGACAGGTTGCAACTGATTTTTTAAATAATGGATTAGATGATAAATATCAGATTGAATTAAAATTAAAGGATGACGGGGCTCAAATTAGGGGAGACGAAAAATTACTGATTCGAGCAATTAGTAATGTAGTTCAAAATAGTATCCGGCATAATCCGAATGGATGTGAAATTATTATCGAAACCGCTTTATCAAAAGATCGCTCTACATATCATTTTATTGTACAAGATAATGGACAAGGAATTCCAAATGAAAAAATAGCTGAAATTACCGAATTACCTTATTCTTCAAAAAGAAAACAAACGATTCAAGAAGGGCACGGTCTAGGCATTCCAATGGTAGCAAGAATTATGCAGGCGCACCAAGGACAGCTTATTCTAACAAACAACGAAAATCAAAAAGGTTTACAAGTTGTTATGGAATTTCCTTTAAACTCACAAAATGAAAAAGTATATAAATAAGAAATTGAAGCAAATGAAAATCTTGATTGTAAATAGATACAGGTATTGAGGTTGATTCTGGGCAAGCAGGAATATTTGATTCGGCAATTTAGAGAAAAAATGAAATTATTATGTATGAAGCGAAAAACATTTTTGATATAGATATGGATGAAGAAGAGCATAAATTTTATGTAGCTTGTTAATAATTTAACTGGTAAGGAAGGTGGTGCGTATCAACTTCAGGCTTAGGAAACAATTATTAAATTGAAAAATATCTAGATGATGGTGTACGTGGGCATTACGAGGGCAAAAAATAAAATTTGTCAAAAAAACACTCAACTGAGTGTTTTTTTTGACCTTCATCATTCTTTTTGTAATTATGCAGATGCCTTCTCTTTACGGAAGATTCCCATCAATCCTCCAATTAACAATAATACGCATGGTAGGATGTAAAACATAGAGATGCAAATTAACCCGCCAATAGCAGCAATTGTCATCATAATTCCGCCAACTTTAGCTTTACTTTTTACCATAACTGATCCAACAATACCTAAAATTGAAAGACCCACAGCTCCCCAACCTAAGCCGATAATACTATCTGCTCCGTCGGCTTCTAAAGCAGAGCCAAGTCCACCAATAAATAATGCAATAAATGCACATAAAATACCAAAAATACCACCAATAAGTCCTAATACAAATTCAGTTGTTCTTTTCATTTAAACCAATTCTCCTTTATTGTGCAGTTGTGAATTCGAATTTTACAGATTTTTCATCAAACGTAAAATTAGGTTTATATGTACCTATATATTTGTCTGCTTCTGCTACATCAAATAGGACTTTTCCTTGAATTTGATTTCCAGGAGCAATGTTTTCATTCATAAATATATTATCTCCGGCGAAGTATTGTTTAAATTGATTGCCATTAGCATCTGCAATTTTTAATTCTTCAGCACCAAAATAAGCTTCTTTTTTGCCGTTATTTTTAGCATTAAAAGT
Source organism: Bacillus cereus group sp. BfR-BA-01360 (assembly GCF_022663595.1). Taxonomy (NCBI): domain Bacteria; kingdom Bacillati; phylum Bacillota; class Bacilli; order Caryophanales; family Bacillaceae; genus Bacillus; species Bacillus cereus group sp. BfR-BA-01360. The sequence continues at coordinate 230,665 of NZ_JAKUFV010000002.1, forward strand.
GATTTCTAGTACTTTTCCTTTTTCTGCTTTTACATATTCGTTTGGTTCTATGAATTTGGCAGAATTGAAAGTGATTTGCAGACCATTAACTTCTACAGTTTCGCCTATTTTATAGACTTTGTTATCAGCTTTACTATCTTTCTTTTCCTCTTGTTTAGGAGAGTCATTTTTGCTCACTTCTGTAAGCGCACTTTGCCCATCCTTCGTTGAGACGCCAATATTTGATGCAGCAAAAGCAATTCATATCGATAAGTCTGCTATAACCAAAAAAATGAAAAAACATAAAATGATGTCTCCTCAAAAACTTGCAAAAATCGCCATCAATGGAGTCCATAAAAATAAACTTATAATCTGCCCCATGCCACTACGCAAAACAATGGATGTCATATTTACAATCTTCCCTTCAATGCATCATGCATTAGGAAGGTTTATTTGCAAAGTAGTTAGAGAAACGAAAGAATCATCTGACTCATATTGATAATTACTTCCTATAAAGTATATCATTCCATTCGGCAATCTTTTATGCTTCGATTATCGGAACGCTCCTGAGTCACTGACAATCGTATTTTGGAATCATGAAGAAGATGATGTAGAAAAGAAGCAGTATATCCAGTTTGTTCAACTTTTCAACAATTGCTTGATAGTTTACGTGCTTGTTTTAGATTTATCTATTAATTAATAAAACCTATACTTAAATATTACAATCATAAAAATAGTGTTACATTTTTAAATAAAAAGGTGTAATTAATAATATTAAAAGACAAAATGTTGAAAGTTTAATTAAAAATCACTTTGAGCTGATTACCAAATATTATAATGATAGGGAAAAAGAACTAATTCATAGTTTACAATTTGAAAAACTATGAATTAGTTTGAATTAATTTATTAGGGGGAAGGCATGTATGAAATCAACTGGAATTATCCGAAAAGTGGATGAACTTGGAAGAATTGTTATCCCAAAAGAATTAAGAGACATGTTAGATATTGGCATTAAATCACCTTTGGAAATATTTGTAGAAAATGAAAGAATCGTTTTAAAGAAATATGTACCTTACAACACTTGTCAAATAACAGGGGAAGTATCGAATGATAATATTTCACTTGCAAATGGTAAAATTATTTTAAGTCCTGAAGGGGCAAAATATTTAATTCAAGAGTTAGAGAACTATTTAGTAAAATAATGCTTTGATTTCCATTGCTTCATAAATAAGTATTGTATTTTTAGAAATAAAGTGAGATTATTTTATTATCTCTACATAATAATTAGTATTAAAGGCACCAAAAGTATAGATAGATTTCATGATTATCATTTTACATTTTAGTATGCTGTAACTAAATTAGTTTACTGTTTTATGCGCTAATAAAACATGGTTTCACAATTTTAGGAGGTTTTTTTCGAATGAAGTTACGTAAGGTGCAAAGTCTGCTACCAATATCTGCAGCAATGATTACACTAATCTCAAATCCAGTAGAAGCAGATGCTTCAACTTATACTGTCAAAAAAAATGATACTCTAAGTGATATAAGTAACCAATATGGAGTATCCGTTCAATCTCTGAAACAAGCTAACAATAAAACAACTTCTCAAATTTATGCTGGGGAACGTTTAACGATTCCAAATGTATCGAAGCCAAAACAACATACACCACAATATCATGCAGCTGAGTCTCATTCAACATACCAAGTCATTTATCAAGTAAAAAGAGGCGATACATTGGCATCTATCGCGCAACAATACAATGTTTCCATCCAACTTCTTAAACAAAATAATCATATAAACAGTGATAAAATTTATATAGGTCAGCACTTAAAAATTGATACAGGTCTTTCGCTACAAGAAGTCGATTTAATGGCCCGCTTAGTAAATGCTGAAGCTGGGGGAGAGCCGCATAAAGGGAAAGTTGCGGTAGCCAAAGTTGTTTTAAATCGTGTTCATGCAAAGGATTTTCCAGACACAATTACAGGTGTCATTTATCAACCTATTAAAAATGGTTATGCTTTTACACCAGTTACGGACGGAAGAATTAACCAACCCGCTTCACATGAAGCAAAAATGGCAGTAGAAGAAGCACTTACTTCAAAAGGCGAAAATGCCGATTGGTTATATTTTTATAATCCACAAACAGCGACTGATAAATGGATAACAACACGTCAAATCGTTGCGCAAATTGGAAATCATGTGTTTGCTAAGTAAAAAATTCATACTGATTTTACCTATATAATACACGATATAAAAGTGATGATACATAACAAAACGCCTACGAATGGTTCATTTCAATCGTAGGCGTTTTGTGTGCCTAGTTATATAAAAAGCAGAATCTTGTAAGTAGGATTCATTTTTTATGTTATAGTATAGATAATTGAATAATTCAGAAAAATAAAAAGATAAGGAGGACTATTTATGGCTGATACGCAAAACAACGGAAATAAAAATTTTTTTAAAAAGCGTTTTTATAATGTGTTAACCTCTATACCTCTTGTAGTGATTGCTTTAATAACAATATACTCATTAGATTTTGGATTTACTCACTTTCTATTATTAACAGGCATTACAACTATTATTTTAATGATTCAATGTATTTACTATTATTTAGCGTAGAAAAATTATACAAGTAATTCTTAAATATAAAATAGATCCCCCTTGTTATTTTTTCCAAAAGACACTTAAAAGGAAGTGATATTGTAGCACTACAGATTGATAAGTAAAGGTAATACCTATAAATATATGGAAAAAGTAGAGGCTATAGCTTTTACTTTTATAGCCCTTCCAACAATTCAAGTTCTTTTTCTACAAATAACATCAAATTTTTTATTGTGTCCTCAGAAAAATCAAAGCGGATTCCAGCTGCTTCATACACTTCTTTCAAAGACTTTGAACTCCCCAAAGATAAAGCCTTTTTATAGTTTTGTAGGGCTTCTTTTGGATTTTCTTTATATTGTTTATACATGTTTAATGCACCAATTTGTGCAATCGCATATTCGACATAATAGAATGGTACTTCAAAAATATGTAGTATAGGCAGCCATCCAGTGGAGATCCAATGTTCATAGCCATTTATATTTACTACACTTGACTGATAAGTTTTATATAATTTCAAATACGTGTCATTTCTCTCTTGAATAGTGTGGTTGGGATTTTCATACATCCAGTGTTGAAATTGATCAACGATAACCATTGCGGGTAAATACTTAATAATATTTTCAAAGAAATCTATTTTTGCTTGCTTTAAATTATCTTTATTTGTATAAAATGTATCCCAATAGTCCAATGAAAATAATTCCATTGTCATACTAGCTAATTCAGCAGCTTCCATTGAAATCGTTTGATATTGATGTAACTCTAAATGTTTCATGCATTCATTATGAATACTATGACCCATTTCATGTAGAAAAGTAAGCGCATCATATTGCGTGTAATTCAAATTCATAAAAATAAAAGATAATTGAGAAACGGGTAAATACTCACAAAAGCCACCAGCAGCTTTTCCTTTTCGACTTTCTAAATCTAATAAATTATTTTTATGCATTCGCTTTAACAAATTCGAAAAGGAAGGGTCTAAATCATGCAAAATAGAAGAACTTTTTTCAATCAATTGTTCTTTATTTTTAATAGGTTTTAAAGGTTTTTTATTTGGTGCTACCGCTGCTATATCCCATGGGCGAAGGGCATTTACTTCAAGGGCCGCTTTTTGTTTATGAAGTATTTTATCTAGAAGCGGTACAACATATTTGCGGATAGATTCCGCAAGTTTATAGCAATCCTCTGGTGTATAATCAAAGCGTTCATATTTTTTAAACATATAATCACGATAATTATCTAATTGAACATTCTTTGCTTTTTGATGCCGAATTGTAATTAGTCCATTAAAAATAATTTGTAATTCCTTTTCGACAGATAAAAACTTTTCTGAAATAAGAATTTTTGCTCTTTTACGTATAGTTCGATTAGGGTCTTGTAAATAAGACTGCAATTCCGTAATTGTTTTTTCTTTCCCGTCCCATATCTCAGTTAGGCTTCCTGTAATTTCATAGTATTGCGTCACTAATTGATCTTCTTTTACTTCTAGCTCAATGTTTTTTTCGCTAAATAAGGATTGTGCATTTTGAATCTTTTTATCTAGTAGATCATAAGTATCGGGATTAAGTTGCATCCGAAAAGGTGATGCTAAATATTTCTGATCAAACAAGCTTTGATAACGTTTTAAAAGAGGGCGTACATGTTGCTGGTCATGTTCAAACACATTTTTAATTTCATGATTGTCAGTATTACACTGAAAATCGATATAATGAACTCTTAATTGTTCTTCAATTTCCCATATTAATTTTGACTGCTTTTTTAACCAATTCCTAAGATCTTTCTCTGAAGAAATGGGAGTATCTAATAAAGTAGACAGCTCCTGTTCTAATTTTTTTATATTACTTATGTCCATCGTATGAGATTGTGGCATTTATATCCCTCGCTTTTATTTATTCATAAAGATATTCTTCTTTTTTATTTTAATCCCTTTTTTATCCAAACTTTTTGAGTCAAATGCACCGAGAATGATTCTAATTGTGATAGTATGTTAGGAAGAAATTTCTCGCGACATAATTGTTAGAAATACTTAAGTAGACAAGTCTTATTGCTATAACTAGCAGGGGTATCTTTTCGATGTAACATTCGAAAAAGGACAAGCATATACTGTTGATACCCATTAACTTTAGTAACCTCAGCTTTCGTTAATAGGGCATCTCACAATCCCTGAAAAAGAGCACTTACGGAAATAAGTGCTCTTTTCTAAATTTCATTAAAAATGAGACAGTCAACATAGCATTTTCGTTTAACACCGAATAACTCATTCGTAAAGTGATGTAACAGATAAGTTATAGCTAATAAAAAGAAGCATCTACTTCGTTTGTTTTTAAATGAATCAATGATCACATATGAAATTGTTAAAAGAAGGAATGGGACAAATGGTTTATTACATATATAGAAAGAGGTTGAAAATCGATGCAGGCTATTAGTATTCGATAATAAAACAGAAATCTTTTATAATATAGGAGGGAGATAAAATTTTTATTAATTATATGATTATACATGGTGATGGGAGTGTTAATAGTTGCGAACAGGGAAAGTGTATCTTTATGTATTTCATACAATGTCAGACTGGGAATATGGATATTTAATTGCTGAACTAAACTCAGGAAGGTGTTTTAAAAAAGATTTAGCACCTTTAAAAGTAATCACAGTAGGAGTTAATAAAGAAATAATCACTACAATGGGAGGATTGAGCATAAAACCAGATATTCCTCTTGATGAATGTACTCTTGAGAGTAAAGATCTTTTAATTTTACCTGGGGGGAATACTTGGAGAGAAGAAATTCATCAACCTATCTTAAAAAAAGTTGACGAAGCTTTAAAGCTTGGTACTATTGTTGCTGCGATTTGTGGTGCAACTGAGGCTCTTGCGAATATGGGATATTTAGATTTTAGAAAGCACACAAGTAATGACTTAGAGTATCTTAAAATGGTTTGTCCTAATTATAAAGGAGAACCATTTTATGAGAAGAAACCTGCGGTATCTGATGAGAATTTAGTTACTGCATCAGGATTAGCACCTCTGGAATTTACGATCGAAGTACTGAAAAAATTAGATGTATTTGCACCCGATACGTTACATGCATGGTATAACCTAAATAAGACTCATAAACTTGAATACTTCTTCCAATTAAGGAATTCGATAAATAGATAAGTGAAAAAACAGTGGAAGTTAGGGATTCAAAAATGTACTTCGACAAATTGTCAATCATATGCTGTAGTAGTAAATACAGCTATTTACATAAAGAAAAGGATAGATATTACAGAACGATTCTCTGTTATCTATCCTTTTCTTTATGTAATAAAAAAATGCTAGTATGTTTTTTAATTCACTTTCTTTATGAACCCTCTATAATGACGCTTTACCAGCTGGCTTTCTAATGTTTTCATTGTTTCTAATGCAACACCTACAATAATGAGTAAGCTTGTCCCACCGATTTGTGCGGAAGGTGGTAGTGTCGCAATTTTTGAGAAAATGACTGGTAGAATCGAGATGGCGCCTAAAAAGATTGCACCAATGAAAGTTAAGCGGTATAAAATGCTTGTGACATATTGTTCGGTTGCTTTACCAGGGCGAATGCCAGGGACATATCCATTTTGTTTTTTTAAGTTCTCTGCCATTTGTTCTGGATTAACTTGAACGAATGCATAGAAATATGTAAATGCAATAATGAGCCCTACGTAAAGAGACATTCCAATTGGATGGGCAGAGTTAAAATTTTCACCTATCCATTTTGAAACACTCAAATTTGGGAACAGCTGCGCGATTGTTTGGGGCATCATTAAAAAGGCAGAAGCAAAGATGACTGGGATAACGCCAGCGCTATTTACTTTAAGAGGCAAATGCGTGTTTTTTGCTCCTTGATATTGATTGGTGTTTGAAACTGCTTTTGCATATTGAATAGGGATTTTCCGAATTGCTTGCTGGATGTAAATAACACCGACAACGATTACTAATATAACGAAAGCAATTAATGCTATTTTGACAATATGCATAAAGAGTTGATCGCCAGCATTTTGAAATTGTTGTAAATAAATCTGGTTTACAACGTTTGGAATCGCAGCAACCAGCCCTGCAAAAATCAGTATCGAAATCCCATTCCCGACGCCTTTTGCAGTAATTTTCTCCCCTAACCAAAGTAAAAAGGCAGTACCAGCAGTTAGCACGATTGCGATAAATAGATAAGTCGTCCAACTTGTATTTGTAATTAATTGTCCACCTGCTATATTGTTAAAGCCAATTGACATGACAATGGCTTGAATAAATGCGAGAATGATTGTAAAGTATCGAGTGAATTGAGCTAGTTTTTTACGGCCCATTTCTCCTTGCTTTGCCCATTCTGTAAATTTAGGTATAATGTCCATCTGCAATAACTGAATGATGATGGAAGCTGTAATATATGGTGTAATACCAACAGCAAAGATTGAAAAGTGCTGCAAAGCTCCTCCGCCAAATACATTCAGCATACCTAGTACATTAGCTTGATCTTGTATTTTTAAAACTTCTGCGTTTGTATGAGGAACTGGAATAAACGTGCCAATCCGAAAAACAATTAGCATCGCAAGTGTAAAAAAGATTTTTCGCCTTATCTCAGCTACTCTCATGAAATTTGAAATTGTACGAAACATTATGTCGCCTCCTGTATTGTTATCAGCTTTATCAAACTGATTATGATATCCCGGTAAATAAACCCACAAACCTCCTTCCGTTTCATATTCAATTGACAAATTTTATAATTTTCCTGGATATACAAATACAAGGTTTTATATGCGAAACATTTTATTTCGTAGTCATCCGATATTCATAATATACCTAATAAATAAAAAAATGTACATATATTTACAGTGAAAGAATGAAACTTTACATGATTTTAACTTTCCAACGAATCGTTCCATACGATAAGGTGTCTTTTTTATGTTAATATAAGCATGATAAATATCACTGCGAATAAAAAAAGGAGTTTACTATGTCAATTATCGATAAATTAAAGCTTAATAAATACAATAATATGGCGGTTCTGAACCAACCAACTGATTACGATGTTTTTCCAAATCAATCAACACCTGTAAATAAAGCGCATGATGCGATTTTTATTTTTGTAGAAACACTTGATGAAATGGTGGAACGAACCAAGTTTATTATCCATAATGAAGACCTTTTACTTGAGAAGGGGTATTTATTTTTTGCTTATCCGAAAAAAGGAAATACTCGTTATCCGACATTTATTCATCGTGATGACATATTTCCTGCATTAAAAGTTGGAGAAGATGGTTATGTCGACAATAGTGATATGAAATTTTCACGTATGGTAAGCATGGATGATGTTTTTACAGTGGTCGGTTTAAAACGTGAAAAAAGAAAGGAAAAGAAAGCAACTGCTTCTAGCCAATGTGTAGATGATTATATAACTCATGTAAAGGATGTTGAAGCGTTACTAGCTGCGTATCCAGAGGAGCTTCAGTTTTATCAAAGTTTAACACCTGGCTACCAAAAAGATTGGGCGCGTTATATCTTTTCTGCCAAGCAGCAAAAAACACGTGATAAACGTCGACAACAGATGACAGAAGTTCTTTCGCAAGGATATAAAACAATGGATTTATATCGCAGAAAGAAAAAATAAGATGTTCGTATATAAGAATCATCCCCTTTAAATCCTCTGTATAATTAGGTTTTAAAGGGGATTTTCTTTCATTGCTAGCATATAAGATTTGTACCGTTTTTGCTAACATTTCAACTCTTTCCTGCGAACAAGTTATTTAGCTTGTATATATGATGAAGTAATTGTATTTTTTTCTTTTGAGAATATTGATTTAAGAGAGAATGCATTAAATTTAGGCGAAACTGTTGTGTTAGAAGGAGAAATTAATCCTTTATTAACTGAGCTTCGCAAAATTGAAAAAGAAATATGGTGCACATTTATTAGTTGATGATGCCCATAGTATCGGAGTATTCGGGGAAAACGGTCGTGGTACATGTGAGCATTTTGGTGTTGAATCTTATCGCAGGTACATTCAGTAAATCTTTTGACAGTTTAGGAGGATTTGTTGTCGGTGATGACGACATTATTGATTTTATTTCGCATAATGGGAGAAGTATGATTTTCAGTGCGAGTATGACTCCTTAATAATAGGGAACTTTTTTATATGTTTACGGAATTGATAAGTGTAGTGCACCAGAAAATACATTAAGAACAGTGAAGGTCATACTATTTTTTTCATATAACAGGAATTTTAATACTATTAACGAAAGTGTATGTTAACAAAAAACATAAGAAAGAATTTTCTTTCATGATTCATAATTATCCATTCTTTTAAGAAGTCAGTATAAATAAGGAGAAACAATATATGGGGAAAAAGGTACTGTTTTTTGGAGATTTTGGAATTGATGATACAATAGCTATCATATATGCGCATTTAACAGATAAAATTGATGTTATTGGCATTGTTGCAGATTATGGGAATGTACCTAAAGATGAAGTTATTAGAAATGTTCGGTTTTTACTTAAAAGTGTAGGAAAAGAACATATAAAAGTTTTTGGCGGGGCAGAGCATTCCATGTCTTCAGAAGCTGAAACTTTTTATCCGGAAGTTCACGGTCAGTTTGGAATTGGACCCATTCAACCAGGGCTAACGCTTGAATCATTTGAGAATTTTTTCGAAGTTCTCACACTTATAAAGCAATATAAAAATGAACTTATTATTGTGAATACTGGGAGGTTAACTTCACTTGCAACTTTATTCCTTCTATATGGAGACGTTATGGAAAACGTGCATTCTTATTATATTATGGGAGGAGCGTTTCTTTATCCGGGTAATGTCACTCCTATTGCAGAAGCAAACTTTTATGGCGATCCTGGTGCAGCTAATATAGTAATGAGATATGCAAAGAATCTATCTATTTATCCTTTGAATGTTACACAATCAGCTATCGTGACACCAGAAATGGTCAATTATATTCATTCTAAAGGGAAAACTAAGTTTTTGAAACCTCTTTTAGATTATTACTATTTTCAATTTTATCAAAAAAAAGTCCCCGGAATACAAGGGAGCCCGGTTCATGATGCGCTCACTTTGATTGCGATTAATCGAGATGATATTTTTACGTACTTGCGATCGGCAGTGACAGTTAATGTACTTGATAATGTACGAGGACAAAGTATAGGAGATTTTAGAAATACATTTGAACCAGAAACATACGGTAATCGTCCAAAACATAGGATTGCGATGCAAATGAATTACGAACAGTTTTTTAAGGAGTTTATGACTGTGATGACTGGTGAATTATTTTAACTTCTGTTACCATAAAGGAGAAACAAGTTGTTTCTTTCCCTTCACCAGATAACTTGTAGTTGTATTTATTTTTCGTAGTTGCATGCTCTTCTCCAGTCATCATCTAGTTATTAACGTTTAATTAATTGTTTATAAGTTGTTGCTTTTGAGGAACAAAACATAGAAAGTTACAGTGTAAAGCCGACGCTTTCATCATTTTTATCCGAGTCACTTACATTGGTTACGCTAACACCATTAAAGATTGTACATGTATTTCCTACGCTTGAGGAACCAGAACCATGATAACCTTTATCCATTGCTATTGGTTGTATATTGTACTTATCACCTAAATTAAATGTTCCGTTACAATTTTCGATAATGACTCCTTCAATCACGGAAGGCATATGATTCACTCCTTTGTATTTTGATACATAAACCACTTTCACAAAACAAATCAAACGAGTTTTAATGTATTAGTATGTAAGTAATGTTCATAAATTGCATGATTTTTTTATTAGATTCACGATAAGTTAAAGTACAGTTCAGTATGTTTTTTTCGAAATGATGAACGAGACGTAAATAATGAATACCATTCAAGAATTATCAATAGTATACTAAATACAGTTCTAAACAACGCAGAAATATATTTAGAATTTGTGTATAAACAATAGAACGGAAAAGGTGTTTGAAATGAAATCATATATTGTAGTTGGAGCTGGGATTCTAGGATCATCTGCAGCTTATCATCTTGCTAAGGCAGGAGCCCGGGTTACATTAATTGATCGTCAAGATCTAGGACGAGCTACAGATGCGGGAGCAGGGATTGTATGTCCATGGCTTTCACAGCGCCGCAATAAGGCTTGGTATAAAATCGCTAAAGGCGGTGCAAAATACTACGCTTCTTTAATTCAGCAATTAGAGGAGGACGGTGAAACAGATACAGGCTATAACCGAGTAGGAGCAATTAGTCTTCATACAGATGATAAAAAGTTAGATCAAATGGAAGAACGAGCATATAAACGTCGTGAAGATGCTCCTGAAATTGGAGAAATTACTCGTTTATCGAAAGAAGAGACAAAACGATTATTTCCACCATTATCAGAAGAATATAGTGCTGTACATATAAGCGGGGCGGCAAGAGTGAACGGAAGAGCATTGCGACAGGCTCTTATAAACGCTGGAAAGAAACATGGTGTCACTTTTATCCAAGGAGATGCCGCGTTAATTCATGAAGAGAGTAAAATAAAAGGTGTTACAGTAAATGGGGAAACAATGCTAGCAGATCAAGTCATTATTACTGCAGGTGCATGGGCAAATGAGATTTTAAAACCGCTAGGCGTGAATTTCTTAGTTACATTCCAAAAGGGGCAAATTGTTCATTTGCATATGCCAAATACAGATACTGAAAATTGGCCTGTTGTTATGCCGCCAAATGATCAATATATCCTAACGTTTGAGGACGGCCATATTGTTATCGGTGCAACACATGAAAACGATACAGGGTTTGACTGCCGAGTAACTGCAGGTGGTTTACACGAAGTATTTGCTAAAGCTTTATCTGTTGCTCCGGGGTTAGAAAATAGTACAATGATTGAAACGCGCGTTGGATTTAGACCGTTTACACCAGGCTTCTTACCTGTTATTGGACCGTTACCTAATTTTGAAGGAATTCTTGTTGCAAATGGTTTAGGTGCTTCAGGATTAACCGCTGGACCATATCTCGGTTCCGAACTGGCAAAACTCGCTTTAGGGAAAGAAATAGAATTAGATTTAAGGGATTATGATGTAGCGGGAGCGATTGAATCCTTATAAAGTAAAAAAAGATTAGGCGTATACACCTAATCTTTTTTTACTTTTATATAGGAACTATTAAAACAAAATAGCTTTTCTTATATATTTATGCTATTATTTTCTTTTATCATAAAAGAGGACGTGAACCAATTTGATTAAAATTGATATACCTGCAGTTGATATTTCTATTACAGAAAGAAAACAGATTATAAAAGGCGATGAACCAAGAATTACTCCAATTCATGGATTTATTGATTTTCATCTATTCCCAAGAGACAAAGGTGGCATTTTTATGTTTTATAACATTCATGATGAACTGTTGTTTGTTGGGAAAGCAAGAAAAATTAGACAACGCATTAAAAAACATTTCGAGGACAACGTTTCTCCAATGAAAGCACATCGTGATGAAGTATACCGTATTGATGTATGTCTTGTTGAAGATCCAATGGAAAGAGAGATTTACGAAACGTATATCATTAACACACTTCAAGCGAAATATAATATTGATAAAGTATTTTATAAATAAAATAGCAAACCAAAACATGACCTAGCACTATTAAGGTCATGTTTTTTTATATCGAAATGATTAATAACAAGTAAATCTGAATGTATACTGGTACAAGCAAACGAGAAAGGGGGCAATCATGAACTGGTTAGAAGCTTTTATATTAGGAATTATTCACGGATTAACGGAATTTTCACCTAGATGATTCAATATTAAAAAAGCATTCTCTTAAATTATTTGCGTATTATGTATGGGTTCTAGGCATCTATATTTCAATTTCATAATCCGTAAATATATTTTAAGTGGGAAAGACTTTGGGAGAATAGGAGTTGCTAAAACGAAAATAAAAATTAGTGTTAACAAGTTGAAAAAAGAAATGGAATAGGAAATGAAACAGGAATCTATTATTAAAAAAAGAATTTATTATATTTGAGTATTTAGAAAGGAATAATTTTGTACATATTCCAGTCGAGAAATAGAGTATAAAACGAAATTTCTTTCATTATGTTTGGTAAGCATATTTAACATGATAAAGGGGAAATGCATAGTGAAAAATTCACGCTATCCAATTGGGGAATTTCATTGCGGAGAAACGATTACTAAGGAACAAGTGAAACAATGGATTCAAGAAATCGAACATTTACCTGCAAAGTTAGAAAAAGCAGTTGCAGGTTTACATGCAGATCAGCTAGATACACCATATCGTGCAGGAGGATGGACAGTGCGACAAGTTGTTCATCATGTTGCTGATAGTCATATGAATGGCTATATGCGATTTAAATTAGCGCTAACTGAACATAATCCATCAATTAAAACGTATAAAGAAGAAAAATGGGCAGAACTCTCAGATTCAACATTACCAGTTGAGGTTTCTCTCACATTGTTAAAGACATTGCACCAAAGGTGGGTACATATATTATATTCGTTACAAACTTCTGATTTTGAAAAAACTTTCCATCATCCGGAGTCTGGAGCGATAAAGCTTGTAGTTGCAATTGGGTTATATGCTTGGCATGGTCGACATCATACTGCACATATTACCGCGTTAAGAAATCGATTAGGGTGGTAAGGAAGTGATAGAAGTTGAATTTGTTATTGATACGAATGGTCAAGCATCACTTATTTCATACAAAAAGGAGAGTTAAAAATACGTTCCAACCATCCTTTTTGTATTTTTATAACTTTTTAATGTATGTTGTTCCAAAAAATACGGGGTTAAACTTTTCGTTTTGTATAAACATACAACTTATCGGGTTGTATATTCTGCTAAGGCCTTTTGAATACTTAAAACACTATCATCATTTTTAAATTCTTTTATAATAGGCGCCTCCATGCTAGATACCCAAATTTTTAGTTCAGCATCTAAATCAAAATGACCGGAAGTTTCAACACTGAATTGTGTAATACTTTTATACAGGATAGAATGATATTCTATTTTTTTACCCGTTATACCTTGCTTATCAATTAAAATCATTCGTCGATTTGTAAAGACGATTAAATCACGAATTAATTTATAAGCATATTCAACGCGCTCATCACGTAGCATAATGTTTTGTAAATCACGCTCTACCTTTTCTATATTTGTATCAGATGCATTTCCTAAAATACCGCTAAATAAACCCATGTAAGATTCCTCCTTCTTTATAATCCATATGTATATTGTACCATGTTATAGAATAGGAGAAGCTTACAAAGAAAAACGAGATTCGAATCAAGTTTGCAAAGAAAAGTTGACACTTCATACCAAAAATTTGTGTCAAAATAAAAACAAGAAATGGAAATAGAGGTAGGGAAAATGAAAAATATCGGTTTAGTATTAGAGGGCGGAGGAATGAAAGGTTTATATACTGCAGGTGTGCTTGAATATTTTATGGAGAATGTTTTATTTTTTCCTTATGTAGTAGGCGTTTCTGCAGGAGCATGCATGGGAGCAACATATTTATCAAGACAAAAAGGACGAAATAAAAAAGTAAATATAGAATTAGTATGCGACCATCGTTATATATCATATCGAAACTTTATTAAAAAGCGGGAATTATTTGGTATGGATTTTCTTTTTGATGAAGTGCCAAATAAACTTGTACCATTTGATTTTCAAGCCTTTATGAATGCAAAGGAGCAGTTTGTAATTGGAACGACAGACTGTGAATCCGGACAAGCGCTGTATTACAATAAACATGAGCATGGGAATGATATATTAAAAATCATTCGTGCTTCAAGTTCTTTACCATTTATTGCGCCTGCTGTAGAGTATGGAGGAAGAAAATTGTTAGATGGGGGAATTATTGATCCTATTCCTGTTCGTAAGGCACAAGATGATGGATTTCAAAAAAATGTTGTCATTATGACAAAGCCAGCAGGATATCGAAAGCATCCCAATCCATTTTCGAAAATGGTGAAATGTTTATATAGACGCTATCCGAAAGTCGCAAATCTTCTAGCAGAACATTATCAATTGTATAATGATACCATTTCTTATATGAATTCTCCTAAACAGAACGGTAACTTTTTTATCATTCAACCAAGCCTTCATCTTCCTGTGAGCGGAATTGAAAGAAATAAGGATAAGTTGATTCATTTATATAATCTTGGATATGAAGACGCCAAAAGGCATTATAAGCAGTTATTAAACTGGATAGAGAAATGATGGTAGAATTGCTACGCATCGATTATTTGATAACAACTTTACCAAGTAAAACAAAAGCCACACAGATAACTCGTTTGCGTGGCTTTTGTTCATAAAATATACAGGATTATTAACTTGTTTATATAGGAATTTGTCTATAAATACAAGAAATACATAGTTAACATTAAGTATTTGTTATTCGTTTTAAGAGAATTATTTTTAAAAAAATACGAATTCAATTAAAAAGAAATGTATTTTGAAGGAAAATAATTCGTTACAAATGGATTTGAAACAGAGGAAGAGTGTATAATAAACTTATAGACATAAAGAAAGGAAGTGAGAAACATGAATTTACAGTACATTATTCAAAATATGAATCAGTATATCGAAAGTGAAGGATTAAAAAGAAAACGTTTGGCCAAACGTTTGGGAATGTCTGAATCCAATTTTTCAGATTATCTAAATGGAAAAAGAATGAATGGAATTTATGATTTTGCTGCACACTTAGCTGAAGCCTTAGGACATGAACATACATTTTTTATGGAAGATGCTTTTCATTATGTTTCTGAAAAACAAGAAGAACATGCCTTTTTATTTTCAGCAGGGGAAATGCTATCAGAAAGCGGGGAAGAGGGGTTACATCAATTAACAAAGCTTTGTGATCTTATCGAAATTTACAGCAGAGGTGAATCACATGCCTGAGCTTCATTTCGCGGATCTCCCTAAAATTATTGAAGAAAATAACATCATTAAATCCGAAGTAGAAAACTTACTGAGAAAGTATTTGCAACATTACCATCCAAAAGGCTGGACAATAATTGAAGGTGCGAAAAAATATATTGCTATGCAACATTTCTTGATTGAAGCACCGATCCAAGACCAGTCTTTAGGTGGTTTTATTCGCTCTACAGATACAGAGAAATATATTTGCTATGTGAATACATATCAACCCAGAATTTATCAAAACTTTAGTTTACTTCATGAATTATATCATTTAATTTCACTTCAAGAATTAGAAAAGAAAATCCACATTGTTCATGCAGGGCTAGATACAAATCATACTGAAAGAAAAGCTGATTATTTCGCTTCGTTACTATTAATGGATGAACATGAATTAATAAACTTTTATAATAGCTTTGAGAAAAACGAAGAAACAACATTGCAAAAAATTTTTTTATGCATGAGCCGTTTTAAAGCGCCATTTAAGGCGATATTGATTCGCTTATATGAGTTACAGTTAATCGATTATGCCACAATCAAAGAATATTTTGATCAAAAATTTGATTATCATAAAGAATTTGAAGCACTTGGGATTGATTCATATATGATTGAACGAAGTAATGTCATTCATTTCGGAAAAATCGAAATGATGATGCAAAAGTATACATTACCAGAGGCTGCACAACAGGCAAATAAACAAGTTCTTGAAGAAATAACGCGCTATTTTCATACTATGAAAGGAGATGCAGTTGATTGACATCTCCAACATTAAAAAGCTTCATACAGCAACATACACATTTTATAACAGATTTAGAAACAATTATTGATACGATTATTGAAAAGCAGCACGTTTATCTTTACGATACATCTGCCATTTCGATTCATGAAAAGGCATACTTCCGATATGATGAAAGGTTATTTTTAAAGAAAGTTCAAGATACACCTGTTTTAATCACAGATGTAATCGCGAAAGAAATGCGGCTAATTGAGGATGTAGAGCAGCGATATATGAAATATTTACAGCATTTCAAAACGATTTTATATGTCGAAGAACAGCAATTATATGATTTGCTTAAAGTTGATTTTGATGTTACAGGTGCAAAGCGAGAGTTTTTAGGAGCAAGTGAACAAGCATTTACTTGTATACAGCCGTTACGAGACACGGTACGAAAGGCTAGAAGATCATTCCAACACGCTGAAAATATTATTTTAGATGACTACATTAGTTTTTTTGTAAACAAGAATGATAAAAATCGCGGAGAAATCTCTTTACTATGGACCGCATGCGTACTAAATCGTTTACCTGGTACATTTTCGATTACATTTATCGGTATCGATCATGATTTGTTCTCATATGTAGAGCAAGCTTGTTTGTTAGGTAGAAATAAAGATTACAATGTATACATCATGAGTAATGAGACATTACTACAAATAGATTACGGCCAACATCAAAATACAACTAAATTACAAAAACTTACTGATATATATCGCAATGAAGATCGAAAAATCATGTATTTTAATCGGAATGAAGATATTATGCATTTAATAAGGCAAAAGAGCAAACTGTCTAATCAAGATTTTATAAAGAAAATTACTTGCAATCAAATTCAAGTTGTATATTAAAAACTTCCTGATAAAGCGGAAGTTTTTTTACGAACCAAATGAACATTATGTTAACTAGGATGACATTTACAACAATTAACATATAGAAGAATGAATCAAGCATACTGAATGATTAACACATAAACGGACTAAAATACATACAAATTTTGAGATCGTACACATAACTTATACATAAAAATGATATTATACGTGTCATTTCTGCAATGTTTTCTTGCGATTGATTTTATGCCGGCTTATGTTTATAGACTCGGCCATTCGGAATTTATACAGAAAATCTTTAAGCATATATAAGTCATCATAAAAAGACAATCTCATCGGAATATTTCTTTTTCATCTCATTTTGTATAGTTTACTTGTATTTAGAGACAAGTGAACACTTCATTTTCATAACTACCTATAATATATATTATGTTAACTAGAAAAATGATAAGAAAATAAGTCACTCCTGCTTTTTGTCCAACGACACAAATCTCCCTACTTTTACGAACAGATAAAGACCAACATTAATGAATTTTTATTTTTAGCCTTTATCTGTTTGATTGATTCTAAGGTTTTTTACATGACTGACGAACTATTTGTATGTTTATATCATACGGTGTCGTATATTTAATTTCTCAATCGCTTGTTGCATTGGATTTTTATAGTCACTATATCGCGTTTTCTTTTTGATGATAAAATTTCATTTTTCCATCAAGCGTATTATTTTCTATTATGAATGCCTAGGAAGTTAAAGTGTACTAACCCAATATGATTCAATATCGTGTTCTTGAATTTTTTTCATCAAGCTTTGCACAGCGGTATTTGGCATGACGTTATATCTTTTTAGATTATCTTCACTTGGTGTAATCCAATAAAAATCCAGATGAGACTCCCTAGATTTAGGAGGAGTTTCAATTTTCAATTTATTACTTTCAACTTTAAAAATATGATTAATTTCGTAATGTAATGTATCTCCATTGGCAAAAAGAATGATGCCCTTTAAAATGTGCTATTAAAAGTTTTCCGTCTTTAATGAGAACACCTCTTACAATGTGGTGAAATCGAGTTTTCATCTTTTTCTCCCCCTATTTACTTAACATATATTGCATTCTAATATACTTACGTGTAATTTCGACTAATCATTTAATTTTAATAAGGAAATGAAATTCAGCTTAAAATACATAAAAAGTAGAATAAAAGCGGCTATTGTTAATTCCATGTGCTGTTCAGCATGTTTTTAAGTCTTAAATATCTTAGACAAACAGTATCATTACTTACATGAATTTTCTACTAAGTTGGCAACTTTGTGTCGCATGTTCATCAAGTTGGGACTTTTATGTCGCAGGTTTATGACACAAAAGTCCCAACCAAATTGCTATAATTATTGTAATAATACCTTTATATTTGACCGTATTTAGGGTAATACCAGTCTCTTCTTTTATCTATCTCTTTATCAACGGGACCTAGTCCGTGGATTGGTTCATGTAAATCCCATAGTTGGATTGAATTTGTCTCCTTTGTCGTTACTTCCTTTTTCGACATAAATTTGTTATACGTATTATGGTGTTTGGAATCTTTTGTTCAAATTTTATATTTCTTATGAATTTCATTTTTAGAAATTACAATTGATTTATAATCTAAGATAGAGTAGCCATTATAATAAAAGATATGTTCTAAACCATATTTCCCTTCTAAAATCAACGGTAAATATCTCTTCAAGTGGCTGATTATTCCTTGGTTATTTTCGTCTAAAATCCATTCGATTGATTTCCAATCTAATATTCCTTCTTCAACATTAACAGGGGTTTTTAATTGGATACCATCAGATATTTCAGATATAAAAACATAGATACCCGATGAACCATATTCGCTTTCCAATACCACATTTCCTACATATGTCACATTTTCTAAATGAATCCCAGTTTCTTCGTAAGTTTCCCTAATTACACATTCTTCAGGAGTTTCATTTTCTTCTATTTTTCCACCAACACCATTCCATACACCCATTGAAGGTTGTTTGTTTCTATTTAAAAGTAAAAATCTATCATTATTCTTTATCAAACAAGTTGTATGTTTAAACATTTCATTTTCCTCTTCTTTATATTATTTAAGATTTTTGCACTGAGTTACACCAAATAAATATTAGAAACTTCTACTGTGATGACTTCTTCTCAAAACCTTTCTTTGAATCTAAAATATTATTTTTGTCACAGAAATTAAATGTTAACCTATAGATATCGGGTTTTTTCTGTAGATTTCCAAAAATTTCCAAAAATCGTATCCAAACGAATTATTAAAATAATTTATTATACAAGCCATAATATTCCCATGGGTACCTATAGCTACATTTGTAAAAGTTGACTTTTCAATAATTTTAAATATAATCGGTAGTGATCTATATTGCACTTCTCTAACAGTTTCTCCTCCTTCTAAACGAAAATCTAAATCTTCGAATGATTTTTTTATTGCAAGTTCGATTTCATTTTCTGGTAATTTATAATTCCCTTTAAGTTGTTCTTTCCCTTAAATCTTCTTCAATAATGATCTTAGAGGGTTCAATTAATCTTTCCAACGTTTGCAAACCTACTCTCAAATGAGTTAGAAATCAGAAAAGGAAATATGCTTCATCTTCAGCATGCTCGAATGCCCAGTGAACAAATTTTATTGTTCATCAAAAAATTAAAACAGTATACAGGATGTTTGTCTCCTGCCAATTCCTCTTTTCTAAATAAGTCTGATTGCCTTCATACTGCTTCCGCCTTCATAAGTATAGGTTGCTGCTTTCTGCAAAAATATTGTTGTGTACTACCAACGTCTGCATATGAGAGGTGATTAATTGTGTAATAACAAATTATTTTTAAATAAACTGATTTTTCTTGTTATTCTTTAAAAATGGTATATAATGGGTTTATTTTTACCTAATTTCTGATATGATATTTATTAAGGTACGTCACAGTATACAAAGAGGATGAGGATGAAACTATGAGTGTTCATTTAAAGGGGAAAATGCAGATTTTCCTGGCGAAGCGCTTGAAAAAATAGTGCTAGAAGGCGTATCATATTTTAAAGAGCAAGAACTTTTTGAATACATCAAAGAATATGAAGAAAATCTTGCTGCTACATTTTATAAAGAAAATAACCATGTTAAAGCAAGTCATTATTTTTACTCAAGTTCTCAAGCAGGAAAAAAAGTTTTTGAAAAGGAGGCATTAAAATGAAAAAAACATTCTTTGGTTTAGTCGGTATAATTACTGTTTTGACTTTAATGTTTGGTGCTCAATCCCCTGCAGAAACGCAAAAAGCTATTGATGCTGTTCAATATGCACATGGGAATCATGGTGGTTAAAATCTTATGTTGTTTAATCCAAAATAACTACTGTTTTATACAAAGAGAAGAAATTTTTCTTCTCTTTGTATCTTTAGAATAAAAAATGATAGACTGCAAGTTTTCTGAAGGATCATTTTTTAGATTATCCCCTCCTCCCTCAACTTTAAATAACCACTCCACATTTCAATTATATGTAATATCATAGTTGTTCTTTTTCTTTCTTCTCTTGTTCTGTATTCCCATAAGCGAAAACTTCAGCAACAAATTCGCATAAACCAATGACTACTTCACCGATTACTTCATTCATATGTATCTCCCCTTTTTATAAATTATAATTTCATTATATAAAGGATGATTTATTTATACGATCGAAGAAGATGACATAAACATTACAAGTTTGTAATGTATCATTTGCTTTTAGAGTGTATGAAATTCAAATGAAAAAATCCATTTAAAATAGCCCTCGCTCAAAAGGGCTATTTTGATAAGAAGATTATGCAGGTTTTCGATAAAGCTTTTGCACCTCTTTTTTCTTCTTTTGAGTTGGAGGGCGAATGAAAATAGCAATAATAAAAGAAAGAATAGAAAGAACCCCAATTGTAATAAAAGTTGGCTGAAATCCGCCTAGTAAAGCGCCAATAAATGAACCAGCAAGTGCCCCGAACCCAAATCCTTGATAAACAATTCCATAATTTGTACTATGGTGTTTCAAGCCAAAAAAATCTCCTACGATAGCTGGGAAAATAGTAATATTTCCTCCGAAACAAAAAGCTACACTTGCTACACATGTAAAATAAATCGGATAATTTAAATGCATAAAACTTAGAACAAAAACAGATAATCCAATGATTACAAACGTAGCTGAAACGATTTTTAATCTGCCGATTTTATCAGATAGCGTTCCGAGAATAATTCTTCCCATTGTATTAAAAATAGCAATCATAGCAACGGCATTTGCGGCATTTGCAGCGCTAAGTCCTACAAGTTGAACACCGATATCCTTTACCATCCCGATTAAATATAACCCACTCATACAGGAAGTAAATAACATAAAAAATAAAAGATATCCTTGATTTGTACGTAACATTTCCTTAGGTGTGTAGTTATTATTCGCAGTTTGAGTAATCGTCTCATTCGTAGGTGCTTCATGTAAAAAGAAAGATCCTACTAAAATGAAAAGTAAAACGATCATGCCCCAGTATAAAAAAGCTTGTGATACACCAACTGTATCGATTAACTTAATGTTTATATATTTAAAAATTAAACTTCCCATTCCGTAAGCCGAAACAGAGATCCCTGAGATGAGACCTTTGCGATTGGGAAACCATTTTATTAAATTTGATAATGATGTAATGTATGCTGTTCCGTCTGCATAACCGACCACTACACCAGCTAATATATAGAGTAAAAATAAAGAAGAGATTTGGGAACTAAGTATCAATCCTAATCCAAGAATAATTCCTGAAGCTGCAATTAATTTGCGAAGTCCTATTTTTTGTTGTAATTTACCTGCAAATAGGGTTGAAAATGATAATGAAAAGCTGGTAATAGAAAAAGTAACTGCTACAGCATGAAGTGGCCAACCGAATTTATCTACTAAAGGTTGATTAAATAAGCTCCATGTATAAATTGTACCGAGACCAATTTGTACCACGATTGTACCTAAGACAATAAGCCATGGGTTAATCGTTGTTTGTTTCATGCTAACTGTCCCTTCTTTTAGTGATATGTTTTTCACGATTTAGTATATCCATGTTTAGTTGGGAGATACGAACAGGAAAATGGAAATAATGTTGTGTAAAAACAGACAAAAAGACGCCTCATTGTAGGAAACGTCTTTTTGTAGATTATATACGGTTGTTGAAAAAAGTTTGTTAAGATAAGGCATCTTCAAATGCTTATGTATATATCATATCAAACCATTTTGTAATTGTTATAGGGCTTAAGATGTATATTTCATTCCTGAAAAAGTCGGATATTTAGTATTCAATCTCCTCATAATCTTTCGGATGAGGAACTGTCTGCATATTTGCTGCATCTTTTGGATCACTATAAACTGCGTTTTGTTCCGTACTTATTTCTTTTGTAAAAAGTTCTTTTTTCTTTTTATTTGGCTGTTTCTTCATGAAATTCAACTCCTTTATATTTCCTTATAAGTAGCTATACCCTAATTTTGTTAAGGTTACTAATGATAAATTTCATAATATATGGGTAAAATAAGGAAAGAAAAGTATTTTACATATGTTTCACTTTTCTTTCCTATAATGACTCCATGAAGATTAGAAATTAAATGAAAAACCACCAGTTCCAGCAATTAAAACAACCGAAACAACCAAAGCAGCCGAAACAACGTCCGCCGCAGCGACCGCAACCTCCACAACGCCCACACCCACCGCAGCGACGAGCGTCCTCTTGCATATAATAATATGGATATTGATTTTGTTGATCCCAATACACTACATTACCAGGTTGATAATCGTTAAGACTTAACGATTGCAGTTCTTGTTGAAACTCGTTCATATTGATGCCCTCCATTTATTCATTAAAAATTTAGCTATGTCGCTTTCTATTTTTTCTCGACTCAATAGGACTGATCTATAAACTAATACGTACACCAACAAAATATGACCTATCAGTGGGTGATGTACCTTGTTTAGATGCCTATTTTTCATAGTTATTTTGACAACTAATTTAAAAATAAATGGAGTTACTTTGTGTATATAATATTTACTCAAAGTATTTTTTTCACACTTTCTTGCAACAAAATTTTAGACATGGAAGTAATAGACTTGTTCTTCGTTATAAACTTGACCAGCCTGTATATTTTCCTTATGTACAGTTAATCGAATTTCCTTATGTTTCTTTTATCCACTTTAGTTTGTTTATATATATCGTATCGTTTAAGATTTGTTTGATAAAATCCGTTTTCCCTTCACAATAACCATCTATGTTATAACAATAGATGGTAGCTAACTGATATTTTAGTTTTTCATATTCTTTTCGCGCTCGTTCATTAGCAGATAAATAATCTCGCAGTGCCATGTGTTCTAAATATCCTTTCCCGTCCTGTGGGCAAACGTAAAGGTGGTACTTCATTCCACTCTCTTCATCTTTTCTTTGAAAAGCTTCACGCCCTTCTACCCCTAAATTCCCTTGATGTTTATACCCTTCTTTTTCTAATCGATTGATAATATTTGGTAACAGATCGTTGCTTTCAATAACAACATCAATATCAAGAATTGGTTTAGCTGCTAAGCCTTCTACTGTTTTTGAAACTCATCTTTCCATTTTGGATTATATGGGACAACTTCTATTTTTCTTTTTTCAAGCATCATTATTGGCTTCCTTCTCTCTTTTTTCATAAAACTTCTTCAATATCTCTATTTCGGCTCAATATACTCAAATATATTTCCATCAGGATGGCGCGCAATCATTTTTATTCCCGTTGGAACTGAAATAGGTTCTGTAAGAATATCACCTCCATGCTTTACAATAAATTGTTTAGCAAATTGAATGGTATCTGTCACGAGCGTTGCTGCAATATGACGTGTCGCTATGTGATTTTCATCTACAATCAATAATACATTAGAGAATCTAACTACTTTTGTTTCATTTACTTGAAATTCATGAGGCTGTTCTTGTTTTAATAAAGATTTGTAGAAATCAAGATGCGGTTGCAAGTTAGAAATATAAATACGGGGTATAGCAGTTAATATATTCATATTGTTCCCTCTTTTCATAAGTATATATAGAAAAAGTATTTCGTTTGCTAAAATTTTACAAAATACCTTTTGTGAAATTTTAGCAAATACCGTTCATAATAGCAACGCTTTCTGTAATTTAAAAAGAAATGAAAGATACAAAATCCACATATACGATTTCCTTGTTTCTAAAAAATGTTTTCTGTTCCCCGTATACTTCTATTCGAATACTGTTCCATTTCTTCAAAGATGATGAAATGAATTTATAAATACGATAAGATTGTCGAAATGAAAAAAGTGGTATATAATAAGCAGTAACATTACTAGTAATTATTTTAGGTATTCCTAGAATAAAGGAGCGATACATATGAAAATTACTATTTATTTTGGAAGTCATGAAGATCAAGATGTACGTACAATGGATTGTCATTTAGATGTAGACGATGCAGAAGAACTTGTCTCTGTTTCATAGTATAAATTGAACATAAATAGGGAAGATTCTCCTTCCCTATTGCATGTAGACACCTTTTTATAGGTGTCTTTTTTGTTGTTTTTCGTCGGAAAATCCTTTACTTTAGCGCAATAAAATAGTAGAATATAAATATACGAACAAGTGTTCTTGTTATTTTATTTGTACTTGAAGGGATGATTTTTACAATGGCTCAAAAGAAGCGCAGAGGAAGAAAAAAGCATACACCGACTATCTCAAATACAGGTTTTATTGGCTCTGTCTTTATTGATACATTGGAATTACAAAAAAAATCTTATTATTTCTCCCGAAAAAAGTTGCAAATTGTCCATCACGTATTAGATGGTCTTGCTGAAGCAACAAGTTCTCTATTTCATGAGCATGAAGTTGCAGCATATATATCTTGCGTATATTTACATAAACAAAAGAAAATCGGTTTCGTTCTTTCTACAAAGCTGTTTGAACAAACCGATGGTATTGCTTATTTTAAAAATTATTTAATCGAAAAGAATTTTTATGGTAAAACGGATCAAGAAGTGGAATACCAAGAAGTATTTAATACAGGTTTTATTGGTGTTGTATTTGCAGATTTATCCAGTATTGATCGCTTTAATTTTGAATTTGAAATGAACATGTTATTTAAACTTATGAAAGACATGATTATTCCTGTTAAGGAACTCTTCTTGCGCCATAACATTCCGGCTTATATTTCGACATCTCATTTAGAGACTCAAAATAAAGTAGGGTTTGTTTTATCTATCAAACCTTATGATGAACGAGCAGAGGCGGATTTATATTTTGAAACATACTTAAAAGAACGTGGCTTGTTTATCGGTGATGAAGAAGATGAAATGGATAAGATTGTGATTCGAAAGAAAGTTGAACTTCTATAACAAAAGCACAGGATTTCTATTCATCCTGTGCTTTTTCAAATATATTAATACGGATTCGCTCATGTCCTTTTTCTATTACAGTTTGAGTTGCTTGCTATCTCCTCTCTATTTCCAAGTAGCTTTTGACTGGATCCATCTTTTATGGCATTTGCTACTCTCTCTTATGTATCGTCCCTATTCTTCAGCAAAAGCAATCATTCTATCTTGAATTCTTTTATCATATTTTGCAAGATCTGATACAAGGTTAGAAATCCATTCTTCAAATTTACGATATGTTTCCCCTGCCTGTTTTGTATTACTTTGCCGATCAATCGATTTACGTACTCAATTCCCTTAAATAAGAGATTTATCCAAAATTTTCATTTTCTAAAATAACAACAGAATCATTTGTCATGTTTCCAGCTTCTTTTGTATACGCAACAAGCCTTTGTATGTTATCACAACAAAGTTTTGCTCCCCATACAAGTAATGGGACACCTATAAAATCAATATGTAACCTTCTTGAAAATAAGCCCCCGAATGTCATTGGTAACGGTACAGTTGGTGATGTATTCGAAAAGATAATTTTTTCGTTATTTTGGTATTGTTGTTGAAGAATCTCCGCCAAATGCTTCATTGCAGGTACAACTACTTTGGATGCTCCATGACCAACTGTGTAAACAGGATTTCCCAGCTCGTCTCTCCCGCGAAAAATAATCTTCCCCATATCTGAAGTTTTTAGTTTGTTGAAATACTCTACATTTAAAATTTCTTCTTTTGTTAGTTTTCGGTCCGTTGGTAGCTGATTTAAG
The DNA here is from genome assembly GCF_022663595.1 of Bacillus cereus group sp. BfR-BA-01360. Taxonomy (NCBI): domain Bacteria; kingdom Bacillati; phylum Bacillota; class Bacilli; order Caryophanales; family Bacillaceae; genus Bacillus; species Bacillus cereus group sp. BfR-BA-01360. The sequence goes on from NZ_JAKUFV010000002.1 coordinate 256,938, forward strand.
TGATACGCTGCAGCAAGCGAAGTTGTATGTGTCCCACCAAAATCTGTATAAATAAAAATCATCTGCATCATCCTTTGTTGTAATGGTTCAATGTATATTAGTATCACCGAATTTAACATTTACTAATCAGAAGCTTTTCATATTTAAAGAATATAGAAAGAATTGAAAGATGATATGACAAAATAATGGATTTCTACAAAAATGCTTAATATCCAATTGTAACTTTTCTAAAAAGGCTGCATATAGTTAAAAAGATTACTTTTCTAAAAAGGAGATGATTCGATGTTACAGGCTCTTCTTGTTTTTTCTGCCCTTTCCTTTTTATTTATTCTTGGAGGATTTATTCTCTTGTTACAACAGCAAAAAGAAATCCAAAATATAAAAACAATGTTAAATGAAAAACAAAATACTACGAACAACGCATCGGGAAATGGGACACCTGTTAAGCTAGATATGAATGTTTTAAATAGCCTTCTCAGTGCTAGTTTATCTAAAGATCTGAACGTAACAAGTAATCATAAGGAAGAACCTAACAAATAACCTCTTTCTCGTTATAAAAGGAGAATTCCTATGTCAGAAAAATCTATTTCTATTATAATCCCTGGCTATGATCATTCGAATTCATTAATAAACATATTCCTATCTTGTCACCAGCTACATCCGCTAGAAATCATTTGTGTCGTAAATAAAAATGCTACTCTCCCACATCATATTACGGAAAATAAACTTGTTAAGATCATAGAGGTGGATGAAACTCTCCATTGCAACAACCGTCAAGTAATAGGTGCAGAAGAAGCAAATGGAGATGTCTTATTATTTTTAGACCCGCAATCTATCATTTCCTCTTCTGTATTCTATATATTTCTTGAACCATTATTGAAAGATGAGGCAGATGTAGTATTGAATAATGTAAATAAGATTTTTTATAAGAAAGAGCGCCCTAATACAATCAGTATATGGCAACAAGTAGTAAATCATATTTTTCATCGTCCTGATTTAAATATCGATTCTTTTTTATCATTGCCTTATGGAATAACGAGAGCTGTGATTGAGACAATCGGCCTTGACTCATTATTAAATCCCATTCTAGCAGAACAAAAAGTAATCCATCATAACTTTCGTATCGCTCATCATGTGGAAGTTGATTCTCATTCTCCTTTCCATACGAAATTTCATGATAACGAATTCTCTCTCGATGAAAAAAGAATGATCCATCATTATATAGAAGCAATCGCCAATCATCTTCATAGCTCGCAATGCTCTAGAGCTAAATATACTGATGGAAAGCGTCGGCGAGATCTTGCTGCTGATTTCATCTCTCGACAGTTAAAATATCCTCCAAAAATCACGATAGGTAAGCAAACATTCTCTAAGCTTTATGGCGGAAAGCAGCTTTCTATTATCATTCCTGTTCAAAATGAAGAAAAGACAATAAAGGCTGTTATTCAAGAATTAAAGAAATTAGAACCGTTAGAAATCATTGTTGTAATTAATGGAACAACAGATCGTACGGAAGAAATTGCGAAAAAATGCGGTGCCACTGTGATCAGTTATGAAGAAGCACTCGGAAATGATACAGGGCGTGCGATTGGTGCCTATTTTTCAAAAGGAGATATATTATTATTTGTCGACGGAGATTTCGTCATTCCGAAGTACGATTTATTACCATTTGTGCAAGCTGTACAAAATGGCGTCGATTTAGCCTTAAACAACTTAGATTCCTACCACATGTATCGTTTTCCTTATTCCATTGTTACAGCTTGTAAATATGCTGTGAATGTAGCGTGTGCCCGCAAAGATTTAGGGATGGGATCTACGATTGCAGTTCCGCATGCTTTTAGCCGTAATTGTATTGAAAAAATCGGTTATCTTTCACTTGTTTGTCCAGTCTATAGTCAAGTGAAAGCAATACTAGAAGGTTTCCGTATAAAAAATGTTCATTCTGTTTCTGTTGATACAATGAATCGTGTTCGCCCAGAAAAGCATTTTTCTAAAAATAAGGGGATTTCTTTAGCGACGCAACAAATTATTGGGGATCATGTAGAAGGGATTTCTTATCTTATTACTCAGAAAGGAATAGAGACTTCACATTGATCCATAATGTGATTCAGTGTGTTATAAATGCTAAAAAGGATTGATAACACACTGAAAAATCATTCATGTGAAAGATTTTGTTTTTTTATTAAATAGGAAAGTGCCTCGATATGATCCCCCATTATTCTTAATACTGCAGGGGGATGCCCGCCTTTACTAAAGTGCTCTTTCAAACGAAAGCGGTTTGGTTTAATAACGTCTACATAATGAACACATTCCACTTTGTAACCTTTTAAAATCGCTTTTACTTGCGCAAAGCTCGGGCATACTAGGCTTTCCCACCCAATCCCTTCTATACATTTTCTGCTTATTGCATGTGGAATCGCTACTAATGAACCATTACTTAAATCAGGACGATTATAAGACAGATTTAACATATACTTTAAAATATCAACAATATGAAATGGGGGCTTTAAACTAGATGTTAAATGATTTAAAGCGACATCTGTCCCTTTGGCCACTGCTAGCACATATGGGGATAGATCATTGGCAGGAATGCTGAAATCCGCATCTACAAATAAAAGAATGTCTCCTGTGGATGCAAATGCACCGACTGCTCGCCCAACATTGTGCCCGAGTGATTCTGTATATTCAATCACTGTCGCCCCCAGTCTTGAAGCAATGGTTGCCGTTTGATCACTAGAACCATTTACAACAACAATCACTTCGAATGGTTCTAGTTTTCTTATCTCATGAATCACGCGTTCTATTGTCTTTTCTTCATTTTGTGCTGGAATGATAACAGAAAGTTGGTTCTTATTATAAAGGGCAGATCGCATTCCAGAGCCTTTTTGATAAAAAGGAAACGACTGATCACGCTGCAATTGTTCAATGATATCTCTTCGCTTTCCTCCATCTGTAAATCCCCCTCGAACATTACGCCCTCTTACCCAGTTTGAAATTGCTAGTAGATACCGCTTCACTTCAAGACTTTCCTCTTTTGATAAACAATCCTTATATAAACCGCTTTCTTCTAGTAGTTCTTCAGCACATAATGTATGAAGAGCACAATGATGACGAATACGCCAGCCTTGTTCTAATAATTGTATATGTGATAGAAGTAGGTTTTTAAAAGTGTCATAGCCAATGCTTGTCACCACTTCTTTTGTAAGAGCAAATGGAAGAGAAAGTAATGAATTACTCTTCAAGTCTGGGCGACCTAAAAATTCATTTAATACTTTGCGCCATACAATGTGTAAGTTTTGATATTTTCCTATATGAAGAATCCCATCTAGTTTATTTAAAACCGCGTCCGTATCATCATAAAGAATAGGTACTAAAAAATCATTCATTTGTTCGGATGATAAAAGAAAGCTGCCATGTAAAACGAAACAAACATCCCCCTTTGCAATCTCTAAAGCAGAGGAATAATCATTATATTTCGTCTCAGATGTATTTTCAAAGACAGTTAAACAATGATATTTCTTAGAAATTTCAATCACTTCACGCTGTGAACGAGAACATAATATGATTATTTCAACAGGATTTAGTTGCTTCACATTTTTAATTACTTCCTCCAATGTATAAACGTGCTTACTGCATACAATAATTGCCGTTAATGACTTTTTCATTCCCTTCCACCATCCTCTCTTCGCATTTGTTTTATAAAAAATACACGCTACTAAATTACTATATACAAATGGAATCGATAGCGTATAAAATAAACGTCTATTTTTTATAAGAAATATTTATTATGTATACAAAAGTAAGAGAGATATTGGGCTAATCTTTTATTTTTATTTTTTGCCGTTCCATCAAATATTTTCATGCATATCGTACTCATAGATGCTATTAGAAAGGAGGAAAAATTATGGCATGTACGACGAATAACATTTGTTTTGATGTCTGTCTTGTTATCACAATTACCCCTGGAAATGGTATATCCAGTTTAGTAAATTGTGACGGGATATGCGGAAATAGCCCATCAATTGAAATTAGTCCAACTGGATCCATTATCATTACACTACCGTTAATCGCATGTTTCTCTATTACTTTAAATGATGATTTAAGCGTTGACTCTCAGCTAACAAGCCTTTCATTTCAAACTTCTTAATTGTAAAACGATATGTAAATGTACAAAAGCGAAAAAGGGATGGTATTTCACCGTCTCTTTTTCGCTTTTGCTACATATAAAGAAATATAATAAACATTTTCATTTAAAATATCATTCATCATTAATCCATATGATGTTGGATGAGTTCTAACAAAATACTCAATCCTTTTTTTAATTCTTCCAATGGTGCATAGGCATAGGAAAGACGAATATGATGTAAATCACTTGATTGATAAATATACCCTGGATTGATTAAAACATTTTGATTCAGTAACTTTAGAAATAACGCCTTATTTACAATAGGCTCATGAAACCTGAGCCATATATAAAAACCACCTTCAGGATTTTTCCACGTAGCGACTTTTTGAAATTGCTGTTCTAATATTTCTTCTACAAATGTAGCCCTTCTTTTTAATTGTTCACGAAGTTGAATTAGGTGCTTTTCATATAACCCTGACGATATCCAATATGAGACGATTTCTTGAGAAAAAGCACTAGAACCATAATCTGTTTGCATTTTTATATCAGCCAATCGCTCAATTACAGGTGAAGGTGCAACCACCCAACCAATTCGTAATCCAGGACTCAGTGTTTTAGATACACTACCGATATAAAGCACTTGGCCTGATGTATCAATCGATTTTATGGCAGGAGAAGAGGATTCAAATAACAGTTCGTGATATACATCATCCTCAATAATCGGGATTTGTAGCTCTTTACACACATTATATAGTTGTTTCTTTTCTTCCATTGACCAATTATATCCTGTTGGATTGTGTAATGTTGGTACACAGTAAAATAAAGATTGTCTTTTTCTTTTGAGTGTCCGTAAATTGTTCGTTAAACTAGCATCCCTCGAAATTGAAATCATACGCATTCCAGCGGATTGAAAAGGATGCACAGAATTTAAATAAGAAGATTGTTCTTGAAAAACAATGGAACCCTCTTCTAATAATCCAAATGCAATGAATTGCAGTGCTTGAAGTGCACCTGAAACAATTAAAATGTTCTCTGGCGTTGTTTGAATACCACGTTTTTTTAAATGGTTACATAAAACATCTCGCAGCTTTTTATTTCCTTGTGGTGATGAATAACCAATTGCTTTTGAATCAATTGAAATTTCTTTTAATGACTGTTCAATTTGTTTTGTTGGGAGTAATTCTGGTGATAATTCGCCTGTTCCAAGACGAATAATATGATCCATTTGCTCGTATTCATTGATGAGTTGAATCGTATGATAGTTTGGCTTATGAATACTTGATTCAATGTGTTGCTGCCAATTCGGTTGAGATTTATTTAAAAGTACATTCCACGAATTATTAGCCACAAATACCCCTGATCCCATTTTTGATTCAAGCAAACCATCCGCCTTTAATTCATCAAGTGCAAGTTGCACAGTACTTCTATTCACATGAAATTGCGTTGCTAGTTGGCGTTGTGTTGGAATCTTTGTACCAACAGTCCAATCTCCTCGTTCAATATGAGATTTTATCCAATCTACGATTTGTTCTTGAACAGTCAAGTGAGAATAACGGTTTGGTTTCCACTTCATATAATTCCCCCTTAAATTGGGTGGATAAGAAACCATCCAATTGGTTGTTTTCTTTTAGTTGTATCATAGTACGATAGGAATGGAAAGGGAGTTGATGATATGGAAGCCATGATTCATGGAATTATTTTAGCATTCGGACTTATTCTACCTTTAGGAGTACAAAATATATTTGTATTTTCACAAGGAGCCACACAGCCAAGATTCATTCGAGCACTTCCGGCTACTATTACGGCTGCACTATGTGACACATTTTTAATTCTTTTAGCTGTCTTTGGACTATCCGTTATCGTTTTGCAATTTCAATGGCTACGTCTTAATCTAATGATTGTAGGAATCTTATTTTTACTCTACATGGGATATGTTATTTGGAAGTCTAAACCAACAACGAATGAATCAAACAAAGCATTATCGATTCGTCAACAAGTGATTTTTGCTTTATCAGTTTCTCTATTAAATCCTCATGCCATTTTAGATACCGTCGCTGTTATTGGAACAAGTGCATTAAAATATGCCGGAACAGAACAAATTTTTTTCGCAATTGCATGTATTACAGTATCTTGGATTTGGTTCTTTGGATTAACGCTCGCTGGTACGGTTATAAAAAATCTAGATAGTACAGGTAGTTTAATCAATATATTCAATAAATGCTCTGCCTTGTTTATTTGGGGAACTGCCGTTTATCTTTTTATCGGATTGATATAACACCTTTATATTCAAAATGAAAGGTAAGAAACGAAGAAAATAAGTAGGAGATTAAAAACGCCACTGATAGAAGCTTCTCTTTATTTCTCCCCCAAACAAAAATATAAGTCCATAAAAAAACTGTCCCCCAATTATTAGATTATGTGTCTAACAATTGGGGGGCAGTTCACAACCGCTCTTTTTTTATGGCCTTTTTATGCTACAGATCAGTCGAAATACGTGTAAAAACTATGAAATATGGATGGGACTCCTATTGAGTTTGTCTTAGCGTGGATTTTTAGGTCATTTAGTTGGCGGGTTCCTCTGCATTTAACGTAGGGTCCTTTGAAATTAGTTATATTTTTTCTTATGCCTTTTTTGATAAGTGGGTAAAAACCCTACATCTATAAGATCCATCGTTATTTGTATGAAAGATTTCTGTTTCACTATATGCCCCTCCAAATTGAAACCGCTGTTTTTCCAAAATAATGTTTTTCCATTTCGTATACAAATAGAAGACAACCATATGAGCGTCTTCTATTTGTATGAACGATCATACTTAGAATGAAAGACTTGTAAGTTGGGAAGCCACACCTAAGTCATCATTTAATGTGATTGCGAAACATGCAACAAGTGGTAATGTAATCACAACAGATCCACAAGGTGTTACTATAATTGTTGGACTTGTCCCACATAAGTTTCCACAATTTACAACGGATTCTACACCATTACCAGGTGTAATGGTAATAACAAGACAGACATTAAAACAAATATTGTTTGTCGTACATGCCATAGTCTCTCCTCCTTTCTAATAACATCTATGAACACAATATGCCTTAGAAAAATTAGGGGAACGGCACAATAATCATTTTTAACAAATTAATAGAGACTGAATCTATCTCTTAATTAAAGCAACCAATTCCGTTGAATACGTGAAATCATTATTTAAAGTTGTATCAAAACAAGCTTGAAAAGGTAGAACGTTAAAATCAGATGAACAATCATCATTACATTTCACAACAAGCTCCACTCCACCATTTGGATTTGTTCTTGTTTCTAAACAGATATCAAAACAATTTTTATTTATACAAGCCAATTGATAGTCTCCTTTCTATTGTTTTTCTATATACAGATATATTATGTATTTTTATTTAAAGTGTTCATTTTCTTTTTCCTGTGCATCTTACTCATTCCATTCATACATAAATCTCATAAACTACTTTATAAAGGAGGCCTTCACAATGATTACTTATGCAAAACTGATCAATTGGAGAGAATACGGAGAGGTCATCATTTTAGAATGTTTAGCTGGTGAAGAATATATCGAAATATCCACTTATAAAAATTTTATATATAATGCTCACCTTTTAAAAGATCCAGTATACATTCGTTTAGATTCTACTGGAAGGATACTTGGAATTAATATATTGTCGCCTTGATGCTTATTATTGGTAGAGTATTTGTTTATAGCTATTAATACGGTAAGTGAAATTAACTGTTTTTTTCTGAACAATACTCGTATATGAGGATTGTTCAATGTACATTCTTTTCTAATTATGAATGCGCTATTTTCCTTCTAATTTCTTTACTTAATAAAAAGAAGAAATGCCTCTCACTTGTTAAGTGAGAGGCATTTCGAAATCGTTTACCTTATCTGTAACTGTTAAAATAAAAATATTGGCTTGCTGTATTATGTTAATTCTCTTCGTAGAATTTAATTGCTAATTTTTCTTCGTATTCTTGCTTGTATTCATATAATTCTTCTCTCTCAATCTTGAAGTGATGCTGATAGCCCTCATTCTTTATTTCGTTACAAATACTTTTCTTTTCGTATCATCTAATAGAAGGAAATCACTTGTTACGAGAATGCTATTATTCTCGTTTATAAAGACCTTTTAAAAGAAAATATGATTTTTCATCATAATATAATAAACAAGGGTTAAAAGAGCTAAAATTGAAAAGTTATAAATACTAAACCTTATAAGGTACTTTTTACTTTTTTGTGGATTTCTCTTAATAAAAAGTTTAAATGAAATCACACTTGCGAGGGACGCAACAATTGTACCGAGTCCTCCTAAATTGACCCCTACTAATAAAGGCTGCCAATTTACGGAGAATTTCGATAAAAAGATTGCAGCTGGTACATTGCTTACCAGTTGGCTTAAAATGATCGAACTGAAAAAGATAGATGTGGGACTTTTGAGAGTCTCACTTGCAAATGTTTGAACCACTCTTAATTCCGATACGTTTCCTATAAATATAAAAAAACATATAAAAGTAAAAAGCAGTAAATAATCAATTTTCTTCAATAATTTTATATCAAGTATACATGCGGTTCCCAATGCGATAATAAACGCAAGTTTGTAGCTTAAAAATCCTAATATGGATGCAGATATGATACAAAATAGGATTCCCCATACTGTTGCCTCTTTTTTATTTTTTATCGAAATAGACGGAAGTTCCATTTCCAATGGTTGGCTTTTCAATCTTTGATTGAGAAATAATAACAGAACAATTCCAAGAACCACTAATAGAAGGGTTGTTGTAAAAAATTGTATAGGCCTGATTCCGTAGTTAGTAAATATAAAAAGATTTTGAGGATTTCCCATAGGAGTTAAGCTACTCCCGATGTTAGCCGCAATTGTCTCTAGTATAATAGTATCCAACATAGAAGTTTGTATCATCTTACTGATTATAAGTGTTAATGGTACAAATGTTATTAATGCCACATCATTCGTTACAAGCATAGAACTAAAAAAGCATAATAAAATTAGGATTGTTGAAACACTTTTACTATTATGACATTTACTCAATATAGCAATGGCGAACTTATCTAATAGTTTCAGATCGTCCAGAGCCTTAACTACGAGCATAAGATTAAATAGACTGACTAATACTTTAAAATTAATATATTCTAGTTTTGGTGCATGGAATAAACAGCTTCCGATTGCTAATAAGAATGATATCGTAAATACAATATCCTTTTTAAAAATTCCAAATTTCAAGTTCACTTTCTTTTCGTTTTTCACATAAATATATCCTTTCGTCAATCCCCACTTCAGTACTATTTATTTTACCACAGACCTATGTTTCTTGCATTTGATACCTCCATGCACTTAAAAGCACCATCATATGCCATTCATACAGTACTTATAACGATCAAACTGAATAAAGACTCTAAAAATACTGTTAAAAACAGTCTTATAAGTCATCTTTCATATATAGAATTCTAATTATTACTTAAAAACATTCATTGTAACCTTTGCTTTTACTTGCAATGGTTCATCTATAAGGAGTTTTTCATTTGCAAGACTTAAACTTACCATTCCAACACACATCCCTATTTTTAGTAGCTTTGTACTTTTCAAAATGATCAGTCCTTTCATATTTTTAATGAAGTGTAGCGCTTTAAAAAGAAGATGTATTCTTCATATGAAAAATTTATGTCATGTTATTATTTTTGCTTTCGCATGAAAATTCTCTAATTCAACAGATTTATATTTAATTGATTCCGAAACAAGGTTTTTGGCGCCATGAGGCTGAAACTCTATACCGTCACCATTTGCAGACGTGTTTTATTGTATGTGGCGTACTATCATATACCTATCCATTTAATATTTTGAACGAATCTCTTATTTTATTGTTTGTTGATCCACCAAAAATATAAACAGGAAATCTATTATACTTATCGAATATTTTAATTTGATTATATAAAATAAGAGGTGAGCAATGAAAGAACTACCAGTTACAATTCATTTAGATCATGTTACGTTTCAATTAAAAGAGCATCAAGATTTTGAGTGGCTGACAAAACTAGGAAAAGTGTTTGCTGTATTTGATAAGCAAGACTCCGGAAATCTATCTTTTGGTATAGAACAAGATGGCTTGAAATCGTTTGTTAAATTCGCTGGTGCGAAACCGATGAATTACGAAGGAAATCCTAACGATGCGGTTCTATGTTTAAAACAAGCTGTTTCCCTTTATCAAGAACTCAAACATCGCCATCTCATTCCATTAAAAGATCATTTTGAAGTAAACAATGGATATGTCGCTATTTTTGAATGGTTTCACGGAGAATCACTAAGACCCAAATTACAAAATCAACTTAACCTCGCTTCTTCTTTTGAACGTTATAAGCAGTTACCGATTGAAAAGCGTCTTACTTCTATAGATTGTATTTTTAATTTTCATGTACATGTTGAACAAAGAAACTATGTCGCTATTGATTTCTATGATGGAAGCATTTTATATGATTTTACAACCAATACAACTAAAATTTGTGATATTGATCTTTATGCGCAACAACCTTATGTAAATTTCATGGGAAGAATGTGGGGCTCTTCACGATTTATGTCACCTGAAGAATTTGAATTAGGCGCACAAATTGATGGGAAAACAAATGTATTTAACATGGGGGCAATGGCCTTCTTTCTTTTAGGTGGTGGCTTGAATCGATCGTTTGCAAAATGGGAGGCTGGAAAACCTTTATATGATGTAGCCTATCGCGCCGTAGAAAGCGATAGGAATAAACGCTATACATCGGTAAAAGCGTTTTATGAAGCATGGTGCTCTGTATGGTAACCTCCCTATTTCGTTACAATCTTTCATAAAATATAACAAAAAGGAGCTACTGGGCTCCTTTTTTGTTTGTACTCATACGAATACGTTACATAGTTTTTTCTTTTACACATATTTGTGAAATTGCATTAAAAATTAATATCCTCCGCCCCAGCAGCTGCATCCAACAATAATCAATAAAATGAATAATACAACTAATAAAGCGAATCCTCCACCAAAACCACAAGAACCACCGTAACTCATATTTTTTCCTCCTTTTGGTTTCAAAACTAATAGGTAGTTGATTATTTTAACGGGTTCGTATTATACAGTATGTTTTTATCCATGTTTTGAGCGTGTCTCATTGAAATAAACGAAAACTTTCTTCTAAATTAGGCTAATGGCAACCCCCTCTTTTCCTTTAAATAGGCAGAAAAAAACTAGACCGACTATCACAACTGTAGGTTCCGTTTTAACACTAAATTTTGTAAGTTTTTTGCACAAGTCTTATCAAAAATTTCATACTACTAAAGCCATTGGCCTAGCTCACCAATTATAATTTAGAAAAGAATTTTTAAACCATTGTATTCTTATCGGAATTATGGAATAATGAATTAAAACTACTGTAACGGGGGAATAGATTATGAAAACAATTGGGTTAATCGGTGGGTTAAGTTGGGAGTCAACATCTTTATATTATAAACATATCAATACGCTTGCACTTACCCAATATAATCAAAATGCAAAACTCGTTTTATACAGCATGGATTTTGGGGAAATCACAACATTATTGCAAAATCATCAATATGAGGAAGTGAAACATGAATTAATTGATGTAGCGAAGAAAGTGGAAAGCTCCGGCGCTGACTGTATACTCATGTGTTCCAATACTGTTCATCAATTTGCAGATGAAGTAGAAAAAGCTGTATCTATCCCTCTCCTCCATATAGGTGATGTAAGTGCAGAAAAAATTGTGAAACAGCAGATTAAGCGCATCGGTCTTCTCGGAACAAAGCAAACAATGGAAAAAGATTTTTATAAAGCAAGGTTAGCTAATTATGGGATTGAAACAATGATTCCTCATAAAGATGAACGAAACTTGATCCATCATATTATTTTAAATGAGTTAAGTAAAGGGATCCTTTCACCGCAATCAAAAGAAATATTGTTACAAATTGCAACGACACTAATTGGAAACGGAGCTGAAGGTATTTTATTAGGATGTACAGAAATTCCTTTACTGCTCTCGCAAAAAGATCTCCCTATTCCCGTGTTTGATACAGCTTATCTACATGCAGAAACTGCTGTGCAATTTGCGGGGTAACATCTTTCATGCGTATATGGAACATGTCAATGATTCGCAATATACTATCTTCTCATCTCATTTCATATGGAAGAATTATTTTTGTTTTTAAAATAAGTACATGAAAAATAAAAATATTATTCTTCATGTACTTAAAGATTTACCCATTTGCTACTTGTTTTTGTTCCATTTGTTTCTTATCAGAACGTATCAAAATAGGTACGACAGCACTCGCTATAACAAATAGTGCACCTGCAAACTGAATAAAAGATGGAATACTATCATTAAATAATACGTCTAAAAATAAGGAAAACAAAATATTCAAATATAAAAGTGTAGATAACTTTGATATTCGTGGTGTTAATTTATATGCTATTCCTCTGAACCATTGATTTCCGATACTACCTGCTGCCATTAAAATCAAAAATAATAGTACAATTGGGCTCGATATCAATACTTCTTCGTAATTCGTCTTCGTAAAACAGATTGATAAAAATGCAGATAAAATACTACCATATAAATAAGTGTAAGTCATGATAGAAAGATTATCATCAGTTTGTGCACTTCTATGTAAGAATATTTGCGAAAAAGCTAGCGAAATTCCAGAAAGTACACCTATTCCTAAATAAAATAGAGATTTAAAATCAATCCCACCTGTTTTCAATATAAGAAACACTCCTAAAAATCCAAAAATTGAGGCTATCATTTCCATTCTTGTCGCACGTTTTGTTTTGGAGAAGAGTGTAAAGAGACAAATAAAAATAGGTCCTGTATTATATAAAACCATAGCTATAAACAGGGAACTATTAGCTGCACATAGAAAAAATAACGCTTGAGAAAGAGTAATGGAAAACGCTCGCGGTAATTGCTTATAACTATTCAACCAAAACGCTTTTCTTTGTATCCGATTCACAATAAAAGGAATTAAGAAAAGAAACGGAATAAAAAATCTTGCTGTTAAAGTTAAAAAGAAATCTCCAGAAAAAATAGCATGTTCTGCGAAAAAACCAGACAGCGAAAAACTGAAACCTGAAAGAATCATATAAAATGATGCTTTCTTCATATTGTCCACTAATAAAGAACCTCCAATCTAGTAAATAGATAGACCGAGAAATATTCTTTTTGATTTCTCGGTCTTGTAGGCATACCCCAAAGACAGTGTCTAAAGCATGAGAGTAGATGCATAAAATGAACTTTCATACTCTTTCTTCTTTTCACAAATCAGCCTTCCGCTTGTTTGCTTCTTTCCAACGCTACATTTTTATGTGAAACTTTTGTTTTGGAATGATTATCATTTATGATAATACCAATTCTCCTTTTAAAATTAACCGCGCAGTACGAGTAATACTAGATTGTTTAATAGAATACTTTCCATTTGATTCCACTACAATTGACTCTGTTTGAATTTGACCTGCTGGATGTTCAATAATTATTGGATTCGATTCTTCCACTTTATATGAACCACTCTTCTTTACAATATGATTAGCAGTTGTTCCATTAATCTTTATTGCCGCAGAAAGCGCCAGCGATCCTGTTACAGCATGTGTACTATGACATTGATGTGGAATAAAATATCGTGATGTTATCGTACCGGACTTTCTAGGTCTTGAGACAATTGCTATTTTAGGAATTACTTTATTAGACACATTCCCTAAATTCGCAAGTGTAGCTACTTTTTTTCGAATCATATCAATTTTATTTAAAAACATTGTATTAGAATTCAGTAATTCAGGGCTTTCATCTCCCTCAATACCAAGTTCAGTCGCTTGAATAATAATTAAAGGGACTGAAACATCTATACAAGACACATTGATGCCTTCAATCACATCCATCTTGGATCCTGTAGGAAAAAGCTTTCCTGTAACAGATCCAACTGAATTCATAAAGTTCAGTCGAATTGGGGCGCCAGTTCCTGGAACACCATCAATTTTCACATCTCCACTATACAGTGCATTTCCATTTTCAGTAAGAATCTTCGACTCCACGATAGCATTTGTATTTACATTTCTAATGGTAACTGTCATTTCACCAGATTCGGCCTTTATTACACCACTTTCAATTGCATAGGGTGCCACAGCTGAAATAATATTACCGCAGTTTACACTATCATCTAATACCATTTTCTTTAAATCTGCCTGCAAGAATAAATAGTCAATATCGATTCCTGGATCAGTTGATTTACGAATAATAGCAATTTTATTGGATAAAGGATCTAGTGACCCCATTCCATCAACGCCGCGAGCATTTCCAGCTCCTAACACTTTTAAAATTACCTCATTCCTCAATCGCTTATTTGAAGGTAAGTGTTTATCTAAAAAAAATAATCCTTTTGATGTTCCTCCACGCATTACAAAACAAGGTATTTTCATTATAGACATCTCCTTTATAAAAATAACTTTAGTACTTTACATAAAAATAAATAGATATAATATACCAACTATTTATTTTGTGCTGATATGTTTCCTAGTCAAAGAAAAAAATATGATTCTCCAAATATATAAACCTCCTATTTTGTTTATCATTTTTAATAAATAGAAAAAAATAACTTTTATGTAAAACACCCCCTAACTTTATTATGTATTCTAGCAAGAAAGAGAATAATAATTAATATCATTTCTTGTATAAAAACATGTTCTAAAATTCGGAACATTGATGATAAAAAATCACATCGTCCTCTCATATGCATGACAATGTGATTTCGGGAACTTTATGACAAGCAAATAAAAAATCACCCTAATCCATTCTTAAAAATCATAAACGGTTAGAGTGATTATATATTTTTAAAAATAACTTGATATTGTTGCATTTGTTAATTATGAATTCGCTATAGTAACGGGACGTTCATTGTCAGAAAGAGATTTCTCTTGTTGGAACATTGGTAAATAAATCGTAACAGATGTTCCAACGCCAACTTTACTCATAATACTAATTCTTCCTTGATGTTGTTCAATAATTTTATAGCTTAACATTAAACCAATTCCAGTGCCTTTTTCTTTTGTACTATAGAATGGTTCTCCTAACCTTTTAATACGTTCTTCCGGTATACCAATTCCCTCGTCTACTAAATCAATTATCACTTCATTTATTCTATTCGTTTTCATATGAATAAAGATTTTACCACCATCTGGCATCGCCTCGATTGAATTCTGTAAAATGTTAATAAATACTTGTTTTAATTGATTTTCACAGCACTCAATTACTAATTCTTTTGATTCCGATATAATTTCAATTTGAATATTTGTCATAATTGCTTTTGTATTAATTAGTGAAACAACATTTTTCATGATAGAATAAAGATTTTTCTTTTCTGTAGGAATTATATCTGTTTTAGCGATTGATAAAAATTCGTGAAGAATAGACTCAATTCGTTCAATCTCTGAAAGCATAAGGTCAAAGTATTTCCCTTGATCTTCTTTATTTATTTGAAAGAGCTGAATAAACCCCTTAATTACCGTTAATGGATTTCGAACCTCATGTGCTACTCCTGCAGCTAATTGTCCAATTGCTGCAAGCGTATCTGATTTATTTAATAACTCTTCTGTTTTTTTTCTTTCAGTAATATCACGAACAATAATCATAATTCTATCTTTCAATAGTAGAAAACATCTAGCTTCAAAAAAGCTTATGCTTCCTTTCAAAGAAAGGGAATACTCTACAATAACCATCGATTCTGTTTTCTGCACCTGATCGATAGCTTCTTGGAACTGTTGTGCCACAGGAGATGGCAAAACTTCATAAAACTTTTTCCCCATAAAATCTTCTGCTGGTACATAAAATTTCGTAGGTGAACCGGCTTTATAATCTATAATCGTTCCATCAGCTTCTGTTAAAAAGCATAAATCTGGTAGCGCTTGAAAAATGAGCTCCAATTCGGATGTCTGTTCTTTTAACTGGGCTTCGATCTTTTTTAAATGGGTAATATCGACCCCAACAGCCCAGTAACTAAATCCAGAAACCGGAAAGCGATTGGATATATTAGACCACATAATGGTTTTCTGCTCGCCATTTTTACAAGTTAAGTTCATTTCCCAATCTCGAAAATCTCTTCCGTAAACGGCAAACTTTTCTTGGATTTGTCGACGATAGTTTGCATCTGGATATAATAATTCAAGAGCTTTTGGATTCCCGATCATTTCTTCTGCTGTGTAACCCGTTACACTCTCGCATTCACGATTCCATAAAATAAATTCACCATCAAGGTCAAGAGCATCAACCATAACAGGCATATTTTGTAAAATGGTATATAATTGTTCTTTCTCCTTTGCAAGCAATTGTAAATTTTGATTTTGGTTTTGAAGTTGAGTTCTCGCATGATTTACAATAAGACTGGAAAGTGTTTCGAAATATTTTTGACAATAAACCATATCCTTTTTTATAGGACAAGCAATAAAAGCCCCTAAATATTGCTCGTCTAAAAAAATGGGAATTTCAATCGTAGTCAATCTATAATCTATTTCTTGATCTATACCGAATGAAAAAATACATTCTCTTTCAGCATCAAGAAGTTGGTGTGCCATATTTGTTAATTTATAAAACTGTTCCGCCATTATTTTTATTGTGTTCACATCAATGAGTTCCATTAGCCGAGCACTCATTCCTTTTTCACCTCTATATGTAAATTTAATACCAATTTTTAACGCATGCTTCTTCATTATACGGATAATAGCCGTTCAGGTATAGAGCAGAAGTGTAATTATTCAAATAAATTTTTATTTTTTAATAAGAATATCCAAACTACTAATGAAGTGAATGTAAAATTCACAAATTTTCCACAAAGAATCCCCAAAATATATACAACAATTCCAAAATATTCTATATAATATTTGTCATAAGGATTCTATAAGTCTCATAGAATACCTTACCCCTAATAAAAAACAAAAAAGAATCCGAATTCGGATTCTTTTTTGTTCCAATTATGATCCTTTTATGCTATTACATAATGGTATAAAGCATGTGCAACACCGTGCTCTTCATTTGTTAATGTTTCATAGTGACACATTGCTTTTAACTCATTAACAGCATTCCCCATTGCAATGGATACGTTGGCTTTTTGCATCATGGAAACATCATTTAGTCCATCACCAATGGCTACTGTGTTTTCAAATGGAATATTAAAATATTCCGCTAAAGTATATAATCCATTTCCCTTTTGAGCATCACAGTGATTAATCTCTAAATTATGCCAATAAGAAGCAGAAATAATTAACTCGCTGTTATGCTGGAACTTTTCTTTTAACCTTTTTAATTTCTGTTGATCATAAGAGAAAGGTAAAAATTTATGCACATATAATTCTTTATTTATAATCGACTTACAACTCTCTATACTATGAAACGCTGTATGTTCAAGGTAAAGTGCTGCAATGTTTTCCACCTCTTCTTCACTAATGTTTATATCTAGATTCCGAATCACTTCCATTTCTTTACGTATATTTTCTTCACCATACTTTGGTACGTATACACCTTTATCCGTATATAATTGATAATACATACCTTGCTCCTCCAAATATTCTACAATGTCAAGTGCGTGTTCATTTTGTATAGCGTATCTTTTCAACATTGTTTTATCTTTATAAATAACTGCACCATTTTCTGCGATAATTGGGCATTGTAAGTTTACTTCTTGTAACAGTCGTTCAATGTCAACGATAGAACGTCCGGTACAAATAGCTACAACATGCCCTTCTTCTTGACATTTTCGAATCGCTTCTGCATTTTCTTTACTAATCATTTTATTTTTCGAAAGAAGCGTTCCATCTAAATCAATCGCAATAAGTTTCATTATTTCTTCACCACTTTCTAGGAATCAGCGAAAAGATAGGGAGATATCGTTTCCATATCTAACGCAGTAACTACCTCTCAGTTATAATTTATGAAAAGCGTTTCAGGTCAAGAAATATTTCAATATCAATTCAAAATAAAAACGCCATCTCCCCCCTTAAAAGATAGCGTTTTCATTTTTGGGTTAAATTCCTTACAACTGTTATGAGCTATATTGAATATACTTCATCTTACACCTATATATATCTTTTCTTTCAGTTGGTATAAATACTTTAAATTTCTCCAGTTTCTTTCCATAAATATGGATGGTAATAACTTGTTCATTCGGCTCGATTTCAAGGATATGACAATCAGCTGGAGGAATGATTTTATCCGTTTTCCCTTCCCCTAAATATAAATGACCTAAATATTTCAATTGAAAAATTGATTCTTCTAATTGCTTAATTTTTAAAAAATTTTTCACCTTAATTCGTCCAGAAAAAACTCCTTCTACTCCCCAAGTACCATCATGATCATGTAATGGTGTTGCTTGTCCGTCTCTCCATACAAGCGCAAGCACTTCAAAACGATCTAATGGATCTTTATATAATAAATGACGCGCATATTGATTTCTATTTGCTTTCTGTTTTTCTAACGGGAGCCATGCTTTTGTCTCTAAAAGTTTTTCTAAAAGTTTCTCAATTGTACAAACTATCGTTTCTTCATTTTTACTATTTTCAATGCTGGCTGTTACATTATGAATAAACTGTTGAAAGAGCTCGCTTTTTCGACACGTTAACATTAATATCCTCCTTTACACGATTTGATTTAGCTATACTTTCATCGTACGAGAGAAACCATTTCTTTACAATTGAGAAACATAAAAAACAAAGAGAGTTTCTCCTGACCTTGTTTTTGGGATTTTTATTTTAGCACTCATGGAAGATGATTTCATGAATAAAAAAGTAGCATGAACGAAAAGAAAAATAAGAAACAATGAATGAAAATGAAATTTATTATCAATAATATAATTAAGAAAAGGGTAACCGCCATATGGTTACCCGAAAAAAATTAAGCTTCTGGTGTGAAAGTTTTACAATCCGTTTCTTCTGTTTTCGAGGCTTGCTTTCCTTTATGACTTACTACATAAATTGCATCGGCATTACATTTGTTACCGTTGCCCCAATATTTACAGTTGTTTACTTCGCATAAAACATCTTGTGCCATCAGTATCACACCTCCTTATGCTTTTATCATTAACAAATTTATGAGGTCTGATACTTCTACTTTTTGTTAGAATTATGATTCTTGTTGGATAGCACTTCCTTCTTTCGCTGGTTGATTTTCAGCCCTTACGGCAGGTTTTAAATGATAAATTGGTAAAATCACAAATAACCCAACGATAAATAATACCGCTGTTCCTTCATAAAGCATACTAAGTGAAAACATTTCTTTTAACGAACCCGCTATACTCATCGTTAATACCATTGATCCTGTAAATAGTGGACTTAAGATTCCATTTACACGTCCAATAAAGTCTGTATCAGAGTTTTGAATGATAAGTGTATTAATGCCAATTTGAATACAAGGAAGAGCGAGACCACTAAACAACTGTGCCGTAAGTGTAATCCATAAGTTTGTAGAGAATCCAATTACCCCGATGCCGATTGCTTGTGCAAGCAACCCGATCATTAACATCTTTTGCGGCGCAACGTTTTTGGCAAATATCATTGCTAAGGCACCTCCAATGATCATACCGGCTCCGTTTACCGTCAATAACCATTGTAAACTTTCCTTAGATAAACCAAGTTGCTCTGTCACGATAAAGATTCCTAATGGTTGAATAAGACCAATCCCTAATCCTGCAGCCATAAAACAAATACCCAGTAACGTTAATGCTTTCTTACCTAACACATACTTAATACCATCTGCCATTTCTTGCAGTAAACTCACTTGCTTCTTTTCCGCATGCATCTCCACATCTTTTGGCAAAAACAATAAAACAATAGCCGCAAGTAAAAAAGCAACTCCTGTTACGACAATTGAAATATAAATACCAAAGCTTTGAAAAACAAAAGTGCCAAGTATAGGTCCGAGTATCATAAATATCGCAAAAGTCGTTTGATATAACGACATGGCTAATTGTATCTCTTCTGCTGATAAATGTTGCTTGAATAATTTCATACCAGAAGGCTGAGAAAATTGCGAAAGAATCGCTGAGATTAAAGTAACGAAGAAAACGACTTTCCATGTGCCAAACATGAGTGTGAGAAGGACTGCAAATACAGATAAAGAGCTTAAAGCTTCGCACCAAATCATCGTTTTTCGTGGTTTCCACCGATCTGCAAATGTTCCTCCAATAAATGAAAAAATAAAAATAGGTGCAAACTCCGCAACTGAAATCATAGAAATTGCAAACGCATTTCCTTTTGTCATTTCCATGACATATAGTAATACCGCAAAATTCCGAACCCATATCCCGATTTGTAAACATAGTGCCGAGATAAGAATTCCTTGCACAAATCGATTTTTTAATACTTGCGACATGCCAACTTTTGGATTTGTTTCTGCACTTACTGACATAAAAAAGCCCCCTATTTTCGTTCTGAATAAGAGGCAGTACAAATCATATGAAAAAGACCGTACATTCGCAGTGCGAATCACATCCCTCTTATACAAAAATGTACATACTAATCCTATTCAGAAGAAGATTTCGTTTTTTAACGAAGATTTCCTAACAAATAGAATTAGTTGATCATTGGGATGTCTTCACCCTTCCGTTTTAATTTTGATTTACACATACATACTCTATGTAAGTGAAATATGATGTATGCGTGTCTCACATACCTATATTCTAGAAAGTTAATGGTAATTCCTTTAAAGAACGCATTAAATAATTACCTTCCCATTTTATGTCTTCTCTCTTTCCTTTTATTCGTAATCGAGGCATCCGTTTTAACAATGTAGCAATTGCGATTTTTGCTTCTAATCTAGCCAATGGTGCTCCTAAACAAAAATGCCCTCCATGCCCAAAAGCAATATGGCGATTATTTTCCCTTGTAATATTAAATACATCTGGATTTACAAAAACGGTTTCATCCCGATTTGCAGAGGCTAAAGAAATCGTCACCATATCCCCCTTTTGAATCACTTTGTCATGTATGTGAAAAGGTTCAGCTGCCCAGCGTGCTGTTGTAACCTCAACTGGAGAATAGTAACGTAAGCCTTCTTCAATTGCTGAATCAATAAGTTCTGGTCTTTCCTTTAATAACTGCAGTTGATCTGGATTCTCTAATAATGCTAACACTGTATTCGTCATTAAATTTACCGTTGTTTCATGCCCAGCTACAATAAGCAGCATAATCATGGAATAAAGCTCTGCCGCACTCAATTGACCGCCTTCACTTTCAGCTTGTATTAATCTGCTAATTAAGTCTTCTTTTGGCTCTTTTCGTTTTAAATCAACTAAGTATTGTAAATACGTAATAAACTCAGAAAGTTTTTCTTCATTCTCTATTTTTTCTTCTGGTATTTCAGGTGAATCGATAACCGCATGAGACCATATGCGGAATTTTGCTTGATCTTCTTTTGGAATGCCGAGCATTTCACTAATGACTATGATTGGTAATGGGAATGAAAAATCACGAATAAAATGAAAGGAACGCTTCTGTTCAACATGATCTAATAAAGTGTCCGCAATATGTTGAATGCGATTATGTAATTGCGAAATCATTTTAGGAGTAAACGTTTTTTGAACAAGTGCTCGCAAACGGTTATGATCAGGCGGATCTGCATTTAACATATGTTTTGTTAAATAATCACTATTTTCAATCGAAAATAATGATTTTAATTTTTCTTGAAAAAAAATATTTTCTGGATTTTTCTTTAACCGCGAATCTTTTAATAAAGACAATGCATCTTCATATCTTGTAATAAGCCACTCTGTACCTAACTCCCCTTTATATACGAACAAAATCGGTTGTAATTTACGTGATTCCTTATAGATTTCATACGCATATTCTTTAAATTCAGGAGAAGCTAACTTAATTCCATCCTTAATATTTCGGCCAACTTTGTTTTTTACAGACATCGCATTCCCTCACTCTCATGTTTTATAAAAATCACTCCAACATATGAATTATAACCCATCAAAAGAATGAAAATTATGTTTTTTGTCAATATATTACTTTGAAACTTGAAAAATAAAAATCAAAGAGAAGAATATTCTCCTCTTTGATTTTTTCTAAGCAAAACACATAAAATTACTAATTTGTTGGTATCGATAGCTTACTTTCCGGCGACGTCCAGCTTGCCACGTATAACCGGATACCCCACCTCTTCTTACTTCAGTTGGGAAAAACCATAAATCTCTTCCAAAAGGGCCAGGACGATGCAATCGTAAGTATCCCCACCTTCCTAAACAATTACACACCCATGATCTAATATTACTGCTTTGTACAGGTGATGCGAATGTCGAAGGTACGGAAGGTGCTTGTGACGGAGGTGGTGACGTCGGCGCATCTTCCGCATCATCAGGTCGGTACTCTTCATAATCACTCTCTCTCGGTTCCATAGCCTCTTCACCATAGCCTTGGTACTGCGAATACATAGTTTGATCATAACCTATACCTGGATAATTCGGGTAGTTATACATATGAAATGTTACCTCCTTTATCTATGTTTCTTTCAACATTCATATGCCATAGGTTACCTAAAGGTAGCTTATATACCGCCCAAATTCATTTTTTAAAACTAAAAAAAGCCTTACTTTTGAAAACATATCCTTCAAAAATAAAGCTCTCATCCTTTTATCTATTTAATTTCACACTATAATAGCGCATTGCTTTTAAGGAACCTTTGGCTTGAAAAATATTTTGTTTTATTAATGTTTGTAAGCGATATTCAAGAAAAACATCCCCGACTAACTGTTCTACACGGCCAAGCACTTCTCCAATTACGTGAGCGGCTTTAGAAAAACCTTTGTCTGCTCCTATTTCTTTTGCACATCGAACTATATATTCATCAAAATAATCTTCTACTACAGAATGAACTGTACCATCTTTCCAAATGCGTAAGAGTGCTGTATTAGTAGATAAAGCGTTCCATTCCTTTGTTAAATCTGCTCGAGCTTCTTCTTTTAAACATTCCTTTTCTTTATATTGTTCAAGAATGACCGCTATATCTTCTGGGGCTAGTTCACCAGTTCCACATATATCATACTCTTTATTCAATAACTCTTTCTGCGCTTCTGAAGCGTTAATTATTCTAATATTTTTCTTATCTTTTAACATAGCAAGTGCAAAGCAAAGCCCTACATGTTCATGAGCATTATCTGCTTTCCAAATTGTAACTGATGTATCTTTTGAAATAGAGCGCATCTCTTCTAATGAAGAAAGAAAGCGCGGTAAATACTCTTCCTCAAAATAGAAATCACCTGTGCTTAAATTGCTAGATAACCATTCTTGCCTAGCAACTTGTCCTTTTCGATCATCTAAGTGAAAAATTGGCCCGACTGAAAAAATATCCGATAATGAAATGACATAATCTTGATGAAACCCTTCCTTTTTTAACGTGTGCTTTAAGCAACTTGCCGACGAATCACCAAATGCAATATGTACATGTTCGCTGTCTTTTATGTGTAATGTAGGCTTTTGTGATTCTATTAATTGTTTTGGTATTTCTGCTACCATATGAATCATTTCTTCATCCCGATGTTCCGCTACAAGCTCAAGTTGCAGTAAAACAAGGCGTAACAGTGATTTCACTTCTTCTTCTGACATGTTATCAATAATTTTCCGTAACTGATCTCTCATGCCTTTTCTCCTCTATTCGTTCTTTGACATAATCAAATGTTGATTAAGAGCATCTCTCATCATATCAGCAGGATACTTCGGTATTTTCAACATTACAGTTTTATTTAAATTTTGATTGAGCTTTTCAATATTAATAAAAGGCTTCTGTTTCTCTACTAATTCAGCGTAGAAGTAATGGTCCACCATAAAGACCGCATCATTCATTTGCGAAAGAATACTGCGATTATTTGTTGCTGCATATTGCATCGGTGAGCTACTCTTTACATAATGTTCAATTACTTCTGGTTCGACTCCATCTGATAACAAGTTTGTTACTAAGTTCTTTTGAAATAACGCCTCAAAATTTCGTAAATCCTTTTTCGTTACTCCATAAATGATGAAATGGTACCGCGTCACATTATTCATCACGATTACACATTTCTTACGATTGATTGTAAATAAATTCGCGTGCCAACTATGTAAGTTGTTACTTTCCCTTTGATCTACTTTCTCTGTTTTTAATTCCATCATATCTGCTAGTTTTTTTGTACATTGGATTAATTGCATGTTTATTTTAGTCCTTTCATTGTCCCTCATTATGTCTAGCAAAAATTCCTTTTATTTTTCACGGAGTTATTCCTTTCAAAAAGTATTCCATCTTTTATATTGTTCTTTTTCCATGTCTCGCTCACTAAATAAGTTTAACTCTTTTTTAGCTTGAAAGATGAGAAATTCATCGTTCATATTATGAAATCTTGTCCAAATGATTTGATTCTTTTTATGACACTCATGAATATGTTCAGTTAACTCACAATACGGTAACTTCCCTTCTTTCCATTCTATAAATTTCACTGAAAGTTTTTCAAGCTCTTCTTCTGTTAATTTTTTATGATATAAATTTACAATTTCTAAATCCCTTTTTCGTTCTGCTTTTGACTTCTTCATATACAGTCATTCTCCTAAACATTTAATAAAATAGCAGTCACATTCTACATATTGTGACTGCTATTTTATGTCTTTATTCAAATCCTAAAGCCTTAAACACAGAATCCTCCGCACTCTGATAAAATGCAATCTGAAACTTAGCAAACAACTCAGGTGGCACGCTTGGAATATCAACAGCTGATGCCATTGGTAAAAGTATTTTCTTCGCTCCTGAATCAAAACAAACTTGCAGTACATTCGCTAATTCTTCTACTTTATTAATCGTACCACTGATACTAATAGATCCTAATACAACCATTTGATTTTGCACCGGTTTACTTAACGCACCAGAACATAACGCAATAAATGCTGCAAGTGATAGTTCACCTGTTAAACCGACGCCATGAATATCTTGAATATGCATTAAATAATCTTTTGTCGTCGTACTAATAGTTCCACTCATATTTTTATGATTTGCTTTAAAAAATCGAAAAGCTGTATCAATACTTTCCTTTGCATCACGATCTGAATTTAATCCCGTTTTTTCAAACTTACCAGTTCCACTTACAACTTCTGTTTCTAATTTATAAGTACCAATCATTCCCGTCTTGCCACGAGTCGCTGTATAAATATTCCATTTTAATAATAAGGATTGTTCACTTTTTAGGCGGTATCCTACATTAAAATCTACTGTTCGTAAAAAAGTATCCAATCTGTTTAATGCCTCAGCTTGGATTTCAAAAAAACAAGAATTTCTTCAATACAAAATTTTCTGAATTAAAAACTCATCATAATACTTTTAACCGAGCTAAAATAATTGATGCAAGTTCTTTTTTTCTGGATTCTGTATTTACTTGAAAGATATTTTCGACAACCGCTTTTTCTTTTACCTCAAACTCTTTTAATCCTTGTAATAAAAGGGACGAAGCCTTTTTTGTTTCCAAAAAAAGAAATGGTCTAGACTTAATGGTTGACTTATATTCTTGTTTTTTTACCATTTTTATACATTCCTTTGGGCCACTTTTTGATACTCTTATTGTAACCTTTTAAGGTTATAAATAAAAGCAATTTCTCTACAATGAAAAAAACCAGCAATATTTTGAAAATATCACTGGTTTAACTTACTTTATCCTTGAAATATTAAAAACATCATATCTTTCCCTTACAGGACTGTATACAAAAACAAAATATGAAATGATTTGATTAAATCCCTTTACCATGTCCATATTGAATCGGAATATCATTATAAATTTCAGATATATCTATTGATGTATATACCCCAAAAATAAAGATACTAGCAAATACAATCCCCATTAATTTCCTCATTATTTTAACGCCCCTTTTTCTTCTAAGATTTTCTTCGCTTCGTAACTCATATAGAAATATTGATTTGATTTCATTTCTTCCTTTTCGTTATAAAGTTTCACAGCCAACGCCTCAGCATATTCTTGTACATATCCCCATAAACTTTGCTGTTTAAAATATGAAACCCCTTCATTTACAACGCTTTCTACTTTTTCTAACGAATGCTCACTATACATATTTTGCAGAATTGAAAAATGATAATAATATTCTTTTGTAGAAGCCTTCAAACCTTTTTCGATGTATGTTTTTGCAATTTCTGATTTCCCTAATTTTAAATGTTCACGTGCTAGTAAAAACATTGTTTTATAATCATGTTCTTCATCTTCAAAAGCATCGAGAAGATAACGTATCGCTAATTCAGAAAGATTTTGATCAGCATATAATAATCCTAAATTATATTTCACTTTCAAAACAGAATCTTCTTCACTTTGTTTCTTAAATGTATTAATAGCCGCAAGTAAATATTCCTCTGCCGCCTCAAATTGTTTTAATGCAATACATGATATACCAAGTACATTTTCACATGCTGCTGTTTTAACCTCATAACCTACATTTTTAGAAAAGAAATCTTTTGCCTTTGTAGCATAACGAATGGATAGGATTGGTTGATCAATATAGTAATAATACAAAGCAGTACGATAGTGAAACTCCGCCTTTTCATATACATCAGAAATATCTTTCAATAACTCGTCTGCATAATCATGGTGTTCTTTCGCATCATTATAGTTCCCAGTTTCCATTGCATAAATAAATTTAAAGAAATGATAATAATATTGCAGAAACACATCTTTTTTCACAGGTGTAGTTGCTAGATTACAATCAACATGTTGTAGCGAAAATCAAGCAATGAGTAATAAATGAAACTATCTGGATTCTCTTCAATTTGATATAGATTTGTATCAATTTCTTTTTTTAGTTGTCTTGCTTTTAAAACATGCTGTGCACGCATTACTTGATACCATTCATTTAATTGTTTAGTAATTTGTGTATTCGTTATAACATTTGCATCCATAAGTACATCCCCTCTTTTTATTAGTTAAATATTAACACAATTTTCAGACATTAAAAGAACTATCTTTTTCTGTTAATTGAGAAATAATTATCATAATATTCTAACTTAAAGTCCGGTAATCGTGGAGGAGAGAGAAGATTCCCCCTCGACCTCTCACACCACCGTACGTACGGTTCCGTATACGGCGGTTCAATTAAGTCTGACGAATCATTGAATATCTATTACTCAAACTTTTAAGACCTAGATATCCCCAGTAGGAATTGTCTAGGCTTCTTTTCGTATGCTGTCTGTTTGGCGATACTCAAAAATTGGAGTTTCTTTCTCCTTACCCTTGATAATTTTTATTGTTTCCATATAACCATTCGGAGCCTTCTTCGAATCCACTTGTCTCGTTCTTTACATATGGACGGCGTGTCGCTTAATGCATTATATCCACACCATCCAATTAGATATTTGTAGATGGTCAACCAAATTTGCCCCACCTTTGTCACCGAAAACTGACCCACCTACTCTTCCTTCGTGACTAATCGTACTTTCATTCTGTAGCTATTTCCGTTAATATTAAAAATATGACAGTACTGAACAAATATTTATTATATGCATTTTTAAGCCATAATTCCTCTTTAAATCTTGGTATGATATGATCCACCTTTGAAACGCGTCTGGATCAACGAGGCCATAATTCCTCTTTAAATCTTGGTATGATATGATTAAACCACTTATGGAATCTGTAACAATAACGCCATAATTCCTCTTTAAATCTTGGTATGATATGATTAGCCAAATTTCAATGTCATCGGAAATAATGCCATAATTCCTCTTTAAATCTTGGTATGATATGATACCAAAATTTGTTGTAATAATGCTGGTGTTGCCATAATTCCTCTTTAAATCTTGGTATGATATGATACATGCACCGAAACCTCTTGATATTCCTCAGTTTCAAGGGGTTTCTTTTTTAAAAAAACGAGTTTAAAAATGCTCTTTTGGTTATTTTCGTGCTAAATTTTTTTCATATTACGTCAAAACAAAAAACACTTGCTAAAATTGCAAGTGTTTTTTGTTAGAAAAAGTCCGTTTTATTTGTTCCTAATTTTTCATCAATGGTTTGAACACCAAGTAAAATATCCATACTTTCAAATTGCTTTTCTGTTACTTTTAATGAACGGATTGCTCCATTTACATTTGGAATGTTTTGTCTAAGTCTTCTCAAATGTTTTTGAGCACCTTCTTCTCCATTACAAACTCTTGTGTACACAGAAAATTGCAGCATTGTGTAACCATCTTTTAATAAAAATTTTCGGAAACGGGTGTAGGCTTTTCTTTCAGCTTTTGTCATCACCGGCAAATCAAAGAAAACAAGTATTCTCATAAATTTACTCATACGTATGTTGCCGTAATGCAATCAGTTCTGGCAGTAGTAATAGCGATGCATCATTTTGCCGGCACGCTGATACATAGCTTTTTATCATTTGTTCTACACCATTTGTTATACTTTGTCGTTCTTCTTTCCATACTGCTTCAATATTTAATACCGAAAACAGCTTTTCTCTCATTTTAGAATCCCACTCTGTTTCATCTGACACATTCAAAGCAACAATAATATCAACAAATGGTCTTAATACTTCCATAAAGTCATCAGCAAGGTTAAACGCATTTGTTTGACTATCATGAAATATACCTAGACTTGGGTTAAAGCCGTAGCGAACAAGTGCGCGAGCTGTTAGAGAGCGCACTAAACTATATCCATAGTTTAAAGAGATATTACGCACATCATCTTCTCTCCGGTAAAAGTTTGGACCAAATAGCGCCGTAAAATACACTTTTGCACCGTAGGCTTCGCGATTTGTACGATCACCTGATTCTACACTTTTGCTAATAGAATATAATTTTTGCGCATCTTCCCCTTTGTTTGCTAATTCAAGGCATCTCGCTTGATTTTCTAATTTACGAATTACAATCTGTTGCCAAATTCTTTTCTTAAATGGTTTGCCTAGCCCCAATTGGACATCTAACACAGCTTTTTGTCTGGAATGTCTATGAAACGGTTGTAAAATTCCCGCTGGTAATCTTTTCCAATCACATACAATAAGCTCTACATGATATTCGACACATTTACTTAATAAAGCAGCTGTGATTGTAATTGCTGGATCTTCTATTGTAATCGTGCAAATATCTTCTAAAGGAATACGCACCGTTTCTTCTTGCTTAATTAACAATTGTTCATCACATGTTGAAAGTTTACTTGGATTTCGAATTACAATATGTCTAAATGCCATGTCGTTTCTCTCCGTGTACTTTATTCATTCTACCTAAAGGATCCACTTGGTATTTTTCAAATACAACTAATTTTCGCACTCCTATTTCATCTTCAAAACTGTTCATATGATCT
The DNA here is from genome assembly GCF_022663595.1 of Bacillus cereus group sp. BfR-BA-01360. NCBI lineage: Bacteria > Bacillati > Bacillota > Bacilli > Caryophanales > Bacillaceae > Bacillus > Bacillus cereus group sp. BfR-BA-01360. The sequence continues at coordinate 286,420 of NZ_JAKUFV010000002.1, forward strand.
ATCATTCTCACACCAGCACTCCCTGAATGGACACCTTTGAAATACATAAAATTTTCTTGCCATACATGTTTTTCACCAGTGTGTGTTTTTGTTTCTTTTTCTTTCGGCATCTTCACTCTAATTAAATCGTTAGGATATAACGAAAAGAGAAATTCATACTCATCAGTAATTTTTCTCCACTCACTATAAGGCTTTTTCGTTGTAATTAATCGATCTGGAACTTTTTTAGCAAGCACATCAGCTACATAAACAGGCGTTAAGAAATAATTCCCTGTTTCTTTATGACGAAACACCTCTGTTCTTACAATACTCGCATTATCAGCAGCTGTTTTCTCATCCAGCATGACAACACGATTTGCTTTTTCTTCAATTTTAATAGAGCGAATAATCGGTGCGTTTTCTGGATTCTTCGCTGGCTTATAAAGCGGTGTGTTAAAGGCTTTTTTCTTATCTTTTCCAGATTCAAGGTATCTAGATTTTATTGCTTCATATGTTTTCATATCTGTTTCTTTTCCAAACATTGGGAAATCTCCATTTTTATCAAATGGAATTTGATCTAACTTTACTTTTTTTACAGTACGAATGTAGCCATCATCTGTGCGCCCTCTTACTCGCTTCAACGTTTCTTCATGTATTTGTCCCTTCATTGCTCGTTTTGGCATTCTGGAAACAAAAATTGGCTTTAGTTCCTTAATAAAGGATTCATCATAAGTTTTTAAGTTTAAGCTTTCCATTGCTAGTTTTATGTTTTCAGAGTCTTGCATCATTCTAATTTCTAATTCGTGAATGAACCCTGGCCAAGGTTCAGGGAAAAATTCCCCTTCTCGTTTTAATTGGTTATGAGCATATTCTTCGCGCCGCTTAAAATACGCTCTTACCTTATGTTTAAAAGGCAAGCTAACCGCTACAATTACTGCATCTAACGCATGATGTAAAGCGTTTTCTTGGCGATTTTTGTTAAATCCCCATCGTTTTCGCATAAGAGATGTATAAGCTCCATTCACTGTATGCACATATGTTTTTTTTCCTTCTTCTATACGGAATTGTAAGTTATCCTCAATAAATGTTTTGATATAACGAGTGATGTAGCGTGTATCATTTAAATGTCTAGAGCGAAATTCTTCGGCTTGTTCTTCATCAAAATTCTTTTTTAACAATAAGCTTTTTTTCTTTTTTGAAACTTTCATCGTTGTTACTAACGAAGTGAACTCTTGCCATTTTGTTTCATCGTGACCAAACCATTCATATGGTGTGCGATTTTGTTTATTTTGGTTTTCTGCTGCTAGAACAAGTACTTTATTGTTATTGCTATCATCAAAACTACGACTATATGGAATAATATGATCTACCTCGGCATAGCCAATCTCAAATAACTGCTTTATCGGAATTGATTTAAAAGAATATGCACAGCGACAATCTTGTTCTTGCCAAAGTTTATATTTTAAAATGTCATGACCTCTTGGATCGCCAAACTCTGGACGAAGTTCTAAAATATGTTTTTTGGCCCCTTCATTCATTTGACGGTTTTTATTGTATTGTTTCTCAAGGTCTTTCCGTTCTTTATATCCCCTCCCCATTTCACGTGCTAATTCAATATATATTGATGAGGGCGAACCATATCTTTTAATAATTCCATTAATTACTTTACGCACTTGTGATAGAGAACGAATAACAACTGGATTCACAATATCTTTTGCTGGTACAGGGGGTAATAACTTTTGCTTTTCCCGGTTTACTTTTTTATTAAACTGATAACCTGCTTTTTCACAAGCTTGATGATAAGGAATCCCTTGTTCCATAAACGGCAAAATATTTCTAAGCGCTTTTAATGATAGATGCCCAAACTTTGTAAAGGAAAGGTGTAAGAGTTCTTCAATCAATTCGTCATTGTACTTACGATTTGCTAGGTTTAATTCCTTTTTTCCATTACTCGCCACATATTGATTTTGTAAATAGTCACGAATATCTTGATCGTCTTTAAATACAGTTAAAGCATAAGCGATTGTATCTAAATCAACTGGACGGTATGTATCATTCAAGCTTTTCCCTTCGATTTTTTGTAATATTTTTCTGATTTTATATTGACTTTCTAAAGAAAGGAATGTTCTATTTTCATTTTTCTCTATTTTTTCATTTGGATCATAAAAGATTTCATTAAATCGTTGTTCATCATTTAATTTTAATAGCTTTCTCAACTCTTTATACTTTACTTCTTTCTTTGAAAAAAGAGAGTTCAAAATAAGATCTCGCTCTTCTTGCGTAAGTGATCTTGCAGGAGAAGTTCCTGATAGAATTCTTAAACGATTTAATTTATCAAGAGCTCGAAAGCGTTCGAATGTATATGTGCTCTTTGGTGCTCGTTTCTCTTTCGGTTCAAATGTACAATTCCCAATTTTTTTCGCTATATCATCTTTTGTTGCAAAAGGTCTTTGTGATGACCATATTTGAAGAAATTTATCTTCATTTTCCATAGTTGCGAAAGCATGTCCATATGCTCTTTGCTTTTCAAAAATAAGCTGTATCTCTCTTTTTAAATCACTTCGTGCAACAACATGAGTATATTCCCCACCTTTGTTACGCTTAGTACCTTCAAATTTCTCATCATACAGAAGCATTTCACTAATTGTTTGATACCCTTTTTCTTCCATCAATCGCTTATTTTCTTGAACTGCTGATAGAACGGCGCCATTATCTTCTTCTTGTAATTCACTTTTACGATTAGATTGAAATCCACGATTTTTTGCAAAGTGAACTAATATACGTGCAAACTCACGATCTGACAATTTTCTTTCTAAAGCATTTACACGTACAAGCCAAATATCTAAGTCACCATCTTTCCAGTCATATAATTGTTCCATTTGAACTTGTGTTAGTAAACCTTTTTGAATCATAAATTTACGAACTCTCTCCACGCGGTGTCGCCTTCTTCTTAAGCGTTTTCTAGTAGAACGAGCTAGTCTTCTTGGAGTTGACAAAGAAGCGCCTGTTTTCGGTTGCTCAGCAACATCAAAAATACGTACTCCTAAGTCCTCAATTCTTTCTATATCTTCATTAATAACTGCCCAACCAACTGATGCAATTCCTATATCTAGTCCAATGCTATATTTCATTTACTAGCACCTCTTTTAGAAAATTCTGTGTTTTATATATAAAAAAATGACTAAACGAAGTTAGTCATTTTTTAGGGGAATCCGATAAAATCGGAGTTAGGCGATCCCCAACGCCACGGCATATTGCCTTACCATAATAACTCTATAAATCTTGGTATGATATGATACAGCGGCTTCCTCAAACCGCTGTATACATTATATTACATTTTTATGGAAAAGTAAACATGAAAATAGATTAAATATCAAATTATTTTAATATTACCCTTTAGTTGTTCACCAACTTAAAAACTGTTTCTTTTCAACTCCCCTATCTAAACATGATACCGATTCCGTCTTCGTTCCATTCTTGTTTGACCTAGTGTTGTCGGTTCTTGTTGTTCATGTTGCGGTTCTTGTTGTATTGCGTGGATATTTTCTTCACGCATTGATTCATATGGACGCTTGTCTTTTGATTGAGTAGGTGTTCTTCCGAATGTTAACATTTTCATTCTCAGTTTCGGTAAACGTGGAATGCGAATGTGAAATGTAGGTCTCATTCGTTTCTTTTTTTGTTTTAATACATTTGGTGTTTCTTGTTTAAACTTATCATTTTTACGACGAAATCCATTTGCGAATAAACCACCTACTAAAAAGCCCGCTATGAGTAATAGTAAATACATTTTTTCTGTTGTGAGTAAATTCATCATGCGTCCTAAAACAGCTAGTGATTGTACTTCTTTTACATCCCATAATAATGCTCCCCATAGCGCAAGTAATCCAAACGTAATTCCATATGTACGGAAGCAAAGAATGGCTGGAAGTAAAGCGATACATGCAGCAATTTTCGCGTTTGCTAGTAACGAGCTCATTGTTACGTATTGATCCCAAATTCCCATTAAGAATGTAATAAATATAGTATAAGCTAGCCAACTACAAACACGAGAACTCGTTTGTTTTGTATAATAACTACCAAAACTCGTAAAAAACAATAATCCACCTAGAATGAGTGATAATGGTAGCGGGATTTGTTTCATAATCCCCGCAACCGGGAACAAACCGCTAAGCAGCATTAACAATACATCAAGCTTCTTCACAATGTTCCACCCCTTTCAAAACTTCTTTCCTTTCTATTTTGCAAAGGAAATGTTGTTATTTTATCAGACCATGCCATATAAAAGCATGTTTCATGTTTTCATAACTATTATTCCTAAAAGACATCTTAATCCTGCTTGCATGAAAAGTAAATACAAAAAACAAAATTAGAATTGACAATCGCTCCCTACACTTTTATGAAGAAATGACAAATCCTTGTTTTTGAGACAAATGGGATTTGTCATATGTTTAGAAGTATTATTCGTTATTTTTTAATGATTTTGTTACTTCTGAATACGAAGGGGGTTCTGGATCATCCTTCTTTATTTTTAATCCAATAGATCCCCTTATGATAGCAAATAGAAAAACACCTTGCCACGAAATCGTAATAGACTCCATAAAATAATCAATTGTCATAATGAGAATATATGTTTTTCCTGCATCGAATAGAAACGGAATCCATCCTTTGCTTGTTTGAATCAAATCAAGAGATTTCAAAGCTTTTGGTATATTGTCCACAATGAGTGAAAGTGGAAGATTAGTGAATATATACACGATAAAGAACATAATGAGAGCCTAATTCGATTCATATTGTAGCCCTACTATTTGTAATAACACCAATTCAAGCCATGTAAAACTCAGTAAAAGAATCGCTATGATCCATGTACAGATTACAATCGTCTTTCATTTCTTCATAATTTCTCACCACCTATCCTTATTCATTCTCTATCAGCCAATCTGTATCCAATTCATCACTTGATTGCCATAAGTCAATATCTGTTATATACTTTTTTATTAGTTTTACCATTTGCATCGGAAATGGTATAAACGGACGCTCCCCAGGTATGATGCTCATTTTGCACATATAAGTGATTATTTTAGCAATCTGATCTCGTTCCTCTTGCTTCGCTCCGAGTACTACAATTTCTAATATGCGCTGTTCCTTCCATCCCGTATCGTTTAGAGGATAGATATTTACACTATAATACAGTCCGCTTTGGTCCACATATAACTCTGTTTCATCGCACTCCTTTTCTAACGGCATTATATAGTTCGGAACATCATACTGATTGTTAATACGAATGGCTGTTACATTAGAAAGTGATTGGAATTCCTCACTGATATAAGGTAGATCATGTAAGTCCATGTGTTCATTTTGCAAACTTTCAATCCAGTACTCTCTCATACTTGCGTCTATAAGAAAATACACTTGCTTATTTTCCTTTTTAGCTTCTTCTGCGATTGCTGTTAATTCTTCCGTTATATATTTTTTAAATTGAATTCCTATATCATTTCGCTTTGACGGTTGCGGTAAGAACGTTTCGTGTGCACTTACGTTTAAGAGGATAGATGTAAAGTCTCGCCACTCATGACTCCCATATAATTTATATACAATTTCTCCCTCGTTTATTTTGGATAGAATAGGTACAAATTGATTGTTATAGATTTCTTCTATTGATAAACTAACATATGTATGTGATGGATGCATACTCTCCCAGCTTCGTTTACGAAATCCTATCTTTTCTAATAAACTAAAAATGGCTCTTACTATATGTTCCTTCTTTATCTCCTCTCCGTCTAATCGTTCGATAAATTGTGAAATGCGATTTGTCCTTGCAAATGCTTCTCGAATCACTTGTTTCGGATCGATTTTTTCACGACCATCACACTTTTCGACTTCTATTAAAGACAACGATGTTTGAAATGATTGGATTGGTATAGAAGATATTGCTCGGATCACACTTTGGATACGATCTTCTTTATACTTATGACAATAATCCATTCGATATGGGTGCTGTTTAATAATTTTGGGATTATACGTTACGATGTTTAGTATAATTTGCGGTTTAGAATTTAATATATAAGAATGGTTTGCCCTCTTCTCTAAAATTAGTCCTTCTTCAAATAATATTCTTTCTATTTCTGTAAGTCTTTGAGAAGACCATAGTTCTAGTGTGATTTCTTTCATTTCTTCTCTTATATAAAGTGGAAATAACTCATCATTTTGATTTATAGTTATATTTTTACATAGCGGAATATATGTACAATGAGGAAATCGCTGATGAAATGCTTGTAAGAGTACTTCTTTCTCTCTTCTACTGATCCCACGTTTTATTTTCGTACCGGGAACTTTAAAAATATTTTCATCATATATAACAAGTGCTCGTATCCTTTTCCCTTTTATATATTTTTTTGGACTTTGCATAATCTTAACTAAATCTAACTGTTTCTTAAGCATAAAAACATTCTGTAATTCCCGATAAGCTTTGGACCAATTCACTCCAAATCGCGCGTCTTCTATTTTGAGTGTAACAAACTTATCCTTTTCATTATGGCAGTTAGAGACTAGTACAGTTCCTTTTCTTTTTTTCATAATCATATAATTTGCATATTGATTTGCTGTTTGATAAAAACGCCTTTTACCAATAGAAACTTTAAGTAGAAACATATTTTCAATTCCACGAGTGATAAGCTCAAACCGATATATATAAGAAAAATATTCTTTTGTCTTTTTATCCTGAATAGGCTCAGACATCGCTTCACATCTATTTTGCTCTCGAAGCGGGTAAAAAGGAACTTCTTCATATTGCTTATTTCCTATAGATAGATGCAGCGCGCGTTCACAAAACAAATGTGAAATTAATGCTGGTACCCATATATAAAATGTTTTTTTATCATGTAGTAACGACAACTTTGAAATCGCACTAGGTTGCCATTCTAATAAAACTTCTCCAGGCATTTCGGTCGGTTTCCAGTTATGAATATACGCATACCATTGACGACAAATATATTCTAACTGTTCAGAGCTAAGAGGTTTTAAACATATAATCCATAGGCTATCTTCTGCTAACTTATATGGGTCGTGCTCAATGAATAAAATATCCGAAAACATAATATACAATCTTTTATTTAAAAGTTTAAATTTTTTTATTAATTCGTATGGTCTATTGTGCTCTAATAACAAACTTGACCAATGTTTTGGCCACTGCACATAAAATACTGTTTGCTCAAAAAGTGGATCTATTACATCTTTAAAGGCTAACAACTGTATCGTTTCCATAAAGTAAATACTTCCTCTCTTTTTTCGTTATTTTACATAAAATCCAAAATCAATAGACTGTTAAACTTTGAAACAAAATACAGATTCCACCCCCCTTTTTACTTTTATTATACCATCATTAAAATCCATTTTTTGTTAAAAAACAGTAAAAAAAGGAGGAGGGTTCTACCTCCTCTTTATCTTTCCTATTTCTCTTTTAATTATATAATTTTTTCATAATATATTATGAAAAATGACGAAATAAAATGAATATCTACCGGGTTGCTATTTTTTCTTCAACAGGCCATTTCTCTAACGTATAAGCCATCTCCCAGAACGAATATTCATATTGACTACTAATGATAAAATGCTGTTTCATACGTTTACGATCCGACTCTGTTACTGTTTCCGTAATTTGATCTAATCGCATAATTTGTTCTTCTACTAATGTGCGGAACCAATCCGAACCATATGCTGAAATCCATGCTTGGTAAATCGGTTCTTCTGGCTTACACTCTTTAAGACGCTCGCCAATTTCATAATATAGCCAATAACACGGTAAAATGGCTGCAATAATATCACCTAAATGCCCTTCATAAGCAGCGCGATACATATGGGATGTATATGCATAAGCTGTCGGTGCTGGAATAAAGGATGCTTTTTCTTCTTCAGTGATTCCTAATTTTTCCGCAAAATTTTCATGCAATGACAATTCTGCTTCATATGTATTTTGTGCATGATGTGCCATGCGAGCTGTCGTTTTCAATTCGATCGCCTTCGCTGCCCCTAATGTTTGTACTCTAGCGAAGTGACTCAAATAGTAGGAATCTTGTAAAACGTAGTAACGAAAGCTAGCTAAATCTAGTGTTCCCTCACCTAGTTCTTTAATAAATGGATGCTCAAAACTCGCTTGCCAAATCGGAGCAACTTCTTGACGTAATAACTGTGAAAATGACATTTATATCCCTCCTCATATATGCTACACTCAGCTAACATCTAACGAAAAAATAGACATGTACAAAATAAAAGCCACTTCCTTAGTAGGTAAAGAAAGTGGCTTTTATTTTGTCATTTCCACTTCCCTACGCTGGTACGAACCAGATCAGGTACTAAGGGTCTCAAAGATAAACTTTAATCTCAGCCAATATCGGCACCCCTAGTGGATAGATGAGAACTATATAGTTTTGATAGTTATCATAACATAATTTAGAGAATTGTCAATTATCCAAACTTATATAGTATATTGATATAAAAAACATCATTACTGTGCGGCTAACCCAACAGGCGAGAATAATACATAGGCACCTAGCATGAATATAATAAGGAAGATTGAAAATACCTTTGCATATTTCCATGGCTTTAAATCAACTTTATTAGCATCGAAAAGTTCAAAGTCTGTTTCTCTTGGTTTTAATTTTCCAATCACTAGCATCACAATTACACATGCTGGGAATAGTACACTAAGAATATATAAGAAATTAATAGATCCTAAAAACACTTTTGAGAGCGCATACAAAATAATATGAAAGACTAAAGCAATTTTCGGAGCACTTGCAGGTACTTTTTTACTAAAAAATCCTACGACAACAGCGGCGATAATTGGTACATTGTAAAAACCAAACATTTCTTGTAAGTAGTTATATAATCCAGAAGGTGCATATAAAATAAATGGTGATACGATAACCGCAATGAGACCGAGTGTAATCGCAAAAATACGTCCTACTTTCACCAACTCTTTTTCGCTTGCTTCTTTCTTGAAAATGGGTTTATAAAAATCCAGTGTGAATAAAGTGATCGAACTATTTAATGCACCGTTAAATGAACTTAAAATAGCACCGAACAATACAGCGGCAAAAAAGCCTGATAATGCGATAGGCAAAATCTTAATTACTAACATCGGATAAGCCATATCAGCATTTTTTAATTGATCGCCAAATAAATGGAAGGCAATGATTCCTGGCAGCACTAAATACAATGCTCCAAATACTTTAAATAATCCTGCCAACAATACTCCTTTTTGTCCTTCTGCTAAATTTTTTGCCCCGAGTGCACGTTGGACAATAGCTTGATTGGTACACCAATAAAATAAGTTATTAAACAATAAGCCCATGAAAATTGTTGTCCAAGGTACAGAATCTTGCGAATCTCCAATTGCATTCAATTTTTCTGGATGAGAATGTAATAAAAGATTTACACCATCCATAATACTCCCTTTTCCAAGTGCAAGAAGACCAAGAATTGGAATTAAGCATCCTCCAATAATTAAACCAATTCCATTTAGCGTATCTGAAATCGCACATGCACGTAGGCCGCCAAATACAACATAGGCAATACCAGTCATACCAATGATAAGCGCAATCACCATAATTGTTGTGAAATTACTAAGCCCAAATAGTTGTGAAATATTAAAGATGCTATCAAGTACTAACGCACCGGAATACAATACAGTTGGTAAATAAGCGATGGCATAGCCTAATAAAAATAGAATGGAAATAATTTGTCTTGTTCGTAAATCGTAGCGTTGCTCTAGGAAGTCAGGAATTGTTGTAATTCCACTTTTTAAGTAACGAGGTAAAAAGACAAATGCCATAAAAATGAGCGCTAAAGGAGCGGTTACCTCCCAAGCCATAACGACCATTGAAGTTGCATAGCTTTGTCCATTTAGCCCTACCATTTGTTCTGTCGATAAGTTTGTTAATACAAGTGATCCTGCGATAACGATACCAGTCAAACTTCTACCACCTAAAAAATAACCATCTGAACTATCTAAATTAATATGCCTCGTCTTATACCAAGAAAACCAGGCAATGAAAATCGTATATACTAAAAATGTAATGACTGTTACAAATGCCATGGAGCAATAAACCCCTTTCAAATGATATCTATTTCTCTAAAAGGGGGTAGGGCGCCCTCTTCTTCTTTATTTTGTATTATAGAAGCTCTCTACCTACCCCATCTTATAATCTAGAAGTATATTACGAATGAATTTTATTTGACCGAAAGTTCCGAACATTAATAAGTTCACCTGTTTCAAATGATTCTTTACATGCATATCCGATCACTGTTGATTTTACTCCGTCTTGTACAGTAATGGCTGGCTTACGTTTTTCGATAATACATTGAATAAACTCTTCTACTTCACTTAAATATGCTTGTTCAAAACGCTCTAAAAATCCCTCTGAACACTCGCGAACTGCACCTGTTTGATCAAAAACAGTCACGGCATTTTTTTCTGGAACTGTACCAACGCGAAGCGATCCTTTTGTACCGATAATTTCTGTTTCAATATGATAACCATGTATGCAGTTTCGCCCTGCGACAAAAATACCCATTGTATCATTTTCAAATTTTATGAGTGCCGCTCCAGTATCTGCATCGTTAAATTCCTTAAATTCAGGACAAGCAAATGCTCCTCCAATTGCCCATACTTGTTTTGCCTCTGATTCTAAATACCACCTTGCTAAATCTAAATCATGAATGGCCATATCTAAAAATAAGCCCCCGCTATAATTGCTCTTTGCGAATTTCACAAAACTACCAAGAGCTTTTGTCGGATCTATACCATAGCACCGCACTAAAACTGGCTTACCGATTACGCCTTCTTCAATTTTTCTTTTTGCATACATATAAGATTTATCAAAGCGTCTCATAAATCCAAGCATAAATACTTGATCGGGATGCCTTTGTACTACTTTTTCTACATGAAGAGCCTCTTCTAAATATAGTCCCAGTGGTTTTTCGCTAAAAACATGAAACCCTGCTTCTAATGCTTTTTCAATCTGTTCGCAATGAAACCCAGATGGCGAAGCAATAAAGATTGCATCTAATTCTTCATTTCGCAGCATTTCATCATAATCTGTATAACCGTATGGTATGCCCCATTCTTTCTGCGCTTGTTTTACTTCCTCTTCAATTACACTACATACTGCTGTTAACTCACAGTTGCGAATATGAAATGCAAGATTCTCTGCATGTTTTTTCCCAAGTCTCCCTAACCCAACAATACCAACCTTTACACGTTTCATGAAAAACACCTACCTATTTTGTTTTTTTAAATTACAAATTTCATTTATGTATGTTCGCGCCTTTACTGCATATTCAAAGGGATTTGCTTTTGCTGGATCTTGTTCTGCCTCTACTAATAGCCATCCTGTATAATGCTTTTTAGCTAATTTCTTAAATATCGGTTCAAAGTTAATACTGCCATCACCTGGAACTGTAAATACTCCCTCTTTCACTCCTTGTAAAAAGCTTAATTTATTTTGTTTTACTTTCTCTGCAATATTTAAGCGCACATCTTTTAAATGTACATGTTTGATGCGGTCCATGTACTTTTCTAATATATACATTGGGTCCTCACCAGAAAAAACGAGATGCCCCGTGTCATAGAGTAAATGAACAACATTTGGATTTGTTAAAGACATCAATTTTTCAATTTCTGCCGTTGTCTGTACTCCCGTTCCCATATGATGATGATAAACAAGATAAAGTCCACGCTCTTGAGCTAGTTTTCCTAAAATATTTAAGCCTTCCGCAAGCTTTTGCCAACTTTCCTCATCAAAAATCGGTTTCTTCTCAAAAAGAGGTGTATTCATCAGCCCTTGAATACTATGTCCTTGTTCTGATACAACAACGACTTTCGCTCCCATTTTCTGCAAGAAATCGCAATGTTCTATAAATGGATTCACTGTTTCATGTAACGGCTTTGTTGTTACATAAGCGCTAAACCACGCACTTGCGATTTCCATCTTCCTTAGCGATAACGCTTTCTTTAAAACGTCTACATCTCTTGGATACTTATTGCCAACTTCAGTACCAGTAAAACCAGCTAACGCCATTTCACTAATACATTGTTCAAATGTATTTTCTTTTCCTAATTCAGGCATATCATCATTGGTCCACCCAATTGGTGCAATGCCAAGTTTTACAGTTCCTTCTTTAAACATTTTGTTCAGCTCCTTTTTCCCTTTAGAAAAGGCAATGAAACAAATTGCTTCATTGCCTTCTATTAAATAAGAAAGGCATTTTAATATTGTCTTGCTTGTTTTAAATGGCTCATTCGCTCTTCACAAGCCGCTTGAATTTTCTTATTTTCAGTTATCTCAGCAACACCAACATTCCACCAAGAGTCATATCCATTTGTCATCGTTTTAGGTAATACTTTTATATCAATGAGTGTAGAGATCGTTTGTTTTTTCGAATCTTCTAGAGCAGCTACTAACTCTTCTATCGTTGTTACACGATATGTTTTCACGCCATAACCAGCTGCACTTTGTGCAAAATCTATTTTCATAAATCTTCCTGCTGGCGTTCCAACTTCATTTTCTCTATGACGAAACTCTGTACCGAAACTTCCCATACCATTTGACATTTGAAGATTGTTAATGCAACCAAATCCGGCATTATCAAATAAAAGAACATTGATTTTTTTACCTTCTTGTATACTAGTTACAAGTTCTGAATGAAGCATTAAATAACTTCCATCTCCAACCATCGCATATACTTCTTTATTTGGTTCAGCCATTTTAACACCAAGCGCTCCAGAAATTTCGTATCCCATACAAGAATATCCATATTCCATATGGTACGTATTTGGCTTTTTACTCATCCACATGCGCTGCAAGTCACCTGGAAGACTTCCTGCTGCGCCAATAATAATAGCATCCTCATCAAGTAATCTATTGATTTCCCCAATCACTTTCGTTTGTGTAAGGCAAGAGCCCACTGTTTCATAAAATTCTGGTAGTGCTTCGTCTAGATGGCCTTTAATTTCTGGTTTGAATCCATCTTCTTTATAATCGATTTGATAAAGTCTCTTCAATTCTTGATTCCATAACTGTTTCACCGCATCAATTTCGTCTATGTAACTAGATTGATATTCCTTACTTTCCAATACGTTTTCAAGTTCTTCTAACGAAACCTTCGCATCTGCGACAACCTTAGTTGCATCTAATTTGCCAGCATGAAAATCTGACACATTAATCGTTAGAAACTCAACATCTTCATTTTGGAAAAGCGCTTTTGATGATGTTGTAAAATCAGTAAAGCGTGTTCCAACTCCAATTACTAAATCTGCTTCTTTCGCAATACGATTGGCAGCTAAGTTTCCAGTAACGCCAATACCTCCTAAATTCATTGCATGACCGCTTTCGATAGCACTTTTTCCAGCTTGCGTTTCCCCAAACGGTATGCGGAATTTCTCGGAAAAACGTTTCAGTACTTCCCCCGCTTCAGAGTAACGTACACCGCCCCCGCAAATTATGATTGGTTTTTTCTTCTTTAAAATAAGCCTTGAAGCATCATGAATTTCACTTTGAGTCGGCATACGTCTTTCAATGCGATGTACACGCTTTTTAAAGAAATATACTGGATAATCGTATGATTCTGTTTGTACATCTTGCGGGAGTGCAATGGTAACTGCACCTGTATGAGCTGGGTCTGTTAATACTCGCATCGCGTTAATCATCGCTGTCATTAATTGTTCCGGACGATTGACGCGATCCCAATATTTACTTACTGGGCGAAATGCATCATTTGTTGTAATGGACGCATCATGAAGTTGTTCAATTTGCTGAAGCACTGGATCTGGCTGCCGAGATGCAAATGTATCTCCAGGTAATAACAAAACAGGAATATTATTCGCTGTTGCTGTTGCTGCTGCTGTAATCATATTTGCCGCCCCTGGCCCTACTGAAGATGTACAAGCCATAATTTGTTTCCGATGTTTTTGTTTTGCAAATGCTACCGCAGCCTGCGCCATTCCTTGTTCATTTTTCCCTTGATATACTTCTAAGCTTCCGCCATTTTCTTCCAAAGCTTGCCCAATTCCTAATACATTACCATGACCGAAGATTGCGAAAATTCCTTTCACAAATTTTTCTTCTCCCCCATCAAACTGTATATATTGCTGATTTAAAAATTTAACTAACGCTTGTGCTGTCGTTAAACGAATTGTATCCATTCTTTTCAACCTGCCTTACCTTAAAGTTAAGCGCTTTCTTTCAAAGGGAAGTGATAGCAGAGAGAAATGATACTCTCTGCTATTTACCTCTATTACGCCCAGCGAGTTGTAATCATTTTCTTTCTTGTATAAAATTCTACACCGTCTGAACCATTTGCATGTAAATCGCCATAGAATGAATCTTTCCAACCAGAGAATGGGAAAAATGCCATTGGAGCTGGTACACCGACATTTACTCCTAACATACCTGGATCTATATTTTCGCGGAATGCACGAACTTTACCACCGTCATTTGTAAAGATACAAGCACCGTTTGCAAATCTTGATTCATTTGTGAGCTCAATTGCTTCTTCTAATGTTTTCACACGTACAATAGATAGAACTGGTGCAAAGATTTCATCTTGCCAAATTTTCATTTCTTGTGTTACATGATCAAAAATTGTTGGTCCAACAAAATACCCTTCTCCATTTACCTCCGCATCATTTCGGCCATCGCGAACAAGAGTTGCTCCTTCTTTGATACCTGTTTCAATGTATTGCAGTGTACGTTCTTTATGACCATCACGAATTACAGGGCCTAAGAAAACATCTTCTTCTAAACCGTTACCAATTTGCATTGTATTAGATGCTTCAACAAGTTTTTCAATCAGCTTATCAGCTATTTCCTCTTGTACGGCTACAACAGAACACGCCATGCAGCGCTCACCCGCCGAACCGAATGCTGCATTTATAATTTGTGTTGCTGCTAAATCAAGGTCTGCATCATTTAAAACGATTGAATGATTTTTCGCACCTGCCAACGCTTGTACTCGTTTTAAGTTTGCAGAAGCTGTTTTATATACATATTCAGCAACTGGTTGTGAACCAACGAATGAAATCGCTTTAACATGCTTATGCTCTAATAAGCCATTTACTACATCATGAGCACCATGAACAATATTTAATACCCCTTTTGGAAGACCAGCTTCTTCTAATAATTCTACTAAGCGACAAGCTAATAATGGCGTGCGTTCAGATGGTTTTAATACAAATGTATTACCACAAGCAATCGCCAATGGGAACATCCAGCAAGGTACCATCATCGGGAAGTTAAATGGTGTAATTCCGCCAACTACTCCAATTGGATAACGATACATACCAGATTCTAAATTCGTTGCAATATCAGGAAGTTGTTTTCCCATCATTAATGTTGGGGCACCGGCTGCAAATTCAACACACTCAATACCGCGTTGTACTTCTCCATATGCTTCTTTAAAGCTTTTCCCGTTTTCGATTGTTACCATTTTTGCTAGTTCATCCCAATGTTTAACTAGCAATTGTTGATACTTAAACATGATTCTTGCACGTTTCGGTACCGGCGTTTTTGACCATATTTGAAATGCTTTTTTAGCAACTTGTACAGCTTCATCTACTTCTTCTTTTGTAGAAAGTGGAACATGTGCAATAATTTCTCCAGTTGCTGGATTGTATACTGGTTCTGTTTTAGAGGAATGTGATTCTTTCCATTCACCATCGATATAATTTTTTACTGTTTGAACTGCTACTTGAGTCATTTTATTTTCCTCCTTCATGATTAAGAAATAGATGTTTCTTTTGCTTCTGTAATAAACTGCTGAATTTCTTCTACTGTCGGCATTGCATCTGAACAACTATGCTTCGAAATGACTATTGCCGCTGAAGCGCTTCCAAATTCCATCGCTTTTGGCACGTCCCAGCCTTTCATCAATCCGTATATAAAAGCAGAGGCATATGAATCACCAGCACCGAAAGTTTTTAATACTTTTGTTTTAAAGATACTTCCTTTATATGCATGACCATCTTTTGTATAAGCAATAGACCCTTCCGAACCGTGCTTGATGACAACCATTTTCGCATGATGATCAAACCATTTTTGAGCAATCACTTCATCTTTAGCTTTCGCATCTCCTATGATTCCTTCCATCATTTCAAATTCTTCTCGTGTACCAATAATCACATCACATTTTTCAGCTGCAAGGTTGTAATACATGGCTGTATCTGCTTCAGATGTCCACGTATATGGTCGATAATCTAAGTCAAAAAATACAACAACGTTATGTTTTCTCGCATAATGTAATGCTGCAAAAGTGGCTTCACGTGAAGGACTTACTGCAAGAGCTGTTCCTGAGATAAGGAGTGCTTTTGCCTGTGCTATATATTTCTCTGAAACTTCTTTTACTTCAAGCTTCAAATCTGCCACATTATCACGGTACATTAAGATGCTACATTCTTCCGGACTCTTAATCTCAGTAAATGCTAATCCTGTAACTGCACCTGTTTTATCTACAACGACATTCTCTGTATCAATTTTCTTTTCTTTCAAATAGTTTGTAATAAAGCGTCCCATTTGGTCATCTGCTACTTTTCCAATGAATCCACTTTTTAAGCCTAACGTAGCTGTTCCCACAGCAATATTCGCCGGTGAACCGCCTACATATTTTGTAAATGTTATTGTTTCTTCCATCGGACGATTGATCTCATTTGCATTTAAATCAATGCACGCTCTTCCTAACGCTAAAAAATCAAGAGGTCGATCGTTTGCGATTTGTAACATGTCCACTATCTCTTCCCTCCATTAAAGTAACCGCTTTCTTTTTATTCTAATAAAAAACATTTTATTTAATAAATCCTTAAATAAAATGTTACTAATGCACGTAGTAGAGAAA
The DNA here is from genome assembly GCF_022663595.1 of Bacillus cereus group sp. BfR-BA-01360. Classification (NCBI taxonomy): domain Bacteria; kingdom Bacillati; phylum Bacillota; class Bacilli; order Caryophanales; family Bacillaceae; genus Bacillus; species Bacillus cereus group sp. BfR-BA-01360. The sequence goes on from NZ_JAKUFV010000002.1 coordinate 303,286, forward strand.
GTATTTTTAGTTAAGCGCTTTCCCTTGATTGAATTATAACGAATAAATTCAAAAAAATAAATACATATTTTCTTATTTTCTAAATTTTTTCATTAATTATTTTATTAATAAAATTCATTGTGATAATACGCACAAACAAAAAATACATGTAAATCCCTCTATTTTTCCCAAATAAATAGCCTCTATTTTATTTAGAAGAAAATAGAGACTAAAACCATGATATGTATATACGTTAAAATATTATGGTACAAAATATTAAATTTATGACATTTTTGTCGTTGACTCTCGAATCATTAATTCTGGTACTAATAATATCCGCTGTTTAGGTTTATCTTTATGTTCAATTTGTTGAATTAATAAACTTGTCGTTTGTTCAGCCATCTCTTGAATGGGCTGTGCAATTGTTGTTAATGGAGGATAACAAATATCCGCTAAGATAGTATTATCAAAACCAATAATCGAAAGTTCTGTTGGAATTCGTATTCCTTCTTCTTTCGCCCCTTGCATGACACCCGCAGCTAATATGTCATTACAAGCAAAAATTGCTGTAGGGCGATCTTTTTCCTCAAATAATAATTTCGTAATTTGCTTTCCATTTTGTATCGTTGCGGCTTCTGTATAATGAATTAAATTTTCATCCACATTCACCCCAGCTGCTTCTAATGCATCTTTGTAACCTTGAATACGATATTTACTACTTGTTGTTTGTTCAGCAATTAGGCCAATCCGCTTATGCCCGAGGGATAATAAATAATCCATCGCTTGAAAAGCAGCCTTATAATCATCCACCGACACCATATCAACAGATAATGCTGGTATATCTGTTGAAAATAATACAACGGGAATATGTTTTTCAACAAGTTTTTTTATGTGTGTTGTATCTTGAAAGCTTGTAGCAATAATTAAACCATCTACACGCTTTCTCAATAATAAAGAAATATATTTCTTTCCTTTTTCATCGTTATTGTCCGTGCTGCACATAATAACATTGAATCCCTTTTCTTCAGCGGAGTCTTCTAATGCGCGTGCAACTTCCGAAAAAAACGGGTTTGCAATATCTGGAACTAGAAGGCCGATCGTATGCGTTTTTTTTCCAGTTAATGCAGAAGCGACAACGCTAGGTTGGTAATGCAAGCGATCCATTACTTCTAATACATGTTTTTTTGTTTTTTCACTAATTTTCCCAGTACCATTCACTACCTTTGAAACGGTTGCAATTGAAACCCCCGCTTCTTTCGCCACATCATAAATAGTCGTTTTCATTGTCTCCCACTTCTCTTCTCATAACGTTATCTTCCTTTCAGTATATCATACGAAACTTAAATTTTTCATCTTGAGCGGAACTCGCTTCATTCCAGCTGCACATATCTTCTTTCTTCTTACAAAAATAAGCAGTATGCCTATGCATAGACATACTGCTTATAAACGGTATAGTGTTAAAAAAGGGGTACATACAATTTATTTCATGACACCTTCAAATAGCCATTCATGGTCTGAATCATTATGGAATTTCCATGTACGCACCGGTCCTGCCATTACATTTAAATAGTAGGACTCATAGCCTGGAGGCGCTGAAACAGGATGGTATCCTTCTGGTACAAGTACAACATCGCGATTTTTCACAATTAATGCTTCATCAAGCGTACGATCATCATTGTATACGCGTTGCATAATAAATCCTTGTTTTGGATTTACTTCATGGTAGTATGTTTCCTCTAAATAGGATTCGTGAGGCAAATTATCCTGATCATGTTTATGAGGTGGATAACTAGACCAATTCCCTTCTGGTGTATATACTTCTACAACTAATAAACAATCTGCCTCTTGATCTTCTGGTAAAATATTATGAATTTTCCGTGTCATATGTCCATAACCTCGGTCTTGTACACCAACATTATTTGGCGCAATAAGACGCGCTTTATATGTACCTTTTCCCGGAGCTAAACAAACAGCTAATTCTACATCTGTTAATGCTTCGACATGAAATTGATCTTGATTTGGTACATAGACTGAGTATGGTGGAATCTTTTCAAAAACACTCATGCGCTCTCCAATATTTTCAAAACGCTCTTCCTTCGTCGCAACATTTGCTTTTCCGCTTAATAGAACAAGGCAAACCTCTTTATCATTTGTTACTTCTTGCAAAGTCTCTCCTTGCTTTAAAGAAAACAATTCAAATCCAACATATTTCCATCCTGCTGATTCTGGTGTTACAGATACAATGCGTCCATTTTCTTCTCTTTCATGCGGGCTTACGATTAAATTTGCCATAACTTTCATCTCCCTCATTTCTTCAATAGTAATGGATGGTTGATTTTAACAGGTTGTTTCAATCGCAGTGATTCTTTTGCTGCATGGGCAATGCGCTCTGCTTGTAACCCGTCGTTTCCACTACAAATTACAACTTCATCATTTAAAATAGAGTGCACAAACAATTGAATCTCTGTAATATAAGCCTCTTTATAGCGCTCTAAAAAGAAATGTAGCGGCTTGTCTTGCATGACACCGTTTGCTGTTGAAATGCGGACAGTTGATGGACAATCATTTTCTGTGCTTATACACCCTTTTTCCGCAAATAACTCTATTCTTTGATCATAACCATATGCTGCTTTGCGGCTGTTATCAATAACTCCAATCGCACCATTTGCGAATGTTAATGTAATAATAGCAGTATCGATATCCTCATATTCAGAAAATATAGGATCAATTAAATTCGCACCTTGTACATATACTTCAGTTACTTCACTGTTCATCACAAAACGAGCCATATCAAAATCATGAATGGTCATATCCATGAACATTCCACCAGAAGTTTGAATATAATTTGCATTTGGTGGCTCTGGATCACGGGAAGTGATTTTTAAAATATGTGGTTCTCCTAACTCGCCAGACATGATAAGATCACGCACGCGTTTATAATTATGATCAAAGCGACGGTTAAAGCCAACTTGTAGTTTTACACCGCTCTTTTCAACTACTTCTAATGCTTCCTTCGTCTCTTTTTCTATAAAACTAATTGGTTTTTCACAAAAAATATGTTTTCCTGCTAATGCAGCTTCTTTTATAAGAGTTGCATGCGTATTTGTTGGGGAACAAATACATATAGCCTGTATGTTATCATCTTGTAAAATGTCATGATAATTATTCGTTACTTTATTTATTCCTTTTTCTTTTGCCCAGCCATGAAGTGCGTCAATATTTACATCTGAAATAGCTACAACATTCATTTCCGGTATATAAACTGAATTTTCGATGTGAAGCTTTCCGATTCTTCCTACACCTATAACTCCAACATTTAACATATCCCTAACCAACCTTCCATACATAGGTAGATTAGGAAAGCGCTTAACTATTTGTTTTTAGTATACTGGATATTTTCGAATAATTCAATTATATATTTATATTTTGTGGTAACTTCCGAATATCTCCATATGATTCTTTACATTTTCGTACGCCGCCTGAATGACATCTTGATGAAGTTTAAAATAATCTGTATAAGGAGTAGCTTAAACGGAATTGTTAATCATTTGGATTAGTTCGTTTCCTATACGATACATTTCACTACTCCTCATAGTTCTAATCATTATTATGATATAATTACATATAGAATTCTTCTTTTCCTCTTTCCACCTATCTCAAAAACTTGTAAACTCCAATTTCCTAACCTTAAACTATTGTTTTTTAAGTTTCAATTGTGAAATTTCCCAAAAATGCAAAGTGTATACTATTTTGTGGCGAATATATAAGTTAGATTTGTAATGAATAAGTAATGATCTTCTTTTTCATAGTCATAACTTTTCAAATAATATGCCAATTCGATCATAAAAGTAGAGGTGAAAGATGGAGCGAATAGATGAGATTAGAACGGAATCAATGGCTTCGTTATAAATTCTAATGTTCAAGAATTTGATATGAAAACAAATGAAGAATGAGACGTATTAATAGAAGTCAATCTTCCTACTGAAACAATGTTGGATATATTGAAAAACACTTATAAAGGTTGGAAGAAAATACATATGAAAGTAAAAGAATGCTCCTATGACATCACTCGTAATGAAAAATCCATTCAGTAAAAAACAAATGCGATAACTTTTGTTGTTCAAAAAAGAGGTGCATACGATGAATCGGAGTAAGTTGATTTTCTTGGTTATTATATTCTCGTTGCTTAGTATACTTGCATATGCCATACATCAATATATAACCAGAGGTATCATTGGTGGCAGTACCATTTTTGCTGGTTCTTTAATACTTAGCTATTTGATAAATCATATAACATGGGGAGACCCAAATGGTGTTTCAAAAGAAAGTTAAGATGAAAAAGGACAACATATTACATATAAAAGCTTCAAAATTGGATATTTCGTATTAGTCATTATTTTGTTTCTTTTATCGATTTGGACAGAAGAGTTTTCTGCTTTCTATTCACTCGATAGCATTCAAAACCTTCCTTTGTTCCTTGCGCTTTGCTCGTCATTTATTGTGATTCCACTTGTTGAATATATTGTTTCAAAACGACATCAATAAAGTGAATGTTTAATCAGTAGGAAGGCTCCATCCCCACTGATTAAAAACCCTCATCAATTGGGGTAACAGAATAAAGGATATAAAGAAGAAGGAATTCTTTTACAGAGGAATTCCTTCTTTTTCTCCATATTTTTTACAAACTCGCTCTTTCTAACATGTCATGAATTGATAATACTTCAAATAAGATGATAGCTTCACTTGCAAAATGATGATGGTAATCATCTGGTTTATGCTTTGCTAAATCATTAGAACGGTATTTTAAATAGTGATTTCATTTTCCCCGAAATACATAACAATAAAATTGCCTAAATTAACATATTTTTCCAACACTGCACTTAATTGCATACCAACAAATATATGAGATAAAAACCTTCGATATATTTTTCTTTTTTAAAATGAAATGTTTTGAATCAGTGAAATAGTGATAACGAGTGTTGATAAACACCCTAAAGATGTTAAAGTTATAATCTTTCTGTTATTTTGCTTTTTTGAAGGTTTACTTAGTTCATGTGTCACTGCCCCCCATAATAGTATGGATACTCAGGCAATAATACTCATAGACATATTTGGCACACCCTTTCATGAAATATCTTAACTAACAGCTTTAAAAGGACTTCCTAAAAAGTTCATTTTTTACACAATTCATTCCTGTTTTTTTATTGATAAGTATAAAATAAGTTGCCTTCCAATCGGTCCCATTTTTCTTTGTCCTCTATCTTCAAAACCAACTTTTAAATATACTTTTTGTGCTGGAATATTTCGTTCGTTTACAGCTAAAACAACTTCATTTATTTCTGGAAAGTACGCTGTGACATATTCTTGTAGTAAACGCAATCCTCTTTTCGCATAGCCTTTTCCTTGCTTTTCATAATCAACTGAAAAAGAAACTAATAATAACGCATTGGGGTTATTTGTATATTCCGTAACTCTTTCTCCCGTTTGAAGTGCAAAAATACCGACTGGAACATCTTGATCTACAATCACAACGACATGTTTTGTAATGTCTTCTTTTGCTTTTTCAAGTAAGTCACTTGGATTCGCTGTAAACTGAACTTGTTCGCTAGGTAAAGTGAATGTTGCGATTTTTTCTTTATATTCCTCTTTGTAAGGAACAAGTTTAATGTTTTCTGTATGTATGCTCATTTTCATTTCCCCATTCTTTCTATTTTATAAACCTCTCCTTTTTCTCTCCTTATTTTTATTAAACCATATATCCCTTTAGTAACAAACTGAATTTTCACTATTTATTTGATAAGAAAAATCCCGCGCTTTCCACACGCGGGATTTTTCTTATCTTTGCAAGTGATGATTCGATTGATCTTTCTGTTCCTTTTTTAACTCATTTTCTTCGTTTTTCGGCAACTGCTTATCATTATCTTTTATTGGATCTGTTTCTTTATTTTCAATCATATCATTTGGCACTTGCGGCATGACACGGCCGACAATGGCGGCAAGTTCATCAAGAATTCCTTCTCCCGCTTTACCATGTCTAATTTGATTTCCCATTTGTTTCAGTCGTTCATACGTATCAACATCTGCGACAACAACCGCATTTGCACCTTTTGGGTCATGCTTTAAGCTTTCCGCGACAGAATATTTAATGGATTCAACGCGAGAACGATCCAACTTTGCCTTAACATCAATACCAACAACAGCATATTTACCGATAACAACAGCCGTTGCATCTCGCACGCCTGGTATACTTGCCGCTAAAGAAGCAAGATGATCCGCCACTTTTTCATTTGGTTTATTATTATCAGTATAGGTCACATTACGCATAGATACATTTCTTTTCTCTGGCTTTTCTCTGGCATTATCTTTTGTCCCTACGCTACAGCCAGCGATAGCGAAACAAATCATCAGCATATATATACACTTTTTCATTCTGTTCACCACTTTTTATTCTTGATGTTTAATCATACATGTGTTCCACAGCTTGCATCTTTTTCACTCTTTCTTCTGTTCCATCATTTGCATTAATAAAGATTTGATACGTATCTTTCCCTAATGTCCCTACAAATTCGTAACAAAGTACTTCTTTATGCAAATCATTTACAACAACCGCTTTACGTTCTTCCATTACCTTCACATCTGGATTGATTTTTTTTCTTGCCTCAGTAGCTGATAATGTTGCGGTTGGAATGGTTCGTTTTTGATGAGATGCTAAATATTCTTTTGCTGAAAAACCAACAATTGATCCATCATCTAATGCAATTTTCATTTGAATAGATTCAGGATAAATCCGCACCCCATTTTCATTTACTACGTACGTAAATACGCCAACATTATCATATTGTGAACTATCATACAGTTCTATATTTGCAAACTTATGATTTTTCAAAAACGCTAACCCTTTATTTCCTGCTTCATTTAAACTAATCTTTTGCTCTTTAATCTCACGGTTATTCATGACCCAAATTGGATATCCACCTTTTCCGGTAATATCCATATAAAACTCATTATTTGTTTTTGGAACTTTAATTTTCACGCTATAAAAAGATTCTTTTGCGCCTTTTCCACTTTTCTCAACTTCCACTTTTTCATTTCCTTTTAAGTTTAAAAATCGTTTTGCGATTTTTACTGCTTCATCTTTTGAAATTGGTTTTCCTTCAGCTTGAAACCCACCTTTTTCTTTTTTCTGCAAACTCGTAAAAGTAGGTCCAAAATTTGTTGAAGCATATGATGTTACATTCTTTTCAACTGTCTTCAGCCCATCGATAATTGTGTTATCGGCTGGATCTTTATTTGATGCAAGCGCAAGCTCTACATCCATCCAGCGTAAATTATTTTTCAATACAAGATGCTGTACTTTGCGAAGTTCATCTTGAATATTCTTTGCATTGGCATATAAACTTTGTAACGTTTTATATTCTTGGTCATTGAGTGGCTCTTTTTCTAAATCACGAACAGCCGTGCGGTAACTAAAGTCACCAATATTCGCCAGAAATTCTTCTGTTTTATTAAAGGGTAATAAGGTTAAAGGAAGCTGTCCAACATCTGATCGTGCTTCAGATGTAAGACGCCATACATCCGCCAGTGCTGGCGATAAAGAAGAGCGTGAATTCATCGCTAGAGTTGTTCCAATTTTATCGTGTAATAAATCGACCTCGTATGCTAAATCATGGAATGCTCGCTGATAACTGTTCTCTGCTCGAATCAATACCGCATTCTTCTCTTGATGCTCTTTATAGCCCCAATATCCTGTCCCCACGACACCAATTGTTAATAGTACAATGATAATACCTCGTAACATCTTTCCACCTCCGCTCTATTTACAGAAAATATGTTTACCAATTTTTTTGATTTGTGGACGACTCCAAATCCACTTACTCGTTGCAGTATCTGGATTGAAATAATAAAGAGCATTTCCAGTTGGATCCCAGCCATTTATCGCATCTAATACTGCTTTTTTCGCCGTTTCATTCGGCGTTAAATAAATTTGTCCGTCTGCGACTGCTGTAAAGGCACGCGGTTCAAAAATAACACCCGAAACTGTGTTAGGAAACGATGGACTCGTTACACGGTTCAAAATTACCGCTGCAACTGCAACTTGTCCGATATACGGCTCTCCTCTTGCTTCACCATAGACCGCATTGGCCATTAATTGAATATCATTTTGAGAATAACCATTTGGAACATTGGTTCCTTTGTTTTGCGCCGGCTTACTACTTTGTCCGCCGCCACCAGTCGATTTCTCATATTTGGTTGCTTTTATAAGCATTTGTTTTGTTTTTGGCCCCGCTAGCCCATCAACCTTTAACCCAAATTTTTGCTGAAAGTTTCGCAGTGCCCAATATGTACCCCACCCAAATACACCATCGACTTTTCCTGTATAATATCCGTTATATTTCAGGCGTGATTGCAATTCGATGACATCTTCCCCAGATGCGCCTCTTTGAATGACTTGATTAGAAAAGGCCTGTACATTTTTTGTTTGTTCACTACTTACGATGATGGATATACCAATCAATACAAGTAAAAGGAGTATTTTTAAAATACTGATTTTACGCATATATTTCCCTCCTTAAAGACAGTAATGAATTCATAGTTATGTTTTGTAAACGGAGCGCTTTTATGTAAAGAATACAAAAAAATCTACAGTTATATGTTTTTTGTTCTATGCAAACAATAGAAAAAAAATAAAAAGGAGTTTATTTATGAAACGACTTTGCACATATTTCATTTTAAGTATTGTACTTTTATTGACATCTTTTCATACATACGATGGATTATCTATCGTTCATGCACAGCCGTCCTATGCAAAATGGGGAAAACTAGCAGTAGAAAAAACGAAAGAAAAATATCCGAAAGCAAAGATTGTTGATTATCTTCATATCGGTAGAAAGCCACAGACTGTTCATGTGACCGTCGAAAAGTTTAAACTTTGGTTGCGTGAGAATGGAAAAGAATATGGTGTTTTTGTTCATATAGAATTTGAGACGAAAACAGAGAAACTTTTGAGGATCACCTTTCAAAAAACGAGTAGGTAAAACGAATCTTCATTAACAAATAATGTATATGCATTTAAAAAAGGAAACCTTACGAGGTTTCCTTTTTTACTTTGTCAGCTGCAAAGCTTTCCTATACTCATGTCTCTTTTCTAACGTCTGTTTCGCATATTCTGCAGTTAATATGTAGTCTACAGGAATATTTTGGAGTAAATGTTGTTTAGCATTTGGAAGCAAAATGGTAATATCCTCTATAACAATCTTATTATTTTCAATAGTTTTATTAAATGATTGAACTCTTCTTGCAACTTCCGCTAATTTTTCCATATGCTCAGAATTGTTTAGGTCTAAAAAGCTATTACTTTGAAACACTCCGGTAACATACATCTTCTGATTTTTCTTTTTGATTTCTTTCTCAGTTTTTTTATCAAAAACAGTATCTCCCGTCTGAATTTGAAGAAACGTAAATCGTGTATGATCGCCTGTTTCTTCATAATATGTATGGAATTTCTCCTGCACATCATTTGCTTGTTTCTTTACCTTATAGTTATCATTCTTTACTTTAGGAGAAAAATCCCCCTCAAAATCGAGTTGAAATTGCACGTGCGGTTCATCAACTTGCTGCACATAAGCGGTACGAAGATCTGGACCAAAAAAATCCTTTCCGTTCCCGTGTGTTTCAACTCGATTTAATTTAACGGAAATTCCGTATTCTGCTTTCGCGTAATCTTGTGCTTTTGTTTCAATTTCATCATTTGATATATCACATGCTGCGAATAGGAATACACTACACATCATGCTACCCATTAATTTCTTTCTTTTCATATTTCATCTCCCTCTAGTTCTACTGTATCGTATATGAGCAACATCGTAAATAAAATTTTAAGTAGCGGGAGTTGTACTCTAGCCATCGCTCTTCTATACATATAGATTTTCTTGCAAATGAGCAACAAACTGTTTTAACGGAACTAATCCACGCTTTGGCATCTTACTGCTTATAACAGCAACAAGTTCTAATTTGGGAACAACAAATATATATTGTCCTCCGTATCCCATTGCAAAATATATACAGTACGGTATGTGAAATCTTTTGTAATCTACAATCCACCAATGATATCCATACGCTCCCACATGCTCATATGTTTGATAACGCGGAATCGTTGATTCTTTTATCCAGCTTGATGATACAATCTGTTTCCCATTCCAAATCCCTTCTTTTAAACATAAAATTCCTAATTTCAATAAGTCTTCGCTTTTCATTTTCATGCCAAATCCACCAACATAAATTCCTTGTGGATCTTGTTGCCATTCATACTCAGTAATCTCTAAAGGATCGAATACATATCGTTTTGCAAACTCCGCTGTTGTCATTCCCGTTGCGATTTGTAAAATATAACTTAACAAATGAGAGGATCCTGAATTATAGTTCATTTTTGTCCCTGGCGCTTCTACGAGTGGGCGTTGTAAAACGTATGTAATCCAATGGTCCGATTCAACAAAATCATTTGGAAATACAACGCCATCCCCAAATTCTTTCCACTCCTCTCCAGTTGTCATAGTTAATACATGATAAAGCGTTAATTGTTGCTTATCTTTTGGGACATGTTCAACCCACTGTCTTATCGGAATATGTATACCCTCTATATATCCTTTATCAATTGCTATACCAATTAAGAGAGACAAAATACTTTTTGTAATAGAATTTATTTTATATACATGATTTTCATTTTCTTTTTCCTTGTAATACTTTGTTATGTATTCACCTTTTTGATATATAAGAAATGCATGTACTTTCTTATGCCGAAATACATCCTCCAGTTTACAAAAGTCCACCATCTGTCCCTCCACATATATATTTTTATTCTTACTATTCTACTCAAAACAAAGAAATATTTCTAACTTCACCTTAACATTTTCATAAAAAAATCAGCCTCTCCTAAGAGATGCTGATTTTTTTTATAATTTCGTTCGTACATTCCAAAGCTCTGGGAAAAATCGCTGATCCAACACACGTTTTAAATAAGATACACCAGACGAACCACCTGTCCCCATTTTATGACCAATGATACGTTCTACCGTTTTCATATGACGGAATCGCCACTGTTGTAACCAATCTTCTATATCAATTAATTTTTCTGCAAGCTGATATAAATCCCAATATTTTTTCACATCGGCATATACTTCTAACCAAGCCGCTTCAACTGTCGAATCCTCTTCGTAAGGCTGCGTAATATCGCGACCTAGTACGTCTTTATTGATTGGAAATCCTTCTTTTACAAGCGCCTGAATTGCTACATCATAAAGGCTTGGTGAATGAAGCGCTGTATGCAATCGAGCATGTAGTTCTGGATCTTTTTCATAAATTTTTAATGCGTGCGGTGTTTTATAGCCAAGTGCATATTCAATCATTCGGTATTGATACGATTGAAAACCTGATGCTTGACCGAGTGAATCGCGAAATTCAATATATTCAGACGGCGTTAATGTGGCAAGAATATCCCACGATTGAATGATTTGTGATTGAATTTTCGACACCCTTGCCAACATTTTAAATGCAGGTGCCATCTTTTCATTTTGAATAGATTCAATCGCTGCATTTAATTCATGTAAAATCAGTTTCATCCAAAGTTCACTTGCTTGATGAATAATAATAAACAGCATTTCATCATGATGATTAGATAATCTTTTTTGACTATCTAATAAGCGATCTAACTGCAAGTACTCTCCATATGTCATATTCTCCTTGAAATCTGTATAAATCCCCTTTTCCATAATTACTTTTTCATTTTCTGTCATCGTTATGTAACACCCCTTCTATGCATCATGCATCCCCTGTTATAATGGTCGAATTATAGCACGAACTGGGCTACCATCTGCTTCTGTTAAGGCAAGTGGTAAAGCAATCAGCTCATAATCTCCGTCTTGTACATGATCTAATACGACATTTTCTAAAATATGAATACCGTGCTGAAATAATTGATGATGCGCTGCTAGTTCTTTATCATCAAGTGGATCTACAGAAGGTACATCTACTCCAATTAATCGGACTCCTTTTTTTGAAAGGAATGGTGCAATCTCCGCACGTAAAAATGGGATTGTGTCTGGAAACTTTTGTGCGTTCCCATGTGAAGAAGTGCGCAGTAATAACCGCTCCACACCTTCTAAATTGAACTGTTGTAATTCTTTTACTCCAATAGAATCCATACTTGAAACATCGATAATACGCGCTGGTCCCACATACACATGAATATCTAAATCTATGACTTTCTTTCCATCGTTATCAAAATGAAACGGTGCATCAATATGTGTCCCTGTATGAATGCTCATCGTTACCTTTCCAATATTAACGGACCCACTTTGCTCTTTCGTGCAAGACACTTCATATGAGAAAGGTGTATCTCCTGGCCAAGTTGCAATCTCATTATTTAATGGCTGTGAAATATCGATCCATTCAGATGCCTTCATCTTACGCCACAACCCCTCGTTTATTTTCAAATTGTTTATACTCTTCGTTTGTCATAATTTTCTTTAAAATTCGAACGGACTTCCACACTTCTTCATATGTATTATATAAAGCAACTGGTGCAAGGCGAATGCCATTTGGCGCGCGAAAATCAGGAATTACTCCATTTGCTTTTAACGCTTTACATATACGAGCAGCTTCTGGGTGCTCTAAATAAATATGTCCTCCTCGTTTTTCGTCTTCTAAAGGATTTCCAATTGTAAATCCTTTATCTGTTAATTCATAATCAATCAAATGTAGCATATACCGTGTTATATGTAATGATTTTTGACGTAATCGATCTATGCCCGCCTCTTTAAAGATCTCAAGTGAGCCAATTAATGGTGCGATACTGAATATATGTGGTGTTCCAATTTGATACGCTCCAGCATGCTCAGCTGCTGTTAATGTATGTTCCATATCAAATTGTTTATCTTTTCTTGAACTGAACCAGCCGGAAAGACCGGGCAAACGAGCAAAATGTTTTTTATTTACATATAATCCGCCAACACTACCAGGACCTGCATTTAAATATTTATAATTACACCATACCGCAAAATCAACACCCCACTCTTGAAATTGATGCGGAATCGCCCCGATTGAATGACATAAATCAAATCCGATATGAATCCCTCTCTTATGTGCTTCAGCCGTCAATCGCTTCATATCTAAAATTTGTCCGCTTCGATATAAAACTGCTGGCAATAAAATTAAAGCGATATCATCTGTCATAGCAGCAATAATATCTTCCTCATCTAACGTTCTGCCGTCTCGACTTTTCACTCGAACAAGATGTTCATTTGGGTCTAATCCTTTTAAACGAATTTGGCTTTGCAAAGCATATATATCTGATGGAAATGTTAATTCATCTGCTAAAATCTTTGTACGAATCCCTTTCGGTTCATAAAATGTCGCAATCACCTGATGAATATTCGTCGTCGTGGAACCGGTTACAATTATTTCCTCAGACAATGCACCAATAAGCGGTGCGATATGTTCACTTAATTGTTCCGATAGAAAAAACCACGGATACTCTCCTTCTGTCCATCCATCAATTCCATGCTCTTTCCATGAATTTAACATAGTAAGTAATGACTTTTCAGCTCGTTTAGATAATAATCCTAATGAATTTCCATCTAAATATATTGTATCTGCTTTTTTATAAAATTCATTTTGAAAAGCAGCAAGTTCATCCTGTTTATCACTTTGGATTGCATACTCATAAGATGCCTCAAATGGGTTTTGATCCATAGTTCCACCTTCTTTTTAATTTTCTGTTTATTCTAACTAATTGAAATATAACATTATAACTATTGTAACGTCAATGATATTGTATTCGTTGCTCTCTTCCATATTACATATTGAAACCTTTGCATTCGTTTATAAAAGGTACTGTGCGAAACATTTCATAGTTTTGCTGTAAGTGATACATGTCCCTTTGTTTTTTGTAATGCTTTAATCATTCCATCACGTTGTATTTTTTCATGGAAAGTTAACTTATGTTCTTTCTTCATATCCTTTGTTTCTTTCCAGAAATCTTTTTGATCTCCTTGCATAGATTGTAATATGAGTGAAATTTATATTCTTCCCTTGTGAAAGAATACATAGGTGCTCTAATATATTTAATAACTCTCGAATATTCCACTTCTTTCACAAAAATCTTTTATAAAATACGGTATATCTTCCCTTCTTTCTCTTAAAGAAGGTACATATATCAGATAAGCATGTAAGCGATAATATAAATAAATTCTCCCTCAAAAAACCACTGTAAAAAACGAACAACTCTAACTCATTAAACTTTTGTTTGAGTAATACAACAAATGTATACCTTGCGAGAAAGAGAATCATAGATTTTCGATATAAAAATCGTTATGATATAAGAAAAAAGAAAGTGAGCAAAAGATGAAGAAAATCGCGATTATTACTGGTGCATCAAGTGGCTTTGGCTTATTAACAACTATTGAATTAGCTAAAAAAGATTATACTGTCATCGCTACCATGCGTGATCTGAATAAACAAGAAAATTTATTATCGCAAGCTGCCGCATTGCATTTGCAACATCATATCAAAATTCATCAACTGGATGTTACCGATCCAAATTCAATCCATACTTTTCAATTGTTTTTAAGAGAATTAGACCAAGTAGACCTTCTCATCAATAATGCCGGATATGCAAGCGGTGGTTTTGTAGAGGACATTCCTATAGAAGAATATCGTAAACAATTTGAAACGAACGTATTTGGGGCAATCTCCATCACACAAATTGTATTACCTTATATGAGAAAGCAAAAAAGCGGAAAAATTATGAATGTAAGTAGTATTAGTGGTCAAATTGGCTTTCCTGGCTTATCTCCTTACGTTTCTTCTAAACATGCATTAGAAGGTTGGAGTGAATCCCTCCGCTTAGAAGTAAAACAATTCGGAATCGATGTTTGTTTAATTGAGCCTGGTTCTTATAACACAAACATATGGGAAGTTGGAAAATCGCTAGCGAAACAGTACTCAGAAAACACTTCTCCTTATATAGAATATATGCAGAAAATACAACAACATATAAATAACGGGAGTGATACATTCGGTAATCCAATCGATGTTGCTAAGAAGATTGTAGCGGTTGCCGAAGCAAAAAAGACATCCTTTCGTTATCCCATTGGAAAAGGCGTAAAACTAATGATGACTGTAAAAAAACTGATTC
Source organism: Bacillus cereus group sp. BfR-BA-01360 (assembly GCF_022663595.1). NCBI lineage: Bacteria > Bacillati > Bacillota > Bacilli > Caryophanales > Bacillaceae > Bacillus > Bacillus cereus group sp. BfR-BA-01360. The sequence continues at coordinate 318,455 of NZ_JAKUFV010000002.1, forward strand.
CATGGAAATGGTGGGAGTTTCTAGTTCATAAAAACTTCAAAAGAATGTAACGGATATATAATAAGTTAAAGAAGACTGGCTGTTTCAAATTAAATCTAGCACAAATATAACTCATGAAAGCTATTTTTTATCATGAATTCACATAAAAAAACATCCCTACATTATGATGTAGAGATGTTTTTTGTAATCTTCTTATATTTTTATTAATTTACACAGCCTAAAATGCCAACAATCTCACTTGCCTTTGCATTATTAATGTAATAATACATTTCCAATCCTTTTCGTTCGGAACGTAGCACTTTTCCTTTCATTTTCGATAAGTGTTGAGATACAGTGGATTGCGGGATTTCTAAAATTTCGGTTAGCTGTGATACGTTACAAGTTTTTCTATTTTTTAACTCGTTAACAATTTGTAATCGTACTGGATGTGCCATCACTTTTAAAATATCTACATCTTCTTCTGTAATTTGTGTTTTTATCTCTTTACTTTTCATTGCCATGAGAATCTCTCCTTTTTTGTTGCATTTCTTTTTCTATAAAAGGCATTCAGAGAAAGTGAATGCCACCCCTGTAACTTATTTATTGTTATTCTATATAAAAATAATTAAATATAAATCTTACTTCATATCCGATATCTATATCATACACTTTCAATATGTGTTTTATATGAAGTTTATTTAAAGTTACAATGAATTTTTCACAAAAAATTCATTGTAACTTCTTGAAAAATATCTTTTTTGATTATTTTACTGAAACTGTTCTGTCCTACCCTCTTTTTCTTCGATGAAACCCTTGTGTGATTCGATCCAATATAATAGCGATTACGACAATGGCTAACCCAGCTTCAAACCCCATTCCAATATTCACTTGTGTTACAGAGCGATATACATCTACACCAAGTCCTGGCGCTCCTACAAGTGATGCAGTCACAACCATCGACAATGATAGCATAATACTCTGATTAATCCCGGCCATAATCGTTCCTGTCGCAAGTGGCAATTGTACTTTAAATAGCTTTTGTGATGCTGTAGATCCAAATGCATCTGCAGCTTCAATTAAATCTTCCGGTACTTGTCTAATTCCAAGGTCTGTAAAGCGAATCGTTGGTGGCATCGCAAAAATAACCGACGCGATAATCCCTGGCACTACCCCAACTCCAAAGAATGTAATGGCAGGAATTAAATACACAAATGCCGGCATTGTTTGCATAAAATCTAATGTTGGTTTTAAAAATTTCGAAAACCGTTCGTTTTGCGATGCTAAAATGCCAATAGGGATTCCAACAATGATAGAAATAATAACGGATGTCAGAACAAGCGCCAATGTTTGCATCGTTTGTTCCCAATAGTTAATGTTTAAAATAAATAATAAGCCAATCAATGTAAAAATAAGTAAAGAGACTTTCCTTGCTGTATACCAAATGAGAAAGCAAACAATGACAATCATTAAAAAAGCTGGAATGAATGTTAAAAAATTTGTCAGTAAATCAACAAAACCACCAATCACATAAGAAAATCCTCTAAATATATTTTCAAAATGCTCATATAAACTCGCTACAAACGTATCGACCCATTCACCTAACGGAATACGCGGAATATTATTCATTGTCATTCACCTCATCTTCAATATTTCCGGCAAGGGCTTGAATGACACTTTCTCGTTTAATAATCCCCCTTAGCCTATTTTTTTCATCAATAACAGGTAAAGGAAATTTCATTTCTGCCATTTTTGCATACGTTTCTTCTAGTAATGTATCTACATATACATGAGGAAGATCTGTGATTAACAAGTCTGCAATTGGCCATTGTTTTTGCACTGCTTTACTTGCATCATCAGCCGTTAAAATTCCTAAAAACTCATGTTTTTTATTGACTACATATACAGTAGATACCCCCGCATTTCTCATAATTTGCAGAGCTACGCGTGGTCCGCGGTCAATCAGTAATGTTTCTGGTCTTTTTAAAATAGATTCAGCAGTAATGACTTTTCCTAAGTTCACATCAGCAACAAATTTCTCTACAAATTCATTTGCTGGGCTCATCATAATTTCTTCAGGTGTTCCAATTTGGACAATTTCTCCATCTTTCATCAGCGCAATGCGATCTCCAATTCGAAGCGCTTCGTCTAAATCATGCGTAATAAAAATAATTGTTTTCTCCATTTTATCTTGCAGCTCTAATAATTCATCCTGCATTTCTTTTCGAATCAATGGATCTAATGCACTAAATGACTCATCCATTAGAAGCACGTCTGGATCATTCGTAAGCGCTCTTGCAATTCCAACACGTTGCTGCATCCCACCGCTTAATTGTCCTGGATAACTATCTTTATGATGATCTAATCCAACTAACTTGAGAGATTCTAACGCTTTTGCTTCTCTTTCTTCTACCGGTACCCCTTGTACTTCTAAACCATACGCTACATTTTGAATCACAGTTCGATGTGGGAATAAAGCAAATTTTTGAAATACCATGCTCATCTTCGTTCTTCGTACTTTGCGAAGCGCCTCTTTCCCCATTGTTGCGATATCTTCTTCATCTATGTATATATGCCCCGCTGTTGGCTTTATAAGTTGGTTAAGCATACGAACAAGTGTTGATTTTCCGCTTCCTGAAAGTCCCATAATCACAAATATTTCTCCTGTATATACTTCAAATGTTGCTTTTTTCACACCAACATTCATTCCTGTTTCTTTCAAGATTTCTGATTTACTTTTCCCCTCTTTTAATAAAGCAACTGCTCGTTGAGGATTTTTCCCGAATACTTTTGTCACGTTTTCCACACGTACTTTTGTATTTTTCATAAAACGACTCCTTTTCTGCCCATCTATTCACATAGTGTAGCGATTTTAAACAGAAATATTACATAGAAATAACAGAAATAAGCTTTCTTAAAATCTTTATTTTCCGTTCATAATAAGAAGGTTCACCTATACATTTATTTGTATACAAATGTTAGTGATGAAACGGGAGGATTTCAATGAAACGAAAAATATGGCTTATTAGCATCTTGTTATTTATCAGTATGATTATTACTTCTTGTAATGCAACAAACGCAAATACAAAAGGAAAAATTAAACTTGGTGTTACAAGTTGGAAAGAAAATATTGCAATTGCAAATTTATGGAAAGTTTTGCTAGAACAAAAAGGATATAAAGTAGAGCCAATGTATTTAGAAAAAGCAGCCATTTGGACTGGTGTTGCTCGTGGTGATATAGATGCAAATTTAGAAGTTTGGCTTCCAGTTACCGATAAACCGTTAAATAATCGGTATAAAAATGATATCGTTTTAAAAGCAAAATGGTATGAAGGAACGGGACTTGGCTTAGTTGTTCCTTCTTACATGAGAGACGTTAACAGCATCGAAGATTTAAATGCTCATAAAGAAGAATTCGGTAATAAAATTGTCGGTATTGAACCAGGTAGTAGCTTGATGAATTTAACAAATAAAGCGATGAAAGAATATGATGTAAAGTTAAAACTTGTCCAATCTTCAGAAGCGGCCATGATGAGTGAATTAAAAAAAGCATATACACAAAAGAAACCCATCGCTGTGACGCTTTGGAATCCACACTGGGGCTTTTCAGAATTTGATTTAAAATATTTAAAAGACCCTAAGAAAGTATATGGTGAAAAAGACGACATTTATTACTCTGTAAGAAAAGGATTTGAAAAAGATTATCCAGATGTTGTGAAATATTTTGATAGATGGAAAATGAATGATGAACAACTTGGTACTTTAATGGTTATGTTAAATAAAATAAAAGATCCTGAAGAAGCGGCACGAAAATGGATTAAAAAGAACCAAAGACTTGTGAATGAGTGGATGAAAGAATAATGCACCGTATAAAAACAGGCTAGGAAATAAATTATGTTCCTAGCCTGCTTTCCATTATTTTTTTGTAATAACCGCATCAACAATCCCGTATGTTTTTGCTTCTTCTGCCGTCATAAAGTAATCTCTTTCTGTATCACGCGCTACTTTTTCAATTGGTTGCCCTGTTCGGTCAGATATAATATTGTTAATATCTTGTTTTAACTTTAATATCCGCTTTGCTGTTATTTCAATCTCTGTTGCTTGCCCTTTTGCTCCGCCAAGCGGCTGGTGAATCATAATTTCACTATTTGGGAGCGCAAATCGTTTTCCTTTTGTTCCGCTAAGCAACAAAAGTGCCCCAAATGATGCTGCCAAGCCCATACAAAGCGTTTGTACATCTGGCTTAATCAAATTCATTGTATCTAAAATCGCAAATCCTGCTGTCGTCGAACCACCTGGACTATTAATATAAAGAAAAATATCTTTTTCTGCATCTTCTGCTTCTAAAAACAATAACTGCGCCACTACACTACTTGCAACTTGATCATTAATTTCTGAACCAATCATCACAATACGATCTTTTAATAATCTAGAATATATATCATAGGAGCGTTCTCCTAACTTTGTTTGTTCCACAACATATGGAATTGTATTCATCATAATCCCTCCATCTTATTGTTAAGCTGCACATAACATAAAATTGTAAGAAGAAGATTTTTTCGCACTGAACAATAGCATCGGCTCTTTAGAAGATACATGTGTAAAATGAATAGTTGGAAGAAGTTTTGTTAATAATTCTGGTTTTTGTTCACGAACCGCTGTTACGACTACCTTGGCATCATCTTGCCAAGCTAAGTTACCATCTTCTTCATTTCTCATTTTCAATTTATTTCTACTCCGAAATAACGAAGCTTTCACTGCTCCTTCTGATATCGAGCATATTTTCGCAATATCAGATAGATGATATTGAAAGACATCTTTTAACAGAAAAATGACAGCTTGCTGGGCATTTAGCGAAGTGACTACTTTTTCCGCCATCTCATGCAAATCAGCAATTATTTCATGTGGTGTTTCAAATGTTACTTCCTTCTCTAATTTCTCTTGAACAGATTTTACTTTTAATTGATCGAACCATTGATTTCGCGCAATTTTATATAGAAGCGTCATACAAATATCTTCCTCCTTATATTTTTGCAGTACTTTACAAACCGCTTCTTGCGCTAGGTCTTCACCATCCCATTTGTTTTTTGTTAAAAACATGCAGTATCTTTTTAATTCGGCATAATTCTCAATAAGAAAATTTTTATTTGAATAATCCATATCGATAGGGTTTTTAAACAATGGCATTACTTTTGTGCACAAAATAACCACTCCTTTTCAGCGCTTACTTAATGAACGATTGAAGGGATAAAAAAGTTACGAAGGAAATAAAAAATTTTTAAGGTTTATGTTTTTCAATGTGCGGTCATAAATATCTTATGTAGAATTTTACACAAGGAGGCTATCAAATGCCAAAATTAACTGTAATCGGCACTGGTACTTTTGATATTGAAGAAGGAACAAAATTAGTGTTAGCTCTTAAAGATAACGGCGTTCCAATTCTTCATCGTTGCGGCGGGAAAGCTCGCTGTACAACTTGTAGAGTTGAAGTCATCGCAGGAGATTTCTGTGAGCCTACGCCTAAAGAAACACATGCAATGACAGAGAAAGGCATTGAAGACCACTTACGATTATCATGTCAAATGCGGGTATATAAAGATTTAACTATCCGGCCCATATTAACGGTCGAAAATTCAGGTTTAGATGCTGGACCGCGTCCTGCAGAATAAGGCGGCGGAGTGTATCATGACTCTAAAACGTTTAGCTGGTGAATACGCTGTGCATTTTTGTAAAAGATGGGATGAAAATCGGACTTACTTGGTGCAGGATCTACTGTGTATTGGACGGTACAACGATTAGGACACCTTGTCAAAGAATGTCTTACGATTGAAGCTGTACCTACATCAATCGAAACAGAAAAATTAGCAACTCAGCTGTCTATCCCATTACACCCTTACAATACAATAGATTATCTTGATCTCACAATGGACGCGCAGATGAAATCCATCCCAATTTACAATTAATAAAAGGTGGAGGTGGTGCTCTTTTGCGAGAGAAAATAGTCACCTCTTCCTCTCAAAGATTGATTATAATTGCAAATGAATCAAAGCAAGTAGAAAAGTTAGGTACGTACGTTCCCTCTACCAATTGAAATCATTCCATTTGCCTATAATCAAACAGAAAAAAGATTCAATCGCTCGGTTGTCAAACTATGTTACGCATGAAAAACGGGCGCCCTTCCTTACAAACAATGGTAATTTCATTTTAGACTGCAGGTTTCCAAATCAAATTACAGCCTCACTTGAAATGCATCATCGTTTAAAAATGATAACGGGTGTTATTGAAACTGGATTATTTATTAATATGGTACATAAAGTGATCATTGGGACTGAAAATGGAATCATCGAATTATGATTCTTTCCCTTTAATCAATGGAGGGCCTCTTCCTCCCTCCCCTTTACTTTTGCTGAATTTTGAAATAGATATGTAATATTTCATAGAATGCTTGGATGATCTTATAACTATTGAAAGAAGTTTACATGTTTTATAATGTAATATATGTATAAATGATCCACTATTATATTAGAAAGGGTTGAATCAATTGAAATCGAAAAGAATTCAAGAAATGAAAGATTTAGAAATCGCCTTTCAAATTCGGAAAGAAGTATTTGTAAAAGAGCAAGGAGTTCCTCTTGAGGATGAATTCGATACATTTGACACGTTAAGTGAGTTATGCCAGCATATTTTAGTTTATTATAACGAAATACCGGTAGGAACGGGCCGAATTCGCTTTGTTGACAACATGGGGAAACTAGAAAGAATTTGTATCTTACAGCCTTACCGGAAATATGGACTTGGAAAAGTCATCATTCAAACGTTAGAAGAAATTGCCTATGAAAAAGGAGCCAACAAAGTAAAACTACATGGCCAAACACAGGCTGAAGGGTTTTATAAAAAATTACACTATCAGCCTTCTTCCGATGTTTTTATGGAAGATGGAATCCCTCATATTTTAATGACAAAAGAATTATCATGCTAAACATGACAAGATCCTTTCCATAAAAGGCATTGGAAACGCGCTGATTTTGAAAAGATAACACATATTTTATCGGAATGCTAAGAATACAAAGGAGCCCATCATCTATATAGTGGGTGACGGACTCCTTTTTACTATGAAGTGAACTTTTTCAGCAGCCTCTTCTTCATGTTAGTCCCTTTTTAATCCGAAAGTATTATAGTGAACTTTTATTCTCTCTTACTTCCCTACATAGTTTACATAATGATATTACATTTAACTTATAGTCGTTTCTCAAAAAAGTGCTGACAATACCTTTAGGATGCTCTTCTACAACACCAAATTCTCGATAGCCATGTTTTTTATAAAATGCAGGTGCTTGAAAGCTAAATGAATCAAACAAGATGAGACGACATCCTTTTTCCTTTGCGATTTCTTCTATTTTATATAACAACTTACCACCATATCCATCATGATGAATCGACTCATTCACCCATAAAAAATCGATATGAAGATGATAAAAATAAATCGTTCCCGTTATTCCTCCCAATGTTTTTCCGACATCGTCTTTTAAATAGAAAGCTTACCTGTTCCATCGGTTGTTTTACCTCATCTGGCAGAACGGACATATTATATTGAATAACTTTATTTTTTATATACTCACTTGCATTATTTTGTTGTGTAAATTTCAATACATGTTCTCCTTCTCATTTTCTTTTTAGCACTTTTCAACATCCAATCATTAATTTTCAAGTTTTCCCTATCAATTCAACAAAATGCTGTTTGGCAAAATAAATGCACCATGTTCTCGATAAAAAGGAATAGCATCTATAACAGCATCGATATGTATAGTTCCATATACATGTGGATACTCTTGACCATTTGATGATTTTTCATATTTTGTTTCTGCTTGAACACGTGTGGAATCTATTAAAAGTAAGACTAATTCCTTTTCAGTACGAAAGTGTTTTTCTGCAAGTGATGCCTCCTTAATTTCCCCGCTTATTTGTGCTGCTTCCCAATCTTCTTTTTTCATAACTTTTGTGATAGTACTCAATTTCTTTCTCTCCTTTTTAAATTCCAAAGTGAATCATATATTTATTCTCTTCTTTTGCTTGAATAATTTTGTTAGCCAATTCGTTCAGTTCAATCGATTTCTTCATATCTTTGGAAGATATAACTATATCTAAAAATTGAGATAATGATTCAGGTGGAATAATCGTAATCCCCCAATTTGCCAAACCATATTTAGGACGATCTAACGTATGAAAATATGTCTTCATTATCGATAAAGGTTCAAATAAGTTTGTAAGAATATCATCATTTACAGAAATACAGTTATATACATCTGGATTGTAACTCTTGTAAGTCTTTTGATTATTGATATTATGAATTATACCGAATTCGTGATTTATAGCCATACGTATAATCCCCCTTTTGATAGCTTTCCGCCTCTTTTCTTAACTAAATAACCATCAAAATATTCTTATTTTTGTTACATCGAGAATCATAATAAAATTTTTAAGGTATTTGCACTCAAAAATCATTAATAAAGTTGTTTCATTCTTATTGCACTAAATATGTTTTTGTAGCCACTGCTTAAATATCTTTAACTGTTCTTCAGTATGAAAATAATGTTCACCTGTTTCTATGACTTCTAATTTACAACGATGTTTTTTTGTAAAATAGTTAATAGTTTCAAATTCGCACAGTTTATCCTTGGCTCCATACATAATATATGTATCTGTATTCCATGTATGAATAGGATGTTCTTTTACATAGCATAAATAATCCCAATATAACTTTTGACCAATGGGTGTCTCTATAGTCATTTCTTTTTGCAAAAGCTCTGGTGTTACATGAAACCATTTCATCATATTTTCGATAATTCGTTCCATATTAACTACTGGTGATAAAAATAATGCCTTTTCTAACAAATCATTTTGATAGGCTAAAAGGCTAAAATAAGCTCCCATACTACATGCAAACACGCTTACTTCTTTCCAATGTTCTTTTGCGTAATTCATAATTATAGATAATTCGCTGACACAAAACTGTACTTTGCAAGGAGTAGTATCATTTTTTCTTTCTCCATGCTCAGGTAAATCAAAGCTTAACACTTGATAACCTTTTTGATTGGCTTCTTCAGCTAATATTTGAATAACTGCATCTTCCTTATTTGACATATTTCCATGTACTGCAATAAAAAATTTTTCACTCTTATCTCCCCATAAAATCACAGGAATATTACGAATTTTAAAATTATTTTCAAGCATATTTCCTCCATAGAATAAGACACATAGGAATTGGCAAAAAAAAACACACTTTATAATCCTCTACTCATTCCCAAAAAATTCAAACTATTCCTAGTTTATCACAAATGAATTATACTCTCTCTCTACCTATGTATAACAGAGCCTACTTTGTATTTAAAATCTTTCTTTTTTTCCATTTCTTCAGAAACTACAAGTTCTTCTTTTGATTCCTTATTGAGCTAATTTACTCCGTTAGTAGAAGAAAGGTTTTTAAACAATTATATTATTTTTTTAATGACTTTATTGTAAATGAAACAACTGTATTCTCTCTGCACAGTAAAGTTGCTTTCGGAATAATTGATAATAAATTTTACGTAGAATTCAAACGATAAAAAGGGGCGAAATCATTCGCTCCTTTTTTATTTCTAAAGAGGTGTTAATTATCATTATGTATAACCTAATTTAATTCATATAATTTCGAAGGAGTAACTTCTGTATCTATATTGAATTTTTCAAGAACAACTTCTCCTCTATTCTTACACCCTAACCTTTATCATCAAAACATAATGACTAACATAATTTTTGTAATCCTTGTTCCATGAAACACCTTGTTAATTTATGTGCGTATACTCATAATATTATAAAATGACAACAATCCCCTTTATATTTTCTCTACTTTCTTATTTGTAAATAAGCCCGAATCATAAAATAACTCACTTCATCTGGGAGCTGTTCTTTTATTGACTTTAAACCGCCCTCTGCATGTTGAACTGCTGATTCGATAAGTGATTTATACTCTGTTGGCACAAAGCTTTCCCACTCTACTTTCATCCCTTCTTCCGAACAACGAATTAAATGATTTTCTACCGTTTGACGCGATAACCCTCTTACTTTTGCAATCTCACTGAGTTCAGTGCCCCGCTCATACATTTCATACGTTTCTAAATGAGAGTTTTTAGAAGCTTTCCCTAATTTTTTTCGCTCAGTCACAACTTCTGTTTTTAATGTTTCTTCGTAATTCGGATTTTCTTCCATAAAATGAAGCACTGCTTGTAAAAAGTGAGAACCGTACTTCGCCAGTTTATGCTCGCCTATTCCTTTTACTTGCAGGAGTTCTGTCTCGTTTTTCGGCATTTTCGCACACATATCTGTTAACGTTTGATCAGAAAAAATAACAAATGGCGGTACCCCTTCGCTTTGTGCAATCTCTTTTCGAATTTCACGAAGCACTTCGAAAAGCGGATGGTCCTGTACAATTTGTCTTGTTTCTACTCTTTCTTTACGCAGTACACGTTCGTTTCCAAGCAATACTTCTTTTCCTTTTGCGGTTACTTTTAATGTTGGATACGTTCCATGCTCTACCGCAATTAATTCATCCGAAATTAAAAACTCAATAAATTCACTCACTTCTTTTACACTGCGATCTGATAAAAGCCCATACGTTGGAAGTGTATGAAAACGAAATTCAAGCACTTTTTTATTTTTTGATCCTGTTAACACTTGTGCAATCATTTGTTTTCCAAAGCGTTGATTCGTTCGAATCATACAGGATAAAACCATTTGCGCTTCTCTAGTTACATCAATACTTTCACGCTCATCTGTACAATTTCCACAGCGGCCACAATCCCCTTCTGGCACTTCGCCAAAGTAATCTAGAATAAAAGATTGTAAACATTGTTCCGTATGGCAATAATCGGTCATGTACTGCAATTTCTCTAATTCATTTGAGAAACGTGACTCTCCCGTCGATTGATCAATTAAAAAACGTTGCACTTGTACATCTTGAGAGGAATATAACAAAATACATTCACTATCTAATCCATCACGACCAGCACGACCTGCTTCTTGATAATAGCTTTCCATATTTTTCGGAAGTTGATAATGAATTACATATCTTATATTCGATTTATCAATTCCCATACCAAATGCCGATGTTGCGACCATGACACTGACTTCATCTCGCAAAAAACGTTCTTGTTGTTCATCACGTTCATAGTCGCTCATCCCAGCGTGATAGCGCGCAACAGAAACGCCGGCCTTACTTAGTTCTTCATATAGCTGGTCTACGACTTTTCGCGTTGCCGCATAAATGATTCCAGATTCTTTTTGGTTTTGCCGAATATATTCTTTCAAATATGCATTGCGATCTTGTCCTTTTATAACAGAGAATGATAAGTTTTCTCTCTCAAACGTTGTCATGATCGTATGAGTAGGATCAATGTCTAATGCACGGCAAATGTCTTCTCGTACTTGCGGCGTTGCAGTTGCAGTTAACGCGAGCACGATTGGCTTTTCTGGCAAGTAATCTAATATGCGATGTATATGTAAATAACTTGGACGGAAATCATGTCCCCATTGTGAAATACAGTGGGCTTCATCAATTGCGATCATCGGTATTTTCATATCGATTAATTGATCCACAAATTCCATCGAATCGAGACGCTCCGGTGCAACATAAAGCAATTTATAATGCCCTTGCTTCGCTAACTGTATACGCTGATTCGCTTCTGTTATCGAAATAGAACTATTAATATATGTGGCTGAAATCCCATTTTGTACAAGTGTATCTACCTGATCTTTCATAAGTGAAATCAAAGGTGAAATCACTAAAGTCGTCCCCTCAAATACCAATGCAGGAATTTGATAACAAATCGATTTCCCGCCACCTGTTGGCATAATACAAACTGTATCTTTCCCATCCAATACATTTTTAATTGTTTCATCTTGTCCTCTGCGAAATGACGAGTAGCCAAAATAAGAGGATAAAAGTTCTTGTGCTTTTGTAAACAACAAAAATTCACCTGCTTTTCTTAATCTTTCATCTAGCTCATATTATATCATCAATTTTCCATCAGTGTCGCTCTCACTATTTCGCCTTATATTTCTATATCATTGCAAAACCTTCATGTAAAAATGAAGAAATCCACTTATTTTTATCATTATTTTCATACGTGTGCTATTCGGTAGTTTTTATTGTGCTCATTATATAAACGTAGCGCAATCCATTCACAATTAAGTGGTACATAGAAACATGTGCAACATAAAAATTAGAATATTCCTTCCCTAAAACGATACGCATTACTATAAGGGAGGTTTATATATGAAACAAAAAAATAATGTAATTGCGTTTCCGCTTTCAAATAAACAAAGAAAATCCTCGTATGATAACACATGGAAAGATGAGTCACATTATAAATATGAACCATTATTTTCATACAAAAAGATTGTTTATTTCTTTTTAAAAAAGATCAAACAGTTATGGACATAATTAAAAACTTTCTCAACATCATCCTTATAGACTTCACACTTTGCAATCGTTAATATGTAATTAATCTGTTGGATACAAAACCCCTTCTTACGACCCGTAATGTATTTGTATTTGCGGGTCTTTTTTGATTTCACTCTTATGTTTTTCCATGTATATAGGTTGTGCTAATCCATTTATGTTCATTTTTTTCTCAATACAAAACCTTCTTTCAATTTGTTATAATCAAAGTACTCCAGATGAGTTATGACTCGTCAACATTATCTAGTTAAAGAGACCTATCTGCGGGAAGTAGGTCTCTTTGACTTTTTTGAAATTTCTTGCATCTGTTTCTATATAGGTACGAATCTTCTTTTCTTTGTTCTCTCCAACATGACTTATTAGCTTTTTGATACTTACATTTTCTCCTTTACATTTCACGTATAACCATATATTTTATTAATATCTTTTTATATTTTTTGGGAGGAAACAGATTGATTAACGCCATAGGTCTCGCCTTTATTCTTTCTAATAAGCTAGAGAAGAAAAAAAGAGTTTATTTAAATGATAGGTTTGCACTAATAGATATTTTAGAATCAAAAGAAGTTTATGATTCTGAAGGAAATCCGCTCGTAGAATTAACCTGTAAATATAGTATTTACTTAGATGAAAAATATTATTGTAAATCGCTCGACGACTATACCGGACAAGTATTCCCTTTCCTAAGCGCAAAAGTAGGAAAAGGCCTCGTTAGAAATTTAAATTACTATTTTTCACACATTGATCTATATGATAAAAAGCCACCAGTTAAAGAGATTAGACAGCTTATGAAACAAGTCATACATGATAGATAATATTTTCTAGTATATCATAAACGATTCTTTTATAAGTAAGGGGGGAATCTTTTTCTCCCCCTCTTTTTATACATCAACAATTTATCTTCCCTTATATGAATTCTTGATATCACTCTTGTCCCTTTCATGCTTCGGAATGTTTAGAATTATATTGTCCCTTCTTCATTCCCAACAAAAGATTCGTGTTCTAAAATAATATAAAAAAGCAACTCTAGATTTTTTAGAGTTGCTTTTTGTCACCATCTAATACTATGTGACTTTATAGCGAGTCAAATACTTGTGAGGGTAAATGCATTTATTTATTAGATTCCACCACCATGTTCTGACATGTATGATACTGTTTCATACTTTAATTCAGAAGAAGCATTATCTTTTGTAATAGGACTATTTAAACCAAATGATACTACTGCAACACTCATTAAACCTAACAATGCAATTTTAATCTTTTTCATTTTAAACGCCCCTTTTCTTTTAATAAATTTTTAGCTTCGTGACTCATATGATAATAGTCACTTGCTTTTTCTTTCATACCCATATTATACCATTTGATAGCTAATAGTTCGCTATAAATCTGTACATCTTTCCATAAATCTTGTTTTTTAAAGTAAGAAATCCCTTCTAAAATACATTTCTCTAGATTTGTAATTGATTTATTTTCAATCATCGTTTTTAAGATTGTAAAATGATGATCGTATTCTTCTGTACAACACTGTAGGCCTTCATGGATATAAAATTGAGCCTCTGCTAGATTTCCTAGTTTGAAGTGTTCACGTGCTAACACATACATCCCTCTTTTTTGATAGGGTGCTCTTGGATAAGTAAATTTTTCAAATACATCTGTAAGATGCCGCACTGCTAATTCTGAAAGATTTTGATCGGCATAGAATAAACCTAAGTTATAACGAACGGTCAAAGCTGCTTTTTCTTCATTATTTCGTTCAAGAATATTTAAAGCAGCAATCAAATATTCTTCTGCCATCTCAAATTGTTCTAATGTAACGCAAGCCATGCCTAAAGTATTTTTACATGCTCCAACTTTTGTTTCGTAGCCTTCTTGACTTGAAAAATACTCAAGGGCCTTTGTAGCGTAATGAATCGCTAATGTTGGTTGTGATAAATAATAATGGTATAGGGCAATCCGATAATGGTACTCCGCTGTTTCAGCTTCATTTGGCATCATATCCAGTAGATTAGCTGCGAGTTCCCGATGGTATTCTGCACAATTATAGTTTCCAGTTTCAGTGTGATAAATAAAATGAAAGAAATGATAATAATATTTCAAAAAGCAATCTGGCATATCTTTTATGTAGTCAAATCCTTCAAGACTTTTTTCGAAATCGCCGGTTAACATCTGATATCTAAAGTTTAATAAAGAGTAATAAATAAAAGAATCTGTATGCTTCTTCATATTATTAAATTTATCATCCATCGCTTTTTTTAGAACCATTGCTTGATCTAATTGTTGAGAAAGCATTTTCTGGTACCATTCGTCTAATAAATCATACCCTTTGTCGGCGATAGTCTTTATTCCCATACGAGACCTCCTTTTTCAAGAATATTATCTAAATTTTACCATGAACACTCCAGCTAAAGAGCATATTAATTCCTGATTTATATTGAGAAATAATTATCAGATAATTTAACTTCACGAGTACTAGTAATTTTCTTCTTTATTCCACTCTATATGTATAAAAAACAACTCCTTATAATTAATAACAATGAAAAAAGCTGACTTTTAATATAGCAAGTCAGCTTTTTGATGAAATGAAGATTTATTAGCCGATGATTTCCTACCGCAAAGACTCAAGTATAATTCTAGCAATCTTAGGCAAAATGCAAAAGAGAAAACACTAAATCTCTTCTCCCTTTTCCACAGCACCTTTCAATCTCTGAAGCATATATCCAATCCCTTTGCATCCTGCTAATGGATATGTAATCCTATCTTCTGGATATAGTTTTGTGACTACTTTTTTATGTTTCTTTCCCGCTAGTAGAACAATTTCATCGAACTCTAGCAATCCTTTATCCACCATTTGTTTTTTGAGTTGCTCTACATTAACAATCTCGTCACTCTTCGAGTCAAAAGCGAGATCATAGTTTTCTGTTACAATGTCATTTGGTCTTAAAAATCCATGCTTTGCCGATAATATTACCCAATCCTCAAAAAACATTCCCGCATATGCCTGACATGCTTTTCCAAACGAGCTAATATAAACGTCTTTCGCTTTTGTTGGACCTTGACTTGGGTACTTATCCCAAATTTTCTTTTTCCCACAGGGAATAATACATAATCGTTTCATCATCAACTGCTACCTCATCTTATATCTTTTTCCATATTTCAATCATAATACTTTTACTTCATCAAAAAAACTGTCACAATCGACAGTGTACAAAGAAAGGTTATATAAAAAGGACAAGCAAACCATAGGTTACTTGTCCTTCTTTTCATCCATCCCTACTATTATAGAGCTTGGAATGTTTCTGTTAATACAGGAACGATTTGTTTTTTACGAGATACAACACCTTTTAAAGTAGCTGTGTTGTTTTCTAATGTTACGTTGTATGCTTTTTCAACAGCATTTGCTGCTTTCCCGATCGCAAGGCCGACAGAATCGTTTGTTAAGATATCTGTTACAACGAATAAGAATAAATCTAATCCTTTCTCTTCTACTACTGCAGAAATAACTTTTTCTAATTCTGCTTGGTGTACAAGAACGTCGTTTGTATCAACAGCGTTTACTTGTGCAATTTCAACTTTCGCGTTACCCATTTGGAATTCTTTTGCGTCAAGAGAAATTAATTGCTCCATTGTTTTACCACTTAAATCTGCACCAGCTTTTAACATTTCTAAGCCGTAGCTTTCTGCATCAACGCCAGCGATTTCAGCCAATTCACGAGCTGCAGCTACGTCTTGTTCTGTGCAAGTTGGTGATTTAAACAATAAAGAATCTGAGATAATTGCAGATAACATTAAACCTGCAATTTCTTTACGAATTGCAACGCCATTTTCTTTGTACATTTTGTTTAAGATTGTAGCTGTACAACCAACTGGCTCACAACGATAGTATAAAGGATCGCTCGTTTCAAAGTTAGCAATACGATGATGATCGATAACTTCTAACACACGAACAGATTCGATATCGTTAGCACTTTGTTGACGTTCGTTATGGTCAACTAAAATAACGTTGTCCACTTCGTTTGCTACTGTCTCAACAAAACGCGGTCCTTCTACTTTAAAATAATCTAACGCAAATTGAGTTTCACCGCTGATCTCACCTAAACGTACAGGCTCAGCATTCATTCCTAATTCTTTTTTTAGTTCTGCATAAGCAATTGCAGAACAAATTGCATCTGTATCTGGGTTTTTATGCCCGAAAACTAGTACTTTTTCCATGATTTCCACCTCTTCATCAAAAGGATATCTTAAAGAAGCAAATATGACAATATTTTAAGCAGATTTTTTTATAAATAAAATCAAGTTTCTCTTCTTTTCAAATAAAAATAGAATCAAATATGTAATAAAATGATAGGAAATGATGAATTTAAAGGCGGATTACTTGCATAAAGTCTCTGCTGACATCATCAAAAACTACGGTGTGATTTGTATGGAAGATTTGCAAGTGTCAAATGTGCTCAAGAATCACAAATTAGCGAAGCATCATGTTCACAATTTAGAACCATGTTAGCGTACAAAGCAAAATGCTATGCCAAAGAAGTAGTTGCTGTGTCGAAAACATTCGCTTCCAGTCAGACGTGAAGAAAGGTCATTCTATACAAAAATGACCTTTCTTTATTTGATTTAATTGTCGTGTGAAGCATGATGCATGATAGACGTAACGCCATTATTAACAAGATTTACATCCATTACTTGATAAAAGGCATTCCCTGTATCCGCAATTTCCCAAACAGCTAAAATAAGATGGTATCCACTGCGATCAGTTGGTACATTTGCTTCATGCGTTACTGTTACTCCTGGTTTTACTCCCCCATCATTTTTCACATAGAATGGTATTAAATCTAATTGAGAACGTGACAATGGCTTATTCGGGTTCCAATCTTTTTTCGTTATATAATATTTCCACTCTTTCGTACTATGCGGAGCAGTTAATTTCCACTTGAATTCATTCTTTCCCCCTTGAATCGTTACTTTTTTCCATCGCTCAGCGGTTTGGACGTCTAAATTCGGGAAATTTCCAGCACCCGCAATTTGTCCATCAACTGGACCTGATTGCGGAAATCCCCCTACTCCTTCTACACTTTGCGGTTCATATTGAATTGGACCACAATTTACATTTACACCTTTGCTGCATAAATACGAACGACTAGAAGGTGATTCCACATACCCATGTGCAGACGCCTTTTCTGCAAAACCAAATGTTATCACTCCTGTTAGTATAATTCCACAACTGAGAATAACTTTCTTCATACTTTGCCATTTTTTCTTTTTCATCACGCGGTTCCCTCCCTATCCATAAACGAAAATAACTCTGCTTAAGTTGCCTAGTCATCTTCTCTACATCAAGTATAAACGAAGGGAACTTGTCCATAGAACCGAAATTAAACTTTCTCAAACAAAAGTTGCTCAACCTTTATGATTTTTATTTTCATCCACTAGATTCTCTTCCATTGTTACCCATGATGCTTCTAAAGTATCACTTAAAAAACGGGTAACAAATTGCAGTTCTTCCTGTGTGTATCTACTTAAAAATTGTACAACCCCTTTATTTATTTCTTGATGTAATGCTTGATGTAAATGAAATAACTCTTTTCCTAAAGAAGTTGTTTTAAATAAAATTTCCTTTTTATTATTTGGAATGGTTTCTGTCACAATCAAATTTTTATTCATTAATCGGCGAGTCATTTTCGATACACTCCCCTTTGGAATCCCCGTTTCAGATGCGATTGTAATTCCATTAACCGGTTCATGCTTTCCAATCGCATCAAGAACATGAAGCATTTTTACTGTTACTTCTTTTAACAATGTAGCAATATGAGGATTTTTACAATTTTGAAGTAACCATTCTCTCTCCTCATCCTCTTCCTGTCCCCACTTTTTAGCCAGTTCTCCCGTTAAGTTCACGATTTGCTTTATTAATATATTTTTATCATTGTTAAAAGCCGATGCCATAAAAAAACTCCTTTACATTTGTGTTTTTATTAGTATATCAAGAAGGGGTAGAAGATTAAAGTTTCCGAGAAACAATTTGACAAAACTTGAATATATATTTATTATTGTTTCCAAGAAACTTAAATGTTTCTTGGAAACAATAATGTTAAAGGAGATGAACATATGATTAAAAATAATGTTATGCAAAAAGTATGTATGTACGAATTCGGTACTTCAAAAGTTATGAAATTAGAAGAACAAGCAATTCCCATTCCCGGTTCTGGAGAAGTAATTGTACGAATTGCATTTGCTTCCGTCAATTTTTTAGATATTCAACATCGGCGGGGTGATTTAGTAACACAAAATTTTTATCAAAAAAAGGGCGGAATCTCCCATACCTTCCCCGTTACTTTAGGTAGTCAAGGCGTCGGTACTGTCGAAGCAATTGGTCCAAATGTAGAGACCATTCAAGTTGGAGATCGCGTAGTCTGTGCTGGAGGAAGCGGCACTTATGCGAGTCATGTTTTAATTTCATCTCAAAGAGTAATCCCTATTCCAGATGAAATCAGTTTTGAACATGCAGCTGCAGGATTAATCCAAGGGTTTCTAGCTTGGGCATTTACGAACTATGCCTATCCGATCAAAAAAGAAGATTGGTGCTTAATTCATGCGGCAGCCGGTGGAATCGGACTCTTTTTATGCCAAATGGCAAAAATACGCGGTGGCCATGTGATTGGTGTTACATCAAAAAAAGAAAAGGCTCGTTATGTAATGGAGGCTGGTGCTGATGAAGTGATCATTTCTACACAGTCGGATATAGTAAAAGAAGTAAAACGCATTACAAACGGGCAAGGTGTAAATGTTGTCTATGATGGTGTTGGTAAAGATACTTTTGACGCGAGTTTAAATAGTCTTGCTCTTGGCGGATATATGATAAACTATGGACAATCTAGCGGATATGTTCCTCCTATCGATTTAATGACACTTCAAGAAAAAGGTTCTCTCTTTATAACAAGAACAAATGGTCTTCCCTATATGAAATATTGGTCTCAATATATTCGCGATTTTGTTACATGGGTTCAAAGCGGAAAACTTTCTATTAAAATTGATCGAACTTACTCCCTTGCAGATGCTGACCTCGCCCATGAAGCTGTTGAACGAAGAGAGACTAGCGGAAGAATTTTACTTACTCCTTAAAAACATTTAAATACGAGGTTCTTTTAACAATATTTTAAAATATCATTCCTTTCAAACTTCCCGTTTTTCAGTTTTATACGAGCGAAACTTAATAACACTCCCTCTTACATTTTAAGCAGAAATAATTTGCAAATTGTGCATACTAAAAAAGCTGTTGAGATTGCTCTCAACAGCTTTTTACTCTAGTTATCTGAATGATTAACACTCGCCAATGCGATAATACCTTCTTCATCATCTAATTCAAGCTGTAGTCTTGCTGCGTAAGGATTGAGATTGTACTCTCGATCTAGCCATAGACGAAGCGCTTCAATTAAATTCGCTTGGATTAAAATTTGCTGACGACCGTTTACTTCTACTTCAGCGGAGAATCCATAGTCATCATCGTACATCAGTTCAACTAAAACAGCTTCAGGAGCAACTTGTCTTTTTTCAGCAATGTATACACATAGTGCATTAATTAGCTCCTGTTCAGAAATCTTTAACCTCTCCATGCTGTTTCCTCCGCTTGTTTCTTACGCTGATCTTTAAAATATTTAAATGCTCGAATCGCCAACATCACGATACCAGCCATTACTAACATATTTACCATGAACGCCAATATAGAACCAAGTGCGCCCATATTTGAGAATAGGCTTCCCATTAATAGCCCACCTAAACCACCAAGTAATAACCCTTTCATAAAGCTTCCTTTATTACTTTTGGGCGCTGTATTTGTAGCTTTCGTTTTTGTATCTGGATTTGTCTTTTGTGAATTTACGTTAGAATCTTTTTTGTTTAAATTCACTTTTGACTTTTGTCCAGAACTTGGTGTAAATGACTTTTTACCAGATTTGTAACTTTTCGCTGCTGCATGATCTACAAAAACAAAGCTACTAGCTCCAAAGATCACCATGAATGCAGTCATTACTGAAACGAGTTTTTTCAACATAGTATATCCATTCTCCTTTTACTATAGATATATGTGAAATCTATCTTTCTTGAAAATAAGAATGATAGATTTATTTTAAACTCATATAAAGAGTTCTTATGAACTTATTATATGAACTTTTCTTGAAATAAGCAAGTTATTTACTTAATATTTTGTAGAACAAAGGAAAAATGAAACAAAATGGAATTGACTTTGCATAAAACAACACATATTATAAGGTCATAAGAACTTTTATAATTTTGGAGGTGAAAAGATGGAAACATTTCATCTCACACGAAACGAAATGGCAGCACTCCTCCTTTCTTTAAGAGGATGGAACACAAAAAAGCCTCTTAGCATATTACAAGAAGCTTGGGCAAAATCACATAAAAAAGATATTGAAAGCGGACAAAGCGTAACTGCTTTTATCACAACCGCACTTTCACCTATTTTCGAAAAGTTGATAAAAATTGAAGATACTGATGTTGGCTTTTCTTTAAATGAAATCGTTGCACTTGGTAATCAAATTGAAAATACCAGTTTTTCTGTAACTGCAATGCAAAACTGGGTAAAACGCGATATAAAAGAAATGATTGGATCCCCGCAAAAGGGAAAAAAATACTCCATTGAGCAAGCTGCTTTGCTTTTCATTGTCGAAGATTTAAAAACAGCACTTGATTTTGAATCTATTCGGAAACTGCTTAGACTCATTGTCAATGATCCAGCAGACCGCAGCGATGATTTAATTAATCCCGTTCATTTATACGTTGCGTACTCTTCTTTATTTGAAGAGTTAAATCAAGGGAACTGTTTACAATTAAACGCAACGGACACTATCCATACAATTGAAAATATAGTAAAAGAGAAAGCTGACAAAATTGCCAGCCAATTTGATCAAATCAACAATGAACAGCGCGAAGCAATTCGTAACGCCATTATTATCGCGACGCTTTCTGTACATACTGCATATGTACAAATGTTAGCAAAACGATACGTTTCCGCAACATTGTTTTTACAAAACTTAGATGTAAAACCGTAAGCAGAGGAGCAAGATATACGCCTCTGCTTCTATGTATAGCAAAAACCCATTCAAATGTAAATAAAAATATCTGTATTCTCAGATTGAGCTCTAACCATTACTCTTCTCTTCCAAAAATAATTCATTCACGCTATCATAACGCCCTTCTCTTATCATTGTGACAAACCTATATTTCAAATAAAAAAATCATTTTAATAAAAAACTTACATAGTCTTAAATCTCTGAGGAAACATTACTAGTAGTACACTAAAAAAGGAGGGACGATTCCATGAAAAAGAAAAAGTATTTATTTGCTTTAATGGCTACTGTTATATCTTCAGGACTATTATTTGGTTGCAATAACGTGAAGGATGAACAAGAACCAGATCCAACCGAGGAACCTTCTGAACAACGAGAACAAGATGAAAGACAAAATAACAACCAATAATTTTTTTATCGTAATACAAAGCTAACCAATAACATGATGACTACATTGTCTATCTTCAACATGAATCAAATATGTACCCAACAAGTGTATTAAATATGCTATCATTGTTATGATTCGCTCTTCTAGCTCTTTATAAAGACCATACAAAAATAGGAGCAGAATTGCTCCTATTTTCTATTCATATTGCAGATGTATTTTTTTCTATGCAAAATCCTTCAGCGGAATTTTTAATAATTATATCAAACGCTCATGATACGGGTGCATGAATACTTCATACTGTATGCGACGTTCCTCATGAGATTGCCTTAAATATTCAATGTCCATCCCTCTTTCTGCAACATCTCGACTTGTCCTTCTCATAAGTTCTGTTTCTCCATCTGTATAAAAGTAAATTTTCAAATCAAATAGATCGGAATTAAGAAATGCGACACTCATTCCTTCTACAATCGTCACTTTACGATTCGAAGAAATGAATTCACGTTCCATATAATGCGTATCAATAGTATAGAAATCCAGTCCATCTCGAACCATTTGAACATCTCTTTCTAAAGATTCCAAATGATGTGCAGCTGGATGGCAAGCTGTCATTTTATAATGATGCTCTTTATTTTCATATGTATAATGAATGATTGCGTGCTTTCGAATACTCGAACTCACAATATATGGATCTGTATTAATATAGTTTACTTCTTTTGACATAAATTGCTCTTTCAGTTTATTCGCAAATGTCGTTTTTCCCGCAGCACCATGTCCTGCAATACCGATTACAACTCGTTTATCCTCTGTTCGAACCCAATTGATAATTTCTTGTGATAACTTCTCCATCTGAATTCCCCCATTTTAAACTGTTTCTATCAAAATTTTGACAAAAATTAGCTTATTACCAGTCCTATTTTTTCCGAACACAACTTCATACACATATACTAGGCCGAAAAATATTTATCACTAATCTACATATTTATACTCAAAGCGTAATAATGTATCCCCATTCTTCCTCCTATCATGCGTATACGTAAACCCTATCTTTTCTAACAAATTTCTTGACTTCATATTCTTCGTTTTAATTCGTGCCTTTAATGTAGTAAGCTTCAAATCATAAATAGCATATTGAATGGCTGCATAAGCTGCTTCAGTCGCATAACCTTTCCCCCAAAACTTCGGATTAAGCAAATACATAATCTCTACCTCTTCTGTTCCATCTATGTATCTTAATCCGCAATGCCCAAGTAATTCTCCGCTTATTTTATGAAATAAAAACCATACACCAAATCCATTCTGCTTCTAATGTGAAATGAGTTGATCAATATACTGCTCAGCTTCTTCTCGCAACATTCCCCTTGCGACTGCTAGCCACTTACCTACTTCCTCTTGTTTGACGATTTCATAGAACTCATCCCGATTTTCCATGCTTGGTCGTCTCATATATAGCCTCTTTGTTTCTATATCCTTCCTCATAAGTATATTTCCCCTTTTATCTGATAGATTAGTAAATTATACCATACTAACTCCTTCATCACTGCAATGAGAAAGTATATCTATAAATAAAAACAGACTATCGTATAAAACGAAGTCTGCTCTTTAAATCATAACCTTTACTTTTTAATATCGGTCCATTTTAAAGTTGTTGCTGGTCCAAATTGATGTACGTATAAATTCTTAACGTATGGCTTTTGTAAATACGATAATCCGTGCTGAAATACCGGTGCAATGACCGCATCTTCAAGCAACATTTTTTCCGCATCTTGCATTGCTTTCCAGCGTGCCTGTTCATCATTTCCTAACTCTAGTTTTATCTTTTTCAGTAATGCATCGTACTCTGGATTTGCATATCCCGTATTATTCACTCCATTTTCAGAAAGAAAAACCTCTAAATATGTCATGGGATCTGGATAATCTGGTAACCAACGTGATAATGACATTTCATATTCTTTCTTTTTCTCTAATGCTAGTTTTTGAGAATGAGGTTGTAACTTTACGTTTATCGTCAAACCTGGAAGATTCTTTTCAAGCTGCTCTTTAATGTACTCTCCAACTTTTTTAAAGTTTTCTAAATCGTAGTTTAACATCTCAATCGTAACTTCATTTGTTCCTGTTTCTTGTTTTGCTTTTTCCCAATATTCTTTCGCCTGTTTCACATTTGTTTTATTAATTTCCATCGTCGTTTCTCTAAAATCTTTATTATCTGAATCTAATAAGAAGCCACTTGGAATATAGTAATTGGCAGGTTCTGATCCGTCATTTAAAAAAGATGTAGCAAGATCCTTTTTATCAAAAGCCATACTTAAAGCTAGGCGTGCATGTTTATTTTTCAAAATCGGTACACTTTCATTAAAACGAAAGAAATACATAATAGGGTCCGTAAATTGTTTCAGTTCTTTATTGTTCTTATATTTATCAACAAATTCTGTTGAAATAACAGCTCGATCAATTTTATTTGTTTCATATAAATTCACGACAGTTGAAATGTCTTTTACAATTTGATAGTTGATTTCATCTAGTTTTACCTCTTTTTTATCCCAATATTGATTGTTCTTTTTCATAGTGAAACTTGCTTCATGTTTCCACTCCGATAATGTGAACGGGCCATTATATACAGTTTTATCAGCTTCTAAACCGTATTTCTCTCTTTGTTCCTTTGCATATTTTTCATGAATTGGATAAAAAGTTGGTAAACAAAGTAACTTCGTAAAGTACGGCACAGGATGCTCTAATTCTACAACAAAAGTTTTATTATCTATTGCTTTTACCCCTAGTTCGTCTAATCCTAATTGCTGTTTATTGATCTTTTCTGCATTTTTCACATCATACATAATATAAGCATATTGTGAAGCTGTTTCTGGATTGATCACTTGTTTCCATGCATAAACAAAATCATGTGCTGTGACAAGGTCTCCATTTGACCATTTTGCTTCACGCAAATGAAATGTATATCTTTTACCATCTTGACTCACTTCATAATTTTGAGCCATTCCTGCAATGACTTCATCATCTTTTGATAATCGAAATAGCCCTTCCATCACATTGTTTAAAACGTTAAACGAAATCGCATCTGTCACTTTTCCTGAGTTCAATGATGGGATTTCTCCTGTTTCCGTTAATTGTAATACTTTCTTCTCTTCTTTCGAATTCGTCGTTGATTGTTCTGCACTACAACCAACTAAAAAGGAAGAAGCCAGTAACATACTAATGAATGAAATACGAATAACCTGATTCATTTCCATCCTCCTATCATTTTTGATTATGGTAAATAACGCCGAGCTCCGGCATATTCTTCGATATATCCAGGTGTGTCTACCGGAATAATCTCAACCGTTCTTCCCGCTTTCGGAGAGTGAATCATCTTTCCATCCCCAATGTACATTCCTACATGATGAACATTTCCTTTTCCACCATCATGAGCAAAGAAAATTAAATCTCCTTTTTGTAACTGTTCTTTTTCTACCGCCATGCCAGCTTTTGACTGTGGGCCTGAATCACGCGGAATGGTAATACCATGTGATTGGTAAATCGTATGTGTAAATCCAGAGCAATCAAATCCAAATCCACTTGTACCAGCCCATATATATGGCAGTCCTAAAAATAATTTACCTGTATTCACTAAATCGTCCCCTGTTGGCGTCGGTATATCATTTTGTGAATGGTATACCGTACCATCTTTTTTACGTAACCAAGCTTTTTGACCATTTGGTAATAGAACACGATATGAAATGGTATCTTCGCTTACAAGTGGCAAACGTGTATTATAACTGACCTCTAACGATTTGTTTTTGTCGGAAGGATTGATATATAAGATGGCTGTAGGTTTTGTAATTAAAACAAAGGACTGATTTTTCTTATCCGCAAATTCTTGGTGATACGTTAGTTGTTTTTCTGGCATCCATCCTGGATAACCTTGTTCATTTCTTGGCGTCGGTTGTCCATGTACAATGACTTTCACCCATTCTTCTTGCCTTTCAATAACGGTTACTTCCTGCCCTAATAACGCTTGTGTTTCCAGCTTATTTGTATTTGTTAACCAAAGCTTTTCATCAAGTGTCATAGATTTCGTCCACTTCCATAGATCCACAGGATTGCTTGCGCTCGGCTCATCAATGGGACGAAGTAGATTCGGACCAGTCCATAGCGTTGCAGCGGCAACATCAATGAAAGCTGTATTTCCTATTCTTTCTTTCGCACTTACTGCTGAGAAAGATGAAAAGAGAAATAGACTTGTTAATAATGTAGTCCCCACTTTTTTCATACAAATCCTCCTTAAAAAAATCATTTGCTAGTTTATCATTCTTTGAAACAATAACTCTTCTAAAATTGTAAGTTTACCTTCGCTCCGCTATAACTGATTCCTTCTGGCTCTTCCATTAGCCATAACGGCGCATCAAGGTCAACATAATGAATATTCGGATGCGCAGCCGCTATATGCGCTGCGGCTGTTACAGAAAGCGATGATTCCATCATGCTGCCAATCATACATTTCACACCTGCCGCTTCTGCGACATCAGCAATTTTCCACGCCTGGCGTATCCCGCCACATTTCATTAATTTAATGTTTATGCAATCAACATAATGTCCTTGAACAAGCTTTAATGCATCTTCCGCTGAAAAAATACTTTCATCAGCCATAATTGGTATATATACATGATTCTTGACATATTTCAGTCCTTCCCAATCTTGCGCATGAACAGGCTGTTCGATAAATTCGATATTTACATTTCTCTTTTCCATTTCTTTAATAATGGAAACGGCCTCTTTCGGTTCCCATCCTTGATTGGCATCCAACCGAAGCGCAATATCCTTCGGTATGATATTTTTAATGGCCTCAATTCGCTCTAAATCTAACCGAGCGGATTGACCAACTTTAATCTTTAACGTTTGAAATCCTTTTTCCACATGCTTTTTCGCTTCTTTTGCCATCGATATAGGATCATCAACACTTACCGTAATATCTGTATAAATTTCCTTCTTTCCACCCAATAAGGCATAAAGCGGGATGTTATGAAATTGACAATACGCATCATATAAAGCAATATCTACTGCTGCCTTCGCGCTCGTATTTCCAATACAACTCTTTTGAACATATGATAATAAGGAATGAAGTTGCTCAATCTCTTTTCCTATTAAACTAGAGCGAATCGGTCCTAAAATCGCCTCTTCAATTCCACTTGCAAAATCACCTGTAATAACCGGAGTTGGAGCAGCAGCTCCTCTTCCTACCATTCCATTATCTATATGGAGAAAAACGTCAATACTTTCAATCTCTGTTACAGTGCGCAGCGCTGTTTTAAACGGAGTATGAAGTTCAATCAATCGGCGCTTTACCTTTACATCTATAATTTTCAAATTTCCCACCCTTTCCTCTTTGTCCAATAAAAAAATCCAGCCATAAGAAAAGCGTCTTACGGCTGGATTTTGTCTATGAAGAAGTAGACAAAGCAGCAATCTGATTATATTTTTTCTGTGCGTCCTTTAACGCTACAAGTAGTGCCTTTTGCGATGAGCCAAAATAACGCCCTTTAATTTCATCAGCTAGATGCGAATCGTTTATATTTTTATGTAAAAATAAATACTTTACAAACTGAGAAGTTAAGGCAATAGTTGCGGAGCAATCTGCATCTATAATTTCTCCTGTATCTCTCTCCAGTACGAATGCTACAAAATAACTTTTAAACTTTTCAGTAATCGGATTATTTTGAGGCGCTTTTGCATCCCCTACGATGTAGATCGTATTAGAAGCGTACACATGTATCTTCCTTTCTTATGCAAGGGTAGCATTTTTCTTAACAAGCGTATAAACTGTGAATCCATCGGTTAGTTGACCGAATTCCTCCTCTTGCATCAAGAGTTTTATTTTCCTGCTAATAAACATACATCTAATACTAATTAGATCCAAGACTTTGGCTAACACCAATCAAAATTCATCTCCCACCGGGCTAAGTCCTCACATTCATTGAAGATAGGAGACTTCTTTCGGAAATACGTTAAAAAAGAGTGTGCTTATTAAAATTATATATAATTAACAGAATTTTTACAATATTTTATCTCAAGAATTATTCAAACTGACCCCCTTTAGGAAAAATATAATTTATAGACGCACTTCATACTACTCTATATACAAGTAAAGTGTGAAACTTCAATCTTCCTTATATATGTAACAACTTACAGTACATCAACAGTAACAAAAAAACACTCAGCTCTCGCTAACTATTTTTTATGTACAATTATAATTATTCAGGTAATATGAAAATTGTTTCATCCGGCTTCGAAAAATGGTACTCTTTTCTTGCAAATTGCAAAATTTCTTCCTCATTATTTGTTAAATTTTCAACCTTTGCCTCTAAATACTCAGAATCTTTCTTTAAATATACAAGTTGTTTTTGTTGCTTTTCAACTATAACACGCTTCTTTTGAATCATTTCCTGTTGCTTTGTAAGTATATATTGCACATAAAGTGTTGAGGAGACAATAAATAGAAGTGCGAGAAGAAAACGCCTTATTTTTTTCTTATTTATAACTCGATATTCGTTAGACTGCGATTGATGTTGCATTGTATTAGGAACATTTACCTTTTTGAGTTTCCTCATCATTGAAATCCTCCTAACCCATTTTATTTTACTGCCTTCCATATGAGCTTGTATGATTCTAAATTCTCCTCATATAAAACAAGCTCCTCTATAAAAAAATCTCATTAATCAATCAATTCCAGATAGCTTTCGACGACATCTTTATATTTCAGCTGAATATTTTATTTTTTGTGCTGTAAAATTGTAGTTTACGCTACTTCATCCGTTACTTGTCAAATTATGCCTTCAAAAAACGAACAGCGGTAAAATTGCTATTATTTCTTGCTTTGATCATATTTTTGTATCAACATACTTTAATACAATTCGTTATATTCCGATAGAGAATGAAAAGCTTCTTTTTAGTTTACATAACACAATTATTTGAAGTCATATTCTTTTGTATTATTTTTTGAATTCATTTTTGCTTTTTGTGTATCTAAATCTAAAAAACAAAAATTGCAAATAAAAAGAAAAATCTTATTTTTGTTTTCAATCAAAAATAAGATTTTTCTTTTTATTTAAATTAATCTATAACAATTTTGTCTTCTTCCTTTCCCTGTCTCTTTCAGTACATACGACTTCGCAACAAGCGCTGTTAAGGAATCTGTTAATGTTTTATACGATAAATTAGATAGCGCCAATAAATCATTTGTATACAGCATCCTATGTTTTTCTAATAATAACAATATGAGCCGTTCAGAGGGCTTTAACATTTCATCACTTTCGAGTATAAAATCTATATTTTTCATAAAAACTTATATTTCCCCTTAATATAAAAACGAATATTTTCTATCAATTATTATAAAAATATTATATAACAAAAGTTCATTTATATCAAAATAGTTTTTCTTTACACTATAACTATATCAAACTAATATTGTATAAACTTCCTAATGTAACCTTCTACTAGAAAAGTTCTTTCTATTTTGTATTTTTTCATTTACACAAAATATTTTATACTCTCGATTAGCTTCACCATGATAATCAAATCTATCAGTATTTTTAATAACATATATAGTATTTCCTAACAAAAAGGCTCCGTAGATGAAGGAGGCCACTGAAAAACTTACGTTTTTCGGTTTATAAACCGGATACAAAACAAGAAAGGCGACTTTTCATTCAATTTTGAATGAAAAGTCGTCTTTCTCTTTATTCTTTTTTACTTTGTTTCTTTCATCAAGGTTAGGATTCGTTTTAAA